>NZ_LMER01000014.1:314784-447926 GCF_001426435.1 Angustibacter sp. Root456 | reverse complement strand
CACCTCGTCTGACCACCTCGTCTGACCACCTCGTCTGACCACCTCGTCTGACCACCTCGTCTGCGGTCAGGGCTTGGGCTGCAAGGTGAGCGAGATCGAGTTGATGCAGTAGCGCTGGTCGGTGGGCGTGTCGTAGCCCTCACCCTCGAACACGTGCCCGAGGTGCGACCCGCAGCTCGCGCAGCGCACCTCGACCCGCTTCATGCCCATCGAGCGGTCCTCGAGGTACTCGACGCGGTCGTCGGCCAGGGGTGAGTAGAACGACGGCCACCCGCAGTGCGAGGCGAACTTGGTGTCGCTGCGGAACAGCTCGGCCCCGCAGGCGCGGCAGGCGTAGACGCCCTCGGTGGTGGTGTCGGTGTACTCACCGACGAAGGGCGGCTCGGTGCCGCCCTCGCGCAGCACGTGGAACTCCTGGGGCGAGAGCTTCTCCCGCCACTGGATGTCGGCGATGGTCACGGGGTAGCTGCGGCCGGTCGGCTGCATGGCACGTCCTTTCCACGGCGTTCTCACGTCGGCACAACACCGGGCCGGCCGGGAGAGTTCCCGACCGGCCCGGTGCGTGGTGCGAGCTGCGGTCAACCCGCTGCTGGCTGTGGTGCGGACTCAGCGGCCCCGGAGGTCCAGGCGCACGACCTGCGGGTCGTGGTCGCTGTCCTGGTCGTGGAACTCGCTGTTGGTGTGCACGACGTCGTAGTCGAAGCGTGCCCGGTGACCGCGGTGCTCACCGAGGTCGTAGCCGTAGGCGTGACCGTCACCGTGGCTCTCCGAGCCGGCCAGCTCCGGGCTCAGCAGGATGTGGTCGAGCACCTGGCTGTTGCCTTCGTAGACGTACGTGTACCGCTCTTGCGGCGCGAGGGTGCGCGGCAGGTCGAGCAGCGCCGTGTCGCCACTGCCGACGAGGATGTCGGCGGTCTGGGAGAACTCGAAGTCGTTGAGGTCACCCAGGACGACGACGCGCGCGTCGTCGTCCGCCGCCATCAGCTGGTCGACGAAGGTGCGCACCGCCTGAGCCTGCTCGTGGCGCTGGCTCTCGCTGAACCGCGTCGGCTGCTGCCAGCGGCCGAACAGCGGGTCGTCGCCGCCCTTGCTGGCGAAGTGGTTGGCGATCACGAACAGCGACTTGCCGTGGTAGCGGAACTCGCCGACGAGCGGCTTGCGCGAGTCCTCCCACGCCGGGTTCGCCGGGTCGATGCGCCCCGGGCTCGCCGAGAGCGACGTGCGGTTGCCGGAGCCCACGACCTGCACCGGCGTCGTCGCGTCGCCGCCGGGGCGGTCGACGAACGACAGGCCGCGGTCGGTGCGGAACAGCAGCACCGAGCGGATGTTGCCGCCGGGCTGGCCGCCGTCGGTCTTGTCCTGCGGGTCGATCCAGCGGGCCTGGTACGCCGGGCCGCCGGCCGCCTGGATCGCCGCCACGAGCTGGGCGACGGTCTGGTCGGACGCCACGGTGCCGTCGTCCGTCGGGCCGGTGTTGTCCTGGATCTCCTCGAGCGCCAGGACGTCGGGCGCTGAGAGGTTGTGGACGATCTGGCCGGCGAGCCGGTCGAACTTGGTCTGCGGGTCCTTCGGCGAGAGGTTCTCGACGTTGAAGGTGCCGATCGCCAGCTCGTGCTGGTTGGCCGGGCGCGTCACCTCGCGCTGCAGGCCGCCGCTGACCACGGTCGGCACCGACGTCACCTCGAGCTTGAAGTTCGAGAACGAGTAGTCGAGCGGCCCGGTCACGTCGCCCGCCAGCGTGTCACCGACGTCCGCGAGCGGCATGGCGCCGGCGCCGATGAGCCCGTCGTCGAGCTGCACGCGCATGGCGTTCGGGTGGTCGTAGCCGCTGTAGACGACGCCACCGCGGGCTGAGCGGACGGCGTCGCCTGCGGCGAGCTGCCCCGGCACCACCGGGATCTCGCCGAAGCGGGCGGTCGGGCCGACCACCTGCGCGTCACGGACGCCGACCAGCATGCCCTCCATGGACTCGTAGAAGTCGATGGCGTCGACGTCGGGACGGAACGGCGCGTCCGAGTACTCGACGCTGCCCGGGTCGCCCTGCTCGATCGTCTGCGGCGGTGCCACGCGGTCGACGCCGAGGATCACCGGCGCGGGCAGCGGGTTGCCGCTCGACTCGACGGTGACCTTCGGCCCGGTGATCTCGGTCGTCGTGAGGTTGTCGTTGGACGCGCGGTACTCCGCGACGGCGCCGTCGACGCTCACGAGGTCGCCGACCGCGGCCGAACCCGCCCTGCGGGTGTAGACGAACAGGCCCTCGCTCGTGGCGGGGTCGGCGTCCGGTGTGGGGTTCTGGAACCAGAACCCGCTGGACGACACCGCCGTCACGACGCCCTCGACGTCATTGACGGGCTTGCCGACGAGCGGCGACAGGTGGCTCGCGCCCTGGATCTGCGGGATCGTCTCGGGCTCGTCCGGCGTCGGGGGAGTCGGCGTGCAGGCGAGCGTGCCTGCGGCCGAGTTCCGCGGCGACGGGGCCCCGAGGGAGAAGTCGGAGGCGTTGTTGTCGGTGTCGGTGCAGGGGCTGGTGCGGCTCGCCGACGTCGTGTTGGTGGTGCCGGGGGCGGGCGGCCCCTCGACCGGCGTGGTCGTCGCGCCGTAGGCGACGCCGTCGACCTGCGTGGTGCCCTGCAGCAGGAGCACTCGGCCGGAGCTGCTGCTCATCGGGGCCGTGCCGGTGGCGTCGGGCGTGGGCAGCGGCGTCGTGCCGCCGGACCCGGCCGCCATCTGCACGAGGTAGGACGACTGCGGCGCGATGGTGCCGGCCAGCGTCGTGGTGTTGCTCGCCGAGGTGCCGCTGGCCGACCAGTACTGCACCTTCCACGTCGACAGGTCGACGGGGGTGTCGCCGAGGTTGTAGAGCTCGACGAAGTCGTTGGTGTACGTGGCGCCGCTGTTACCGCCGCCGCCGTACACCTCGCTGATGACGACCGACGTGGAGACGGCGTGAGCCGGCGCGGCGAGGGCGACGGCTCCTGCGCCGACGACGGCGAGCGCCAGAGGGCCGGCGATCAGCCGGCGTGTGGACCTGATGGGCATGGGTGCGCTCCTGACAGAAGGGACGAACGGTTTCTACCAGGCCGCTTCGCCACGCGACAGGCCTCCGACGGACACCGCAGCATGAACTTCGGGTGAGCGTTCGGTGGGTTTCGCCCAAGACGCGCGGGGCCGGCCAGGACGTCCCAGCCGGCCCCGCGCGTCACGTCACGGGTAGCTCACCACGGTGCTCGGAACCCCGACCTCGCCGGTCGCACCGACGTCGTTGACGACGTGGTCGATGGTGCCCGCACCCAGCTGGACGGTCAGCAGGTCGTGCAGCCGCACTCGCGGCGTCACCGGCACCTCGAACCCGTGCGAGGCGTGCAGCGACGGGTCGACGTTCGTGTACACGTAGCTGCCACCTCCCCACAGCTCGTGGTCCTTCACCGAGTCGGCGACCTTGTACGCCGCGTAGCCCAGCACGCCGTCGTGCTGCCAGGCCGCCTGGTTCGGGGCGTCGTACGGCAGCTCGTTCTGGAAGAAGACCGTGCGGCCGCGCTCGCCGTTCCAGATGACGTTGTCCTTCTGGAAGTGCTCGACGAACAGGCCGGTGGCGGTGACGTCGTCGCCGTTCACGATGACGCCGTGGTCGGCGGTGTTGAGGGTCCAGCCGACGCCCTGGCCGTGGTCGGCGCGCCAGGCCCAGATGTCGTCGAGCACGACGTGGTCGCTGTTGACCTCGAGCGCGACATCGGCCTTGCCGACGTGGGGGCCGCCGACGCGGAAGAACACGTCCTGCACGCCCGTCGGGTAAGCCGGGTCGCTCCAGCCGGGGCGATGGCGAGCGGGCGTCCCTGCCGCGTGCCGCGTGCCGATGCGCATCAGCGCGGGGGAGGGCACGGGCCCGGCGTCGACCATGAACCCGGCCAGGTCGACACCCGGGACGTCGGCGACGGCGAGTGGCACGGCGCCACGCTCGGCGGTGAGCGTGGCCAAGCCGAGACCGAGCACCACCGTGCCCGGACGCCGCACCTGGATGGTGCGGTCGATCGAGTAGACACCGGGCGTTAGCAGCAGGTTCTTCCCGCGGGCCAGGGCCGCGTTGATCTTCGTCACCGAGTCCGAGGGCCGCGCGACGAAGAAGCTCGAGATCGGCAGCGACCGGCCGGCGGTCGGACCCGTTGCCCAGGTGGTGCCGCTGGAGTCGCGGCGGGGCGCCGGCACGAGCACGCGGTACGAGCCGGCGTCGTCCTGGTAGAGGAACGGGCGCTCGCGGCTCACGGACGTGCGGGGCAGCGTCGTGTACGGCGGGTCGGGGAACGACTGCGCGGGTGCGCCGTCGACGCCGGAGAACACCTGGTTCCACACCGCGTTCGACCAGCCGCCGATGGTGCTGTCGCGCACCAGGAACTGCTGCTGCGAGCCGTTGACGACGAAGCCGGTGCGCGAGTCGGCGATGAAGCCGCCACTGGCGTACTGCGGGCCGGCGGTGCAGTAGTCCATCAGCGTGAGGTTGCCGCCGGTGATGTCGACGCGGCGCATGGGTGCAGCCTGCGAGACGGCCCAGAACTCGCCGGACGCGCGGCAGCCTTCGGCTCCGGCGACGTTGATCGTGAGGTTCGACAGCGACCGCCAGAAGTTGTTGAGGGCGATGCAGTTGTCGGCGGCGAGGCAGCGGTTGTAGACGTCGACGTGGCCGTTGATGACGACGTCGCCAGGGTTCGCGCCGAGACCCGCGACCTCGGTGTAGTAGCCGACCTGGAAGACGAGGGGGTGCTCGGCCGAGCCGTAGGTGCCGGGCGCGAACAGCAGCGCGTAGCGACCGCGGCCCATCTCGTCGTCGACCTGCTGGGCGGCGATGCCGTCGACGAGCGCTTGGATGTCGGCCTGCGGCATGTCGGGAGTGATGAGCTTGACGTTCGGGCCGAGGTCGGGCGCGGACGTCGAGTGGCCGTGCCCGGCGGATGACGGTGCGGCGGCTGCGGGCGCGGCGAGCGCTCCGGCGGTCGCGAGGGCCAGCGCCAGCGCGGTTGCGGCGATCGCCAGCGTGCGGCGGCCCCAGGGAACGGGTCGATGTGAGAGCGCTCTCTCGATGGGCGGAGCGGAAGTCATGGACACCTCTCGGTGACTGGAGTGGGGGAGTGCCTGGACCCTAGACCTCGGCCCCCGCGAGGTCCAGACCCTGTAGGTTTCGGACATGGCGGGCGCTGCTGAGATCGTCGAGGTCGCGGGTCCGCACGGCGTGCGCCCGGTGCGCGTGACCAGCCCCGACCGCGTGGTCTTCGAGCCGACGCAGCGCACGCCCGAGATCACCAAGCTGCAGGTCTGCCAGTACTTCGCCACCGTCGGCGAGGCCATGATGCGCGCCGTCGGGCAGCGACCCACCGCGATGGAGCGCTGGCCCGACGGGTGGCGCGAGGGGATGCGCCTGGCCACCGGTCCGCAGGACAAGGAGGGCGACGGCTTCTACCAGAAGCGGCTGCCCAAGGGCGCACCCGACTTCGTCGAGACCGTGCCGATCCGCTTCCCGAGCGGCCGCACCGCCGAGGAGCTGTGCCCGACCGAGCCGGCGGCGCTGGTGTGGGCGGCGCAGATGGGCACGCTCACCTTCCACCCGTGGCCCGTGCGCCGTCCGGACGTCGACCACCCCGACGAGCTGCGGCTCGACCTCGACCCCCAGCCCGGCACGACGTTCGCCGACGCGCAGCGCGTGGCCGAGGTGACGCGCGAGCTGCTCGAGGAGCTGGGGCTGCGCGGCTACCCCAAGACGAGCGGCAACCGCGGCGTGCACGTCTACGTGCGCATCGAGCCGCGCTACACCTTCGAGCAGGTGCGGCACGCGGCGATCGGCTTCGGCCGCGAGCTCGAGCGCCGGGACACCGGCGTCACCACTGCCTGGTGGAAGGAGGAGCGCGGCGCGCGGATCTTCCTGGACTACAACCAGAACAACCGCGACCGCACCATCGCCAGCGCGTGGAGCGTGCGCGCGCGTCCCGGTGCGCCGGTCAGCACGCCGATGACCTGGGCCCAGCTCGCCGACGTCCGCGACCCTGCGGCGTTCAACCTCACGTCGGTGCCGGACCTGCTCGCGGACGGCGACCCGTGGGCCGGCCTGGACGACCAGGCCTTCTCGATCGACCCGCTGCTCGAGCTGTGGGAGTCCCTGCCCGGCGGCGAGCTGAACTTCCCGCCCGACTACCCCAAGATGCCGGGCGAGCCGCCGCGGGTGCAGCCGAGCAAGAAGGTCGCCGCGCACTGGGACGAGCACGGCAACCGCGTCGAGCCGTAGGCGTCGCACGGATCGCAGGCGTCCCGCCGGGGTGACGGTGAGTGATGACGCGCAGCGATTTTCCGGAAGTCGGCCGCGCGGCCCTCCCCGCAGGTCGACAGTGCTGCGCGCATGCAAGTTCTTGCTCTCAGCACAGAAAGGCGAACCATGAGAAAACCAGTCCTGGCAGCGGCGGCGCTGTCCGTCCCCCTCGCTCTCGCGACGGCGGCACCGGCCCTCGCGGCTCCCAGCTACGACCCGAATCCGGCCGGCAACGGCATCACGCAGATGGAACTCACCTGCGACGGCCAGACGGTGACCATCCTCACCAACAGCAACCGCAGCAGCGAGAACGGCGGTTGGTCCGTCGGTCGGATCGTCGGCGACGGCCACCTCGTCCCGACGAGCTTCACCTTCGGTCTGGTCGATCTGGCTACCGGCGACACCATCTGGTCAGGTCAGCAGCTCAAGGGCGGCGGCCACGCCAACCCGCAGGGGCAGGTCGTCACCTGCTCCCAGGTCGAGCCGACCGGTATGTCGCTCGCCGACGTGCTGGCTGCGCCCGACACCCCGCCGGGCATCGTGCTCACTCCGGGCACCGAGAACGACCCGGCCGGTTTCGAGTTCTCGGTCACCGCGATCTCGCGCCCCTGAGCTCACTGCGTTGACGGTGGCACGCCGCAGCCGTGCCGGCAGCGGTGGACTCGGGGGCCCCGTCAGCAGCGCCCGCGCAGGCCCAGGAGCCGGGCGGGGGTGTCGTGCAGCACCGCCTGCAAGAAGGGCTCGCCGAGCCGGTCGTCGGCCGCGGCCCACGACTCGATGGCGGCCAGCTGATCGTCGTAGGGGTAGGGGATGTTCGGGAAGTCGCTGCCGAGCGCGACCCGGTCGGCGACGTCGACGAGCCGGGTGGCCCAGTCGCGGGGCAGCGGCGCGATGCGCTCGGTGAACGGCGTGCCGACCATGGTCGTGTCGAGGTGCACCCGCGGGTACCGCGCCAGCAGGTCGAGCGCTCCGGTGAAGTCCGGCATCCCGGCGTGCGCGAGCACGGCGAGCAAGCCAGGATGCGCGCGCAGCACCTGCTCGAACACCTCGAGCCCGGTGTGCGCGCCAGGCACCGGGCCGTCACCGCAGTGCACGACGACGGGCACGCCGGCCTCGGCGAGCAGGCCCCACGCCGGGCTCAGCAGCGGGTCGCGCGGGTCGAAGCCGCCGACCTGCACGTGCACCTTGGCGCACCGGGCGCCGGCATCGAGGGCAGCGGTGAGGTACGTCGCCACCGACGGCTCCGGCCAGATGGTGGCCGTCGGCACGGCACCAGGCGTTCGCCGACCGAAGTCGACGGCCCACTCGGTGAGCCACTGGGCCATGCCCGGCCGGTGCGCGTACACCAGGGGCGCGAAGGCCGAGACACCTTGCGCACCAAGGGTTTCCAGCCGCTCGGGCTCCGTGCCGCGGTAGTGCACCGGCCACGCGACGCCGTAGTGCCGCTCCGCGTCATCGAAGAACGCCCACACCTTGCGCAGCACCCGCTCGGGCATGAAGTGCACGTGCACGTCGACCAGGCCGCCGGCCGGGCGCCAACCCGTCATCGACCCGGTCATCGACGCGTCTCAGCCGAGGAAGGTCGTGCCGGCGTACACGTGCAGCACGGGCACGCCGAGCTCGTCGCGGGCCCGGCTGGCCCAGTCGCGGTGGAAGGTGTCCTCGACGGCGTGCGGGCGGGTCACCACGACCACCTCGGACGCCGAGTCGCTGCGCACCAGTGCCGCCACGGCGGGCAGCGGGTCGTCCTCGGTCACCGCGCCGTCGGCCTGCACACCGTGGCCGCGCAGCGCGGCGAGGCTGGCCTCGAGCGCCTCGGCCGCCGTGGTGCGCGCCTGCGTGTCGTCCGGCTCGCGGCCGCGCACGGCGTCCAGCGCGTCCTTGAGCTCGAGCATGCTCAGGTGGTCGATGACGTCGACGAGCAGGTTGCGCTCGGTGTCGGCCGGCACGAGCACGCGGTAGCGGGGCCGCTCGGCCTGCTCGTCGTCAGTCGGGTGCAGCGCGATGATCCGCGCCGCGTCACCGGCGTCCAGCGCCTGCTCGGTGAGGATCACGATGAGGTCGGTCAACGAAGGCTCCTGAGGACGACGAGACGGCGGTGGCCAGGGACGATCCTGGCACGTCGGGGTGGGGCGGGCAGGATCAGGCCTGCAGCACGTCGTCGAGGTCGTAGGCCACCGGGCGCTCGAGCTGGTCGTAGGTGCACGAGCGCGGGTCGCGGTCGGGCCGCCAGCGCAGGATCTGCACCGCGTGCCGGAACCGGCCGGACTCCATCTGGTCGTACTTGACCTCCACGACGAGCTCGGGGCGCAGCCGCACCCACGTGACGTCGCGGTCGCCGGTGAAGCGAGACTTCTCACCCTGAGCCACCACGAGTTCGCCGGACTCGTCGCGCTCGGCGAAGGCGTTCAGCTCCTCGACCAGCTCGAGGCGCCGCGCGTTGGTGAACGCCGACGCGCCGCCGACCTGAAGCAGCCGGCCGGCGTCGTCGTACAGGCCCAGCAGCACCGACCCGACGCCCTGGCCGCTCTTGTGGCGGCGGTAGCCGATGACGACGGCCTCGGCGGTGCGCGAGTGCTTGATCTTCAGCATGATCCGCTTGCCGGGCTGGTAGCGGGCCGCGAGCGGCTTGGCGACGACGCCGTCGAGGCCGGCGCCCTCGAACTCGGCGAACCAGCCGCGGGCCACCTCGGGGTCGGGCGTGACGCGCGTGAGGTGCACGCCGTCAGCGCCGCTCACGTCGCCCAGCAGCGCCTCGAGCCGCGCGCGCCGCTCGCCGAACGGCTGGTCGACCCGCGAGGTGTCGCCCTCGGCCAGCAGGTCGAAGGCCACGAACTCGGCCGGCGTCTCGCGCGCGAGCTTCTGCACCCGGGAGTCGGCGGGGTGGATGCGCTGGGCGAGCGCGTCCCAGTCGAGCCGCTGGCCGCCGGCCGCCCCGACGCGCACGACGATCTCGCCGTCCACCACGCACCGCGCGGGCAGCTGGTCGAGCAGGCGCTGCGCCAGCTCGGGGAAGTAGCGGGTGAGCGTCTTGCGGCCGCGCCCCTGCAGCTCGACCTCGTCGCCGTCGCGGTAGACCAGGCAGCGAAAGCCGTCCCACTTGGGCTCGTAGACCACGCCGCCCTCGACGGCGTCGGGCGCGGGCACCTCCTTGACCGCCTTGGCGAGCATGGGTTCGACCGGAGGCATCACGGGCAGGTCCATGGGGGCCATCCAACACCGTCGGTGCGGCGTGCGACGATCCGATCATGAGCGCCGTCGCCGCCCGAGCACTGCGCGCCAGCCGCCCGGCGGCTGGTGTCGCGGGAGCCGCCGTGGCCGTGGGCGCCGTGCTGGCGACCGCCGTCGCCGCCTACTTCACGCGCCGGGTCGTCACGCCCGACCACGTCAAGCCGGACGACGTGCAGGTGCTCGACGTCGACCTGGCCGCCACCCCGCCGACGGTGACGCTGGTGCGCACCGACGACACCGTCGTCGACGGCCGGTACGGCCTGTGGTGGGGCGGTCGCGAGGGTCACGCGCGGCTGGGGCGCGTGGTCTTCGCGGACGACGACGTGGTCGTGCGCGAGGTGCTGGCCGTCGAGCACGGCGAGCTGCGCGCCGGGCCGGCGCGCTGGAACCAGTACTTCTACTCGGGGGCGCCGAGCGAGAGCCTCGGGCTCGCGCACGAGGACGTCGAGGTCGCCTCCGAGCTCGGCGCCATGCCAGCGTGGCACGTGCCGGCGGACGACGCCGGCGAGCTCGCCGAGTCGGGTACCTGGGCGGTGCTCGTGCACGGGCGCGGGGCCACGCGCGAGGAGTGCCTGCGCGCCGTCCCCCCGCTGCACCGGTTGGGTCTCCCGGTGCTCGTCCCGTCGTACCGCAACGACCTCGACGCGCCGCGGGACCCGGCGGGGCGGTACCACCTGGGTGACCGCGAGTGGCTGGACGTCGAGGCCGGCCTCGAGTGGGCGGTGGCGCGCGGCGCGCGGCGCGTGGTGCTCGTCGGGTGGTCGATGGGTGGGGCGATCGTGTTGCAGGCAGCCACCCGCTCGAGCGCTGCCGACCGTGTCGTCGCCGTGGTGCTCGACGCGCCGGTGGTCGACTGGCACGACGTGCTGGCGCACCACTCGCGCGTCAACCACGTGCCCGGCCCGGTGGCGCGGCTGGGTCACGCGATGATGCGCCACCCGCTCGGACGGCGCGTGGTGGGCCTCGAGCAGCCCCTCGACCTGCGCCGGCTCAACTGGGTCGCCCGTGCGAGCGAGCTGCGGCTACCGGTGCTGCTGGTGCACAGCGACGCCGACGAGTTCGTTCCCAACGGGCCGTCGAAGGCGCTTGCTGCGGCCCGCCCGGACCTCGTGACGCTCGTGCCGTGGCGGCACGGCCGGCACACCAAGGAGTGGAACACCGATCCCGATCGGTGGGACGAGGTCGTGACCGCGTTCGTGCGCGAGCAGGTGCGCGACGACCTCAGGCGCGCGTCCACCGCGTGAGCAGCGAGGTGTCGGACGTCAGGGCGTGCGCCAGGCGCAGCTCGCGGCGGTAGGGCGCGCCGGCGCCGATGCGCGGTGACTGGCCGCCGACGAGCAACGGCGCGAGGGTGAGGCAGAGCTCGTCGACGAGGTCGGCTCGGGTGAGGTCGTTCATCAGCTGGGGGCCGCCCTCGGTGAGCACTCGGCGCAGACCCATCCCGGCCAGGCGCTCCAGCGCCCCCGCCAGGTCGACGCTGCCGCGGCCGGACTGCACCACCTGCGTCGGTCCCACGGCCTCGGTCACCTCCTCGAGCCGGCGCGGGTCGGCGTCCTGCGTGGTGACGACGACGAGACCGCCCGCGTCCGACGTCGCGTCGAGCAGCGCGCTGGGCACGGTGAGCGACCGGCTGACGACCGCGACGGTCGGGTGCTCGGCGAGTCCCAGGGCGGTGCGCAGGTCCTGCCACCGGGCGGGTGTGCTGGCGCGACCGTAGCCCTCGTCGCGCGCCGTCCCCGCGCCGACGAGGATCACGTCGCTCAGCGCCCGCAGCAGGGCGAAGACGCGGTGGTCGGCCGGGTCGTTGATGCTGTCGGTGCGCCCGTCCTCGCCCGTCGCGGCGCCGTCCAGGGTCGAGATGAAGTTGGCGCGGACGTAGGGCCGCTCGGTGCCGGGTGGGTACGCGTACCGGTCGGCGAGCTCGTCGTCGGAGACGTCGTCGAGATGCTGCACCCGGCCGAGTCTGCCAGGGCCACCGGTGTCCAGATACCCGCCTTGATCCGGTGCGCGGTCCCCGGATCGGGCCGGTTCCACCGGATCAAGGCGGGTATCTGGCGCGTCGCCCCGACCGCGGCCCGCCCGGTGCGGTCGCCGGCACGGCCGACGCCCCGGTTAGGGTTCACGACGTGACGGGACGACTCACCGACCGCGACCCGCGTCCCGACGCCCAGCGGCTGCTCGACGAGCTCGTTCCGCCTCCGCACTTCGCCGACGTCCGGTTCTCGACCTACGAGCCCGACCCGGCTCAGCCCAGCCAGCAGGCGGCCCTCGACCGGCTGCGCGAGTTCGCCGGGTCGATGAGCGACCGCGGTGGGCGGCGGCTGTTCCGGCGCCGCTCTGAGCCCAGCGGGCCACCCGGCGTGTACCTCGACGGCGGGTTCGGCGTCGGCAAGACGCACCTGCTGGCGTCGCTGTGGCACGAGGCCCCGGCCCCCAAGGCCTTCGGCACCTTCGTGGGCTACACCCACCTGGTCGGTGCGCTCGGGTTCGCGGACGCCGTCGCCGCGCTGTCGACCCGGTCACTGGTGTGCATCGACGAGTTCGAGCTCGACGACCCGGGCGACACCGTGCTCATGTCCACGCTGCTGGCGCGGCTGGTGGAGGCGGGCGTCCGGCTCGCCGCGACGTCAAACACGCTGCCGGGCGCGTTGGGCGAGGGCCGCTTCGCGGCCGACGACTTCCTGCGCGAGATCCAGGGACTGTCAGCGCACTTCGAGGTCGTCCGCATCGACGGCGAGGACTACCGCCACCGCGGCCTCCCCGAGGCGCCGCCCGCCTGGTCGGACGACGACGCGCGGGCCTGGGCCGGCGCGCAAACCGAGGCCACGTGCGACGACTTCGACGCCCTGTGCGCCCACCTGGCCCGCGTGCACCCCAGTCGGTACGGCGAGCTGGTCGACGGTGTCAGCGGAGCGGCCATCACCGGAGCCCACCCGCTGAGCGACCAGAACGTCGCGCTGCGGCTGGTGTCGCTCGCCGACCGGCTCTACGACCGTGACGTCCCCGTCGCGGTCGCCGGCTGCTCCATCGACCGGCTGTTCTCCGACGACATGCTCGCCGGCGGATACCGCAAGAAGTACCTTCGCGCGCTGTCGCGCCTCACCTCTCTGGCCCGTCTGGCCGCCGAGGTCGATCCGGGCTGAGGCCGCGAGCGGCCGTCAACGCTTCAGGCCGCGAAGGCTACGACCGGGCGACCCTGACGACCGCGACGCCGTGCGCGCCGAGGTCGACCGCGGCATCGCGCAGCGACGTGGCAGCAGGGTCCCAGGCCAGGACGACGTCGATGGGCTCGCCGTCCAGCGGCACCGCCTGCGGCTGCTCGGCCAGGTTGGCGACGACGCGCAGGTCACCGCGGCGCACCACGAGCCACTCGGCGTCCTCGTCGCTGTCGACGAGCACCTCACGCAGACAGCCGTTGGTCAGCACCTTCTCCTTGCGGCGCAGGGCAATCAGGTCGTGGTACCACGCGAGCATTCGGGCGTGGTCGCCGTCGCGGCGCTCGTCCCAGCGCAGCACCGAGGTCTCGCGGGTGGCAGGGTCCTGTGGGTCGGGCACCTCGTCGGCGTTCCAGCCGTGCTCGGCGAACTCCTGGCGACGGCCGTTGCGCACGGCGGCGGCCAGGTCGGGGTCGGAGAAGTCGGTGAAGTACTGCCACGGCGTGGACGCCGCCCACTCCTCACCCATGAACACCATCGGCGTGAACGCCGACGTCATGACCAGAGCCGCGCCGATCGCCTGCTGCCCGGGAGTCAGCAGCGCGCCGATGCGGTCACCGAGGGCGCGGTTGCCCACCTGGTCGTGCGTCTGCAGGTAGCCCAGGAACCGGCGTCCGTCGTGCGTGTCGGGATCGACCGGGCGCCCCCAGTCGCTGCCGCGGAACGACGACCACCCGCCGTCGTGCCGGAACACCCGGGTGAGGCACTGGCGCACGACGGCGAGGGAGCCGAAGTCGGCGTAGTAGCCCTGTCGCTCACCGGTCAGCGCGGCGTGCAGCGCGTGGTGCAGGTCATCACTCCACTGGGCGTCCATGCCCATGCCGTCGGCCTGGCTCGACTCCACCATCCGCGGGTCGTTGAGGTCGCTCTCGGCGATGAGGTCGAGCGGGCGCTCGAGGGCGCGCGACAGGATCAGGGTCTCGTCGGCGAGCTGGGCGAGGACGTGCGTGGGGGAGTCGTCCTTCAGCTCGTGCACGGCGTCCAGCCGCAGCGCGTCGACGTGGAAGTCCCGGAACCACCGCAACGCGTTGTCGAGCATCCAGCGACGCACCGCCAGGTTGCCCGCGCCGTCGAGGTTCAGCGCCTGGCCCCACGGCGTGTGGTGGTCGTCGGTGAAATAGGGGCCGAACCGCGCGAGGTAGTTGCCGCTGGGGCCGAGGTGGTTGTAGACGACGTCGAGGGCGACGCCGAGTCCGCGCTGGTGCGCCGCGTCGATGAAGCGCTGCAGCGCCTCCGGGCCGCCGTACGGCTCGTGCACCGCGTACGGGTGCACGCCGTCGTAGCCCCAACCCCAGCGCCCCTCGAACGCCGCCACCGGCATGAGCTCGACGACGTCGACGCCGAGGGCGGCCAGGTCGTCGAGACGGGGGATCGCGGCGTCGAGCGTGCCCTCGTGCGTGAACGTACCGACGTGCAGCTCGTAGATCACCGCGCCCAGCGCGCCGACGCCACCGTGCGCGCCGCGCCAGCCGTCGTCATGCCACTCGAAGCGCTCGGGGTCGAACACCCGGCTGGGGCCGTGGACGCCGACCGGCTGCCAGGCGCTGCGTGGGTCGGGCGTGAGCGGGCCGCCGTCGACGCAGTAGCCGTAGTCGGTGCCGTGCTCGGCCCACGGACCATCGTCGCGCCACCAGCCACCCTCGGATCGAACCATCGGCTGGCGGACCTCGTCAGGGCCGGGGCTGGTGACCAGGTCGACCTGCTCGGCGCCGGGTGCCCAGACGGCGAAGCGGTGCATGCCCCGAGCCTTTCACAGCGGTGCTCCAGTGGCTCGTGCAGGTGCGCGCTGCCATGATCACCCGATGGCACACGATCCGGTCGTCGACCCGGGCAGCAAGGACGTCAAGCGGCTCAACCGGCTGAGCCGCGAGCTCGACCAGGCACGCGAGCGGCTCGCCGACCAGCTGAGCGACCCCGACGTGCTCGTGCGCGAGCTGGTCGCGGTGGGCGAGGGGTTCCAGCTGAGCGACGTCGACCCGCACTCGACGCCCGGCTTCGGGGGCAACAAGCGCGCGGGAAAGGCGGCGCTCGCAGCCGGCGAGCAGCGGCTGTCGGGGCTGCAGGAGCGGCTGTACGCCGAGAGCAAGGGCGGGGGGAAGCGCTCGCTGCTGCTCGTCGTCCAGGGCATGGACACCTCCGGCAAGGGCGGGATCATGCGGCACGTGGTGGGGGCGGTCGACCCACAAGGTGTGCGGCACACGGCGTTCAAGAAGCCGACCGACGAGGAGCGCGCCAAGGGCTTCCTGTGGCGGATCCGCCAGGCGCTGCCGCAGCCGGGGGAGATCGGGGTGTTCGACCGGTCGCACTACGAGGACGTGCTGGTGGTGCGGGTGCACGACCTGGTGCCCCAGGCGACGTGGTCGAAGCGCTACGCCGCGATCAACGACTTCGAGCGCCGGCTCGTCGAGCGCGGTACGACGGTCGTGAAGGTCATGCTGCACATCAGCCGCGACGAGCAGAAGGAGCGGCTGGCCGAGCGGCTGGCGCGTCCGGACAAGTACTGGAAGTACAACCCGGGCGACCTCGACGAGCGGGCGTACTGGGACGACTACCAGCAGGCGTACCAGGTGGCGCTCACACGGTGCTCGACGCAGGCGGCGCCGTGGTTCGTCGTCCCGGCCGACCGCAAGTGGTACGCCCGCTGGGCCGTGCAGCAGCTGCTCATCGAGCACCTCGAGGGCATGGCGCCGCAGTGGCCGCCGGCCGACTTCGACGTCGCCGCCGAGCAGGCCCGCCTCGCCTCCTCCTGACCCCCCTCTTGTGAAGCGTTTCCGACCCTTCCGGGGCCGAGAAGGGTCGTGAACGCGTCACAAGTCACCAGCGGAACGGCCGCCGGGGATCGTTGAACCAGCGGGGGTCCAGGCTGTTGCGTGGTTCGACGCCCGTGGCCCGAGCCATCTCCCAGAGCACCCGCTCGCGCGCCGCGTGCCGGCTGATGCTGCGCCGGTCGTAGCGCAGCACGGGGAGCCCGGTCTCGACCGTGATCCGGTTCTCGCGACGGTTGTCGGCCGTCCGTTGGGCTGCGGACTCGTGGTAGGCGCCGTCGTACTCGGCGCCCGCCGGACGTCGTCCGATGAGGTAGAGGTCCAGGACGCCGAGCAGCTCCCGTCCCCGTTCGACGGGCAGGTTGACCAGTGGCTCGGGCAGGCCGCCCAGCACCGCGACCATCCGCAGCCGCGACTCGCCAGGTGACCGGACACCGTTCTTGACGAAGTCCAGGGCGCGGCGGGTGTGCTCGACGCCTGGCCATCGGCGGTGAGCGTCGACGTAGGCCCACAGCCACGGCAGCTCCAGCTGCCCGCACCACGCGAACGCCTCCGCGACGACCACGGCCTCGACGAGGGGGGCACGGCGCATCAGCTGGAAGGCGGTGCGCATCGCGGAGGTGCAGCGCAGGCCTCGCACGACGACGACGTCCGACCCCTCGACCACCAGGCGGTGCGAGCCGTCCAGGGTGCGCAGCGGCCGCGCCCGTGCCTTGTCCCGCGCCCACTCCAGAGGCAGCGGCTCACCGGGCGACGGAGACCACGCACCGTGCAGCCACGCGGCGAGCCGCCCCGAAGCGACGGCGTCTTCCGGCAGGGCGAGCCGAGCCGCCGCCAGCCGGACGTCGTCGTCGATGGTCAGGTCACGGTGGCAGTAGACGCCGCGCAGGAGCTGTCGCCACTGAGCGCCCCGCAGCATGCGCGCTGAGACGCCGAGGCCGGCCGCCTGCTCGGCAGTGAAGGCGCGGTCCGCGAGCTCGGGTGGGACGAACGGCTTCGGCACAAGAGCCAGCCTGACGACCTACTCCGGCACCCCGCTGGCGTCGTCCACAGGGCTCGCCGACATGTGACGCGTTCTGGACCCTTCATCGCCTGAGAAGGGTCGCAAAGTCGTCACAAGTCGTCAGGTGCGGGTGAGGAGGGCGACGGGGAACGTCGCCAGCAGGTCGGCGAGGTGCACGGACCCGCCCTCGACCTCGCGCCCGGTGAACACCTCGCGCCAGCGGCCCTCGGGCAGCGCCAGCGTGTGCTCCCGCCAGCCGCCGTAGGTCTCGAGCGACACCGGCAGCCGCGTGGCCACCGCCACCACGTGCACGCCCGAGTCGTCCCCGCGCCCGAAGGCGATCGCGTTCCCCGTCGTCGTCGCCACGGGCACGTAAACGGCGTCCGGCCCGGTGAACCACTCCGGGTGCTCGCGCCGCAGCCGCAGCGACCGCGAGGTGACGAGCAGCTTCTCGTCGTCGAGGCCGGACGGCGCGCCGCCGGCGTCCAGGGACGTCAACCGCCGCCGCCGCTCGGCGTAGTCGACCGGACGCCGGTTGTCAGGGTCGACGAGCGAGAGGTCGACCAGCTCAGTGCCCTGGTAGACGTCGGGCACGCCCGGCGCCGTGAGCTGCAGCAGTTTCTGCCCGAGCACGTTGACGCGGAACGCCGGCTCCGTGCGCTCGGCCCACTGCGCCAGCAGCGCACGCGCGCCGCCGTCGGCCAGCACCGCGTCGGCGAACCGGTGGACGGCGGCCTCGTACTTCTCGTCCGGCGCCGTCCAGGTGGTGTGGGTCTTCGCCTCGCGCACGGCCTTCTCGAGGTAGCCGTGCAGGCGCTCACCCGAGATCGCGTCGCCGCTCGGTGGCCACGTGCCCACGACCGTCTGCCAGATGAGGTACTCGGTGGCCGGGTCGAGCGCCGGATCGCGGTGCTCGGTGGTCAGCTCGCGGGCCTCCCGCACCAGCGAGGCCCAGTCGGCGGGCAGCTCGCTGAGCACGGCCAGCCGCGCCCGCACGTCCTCCGCGCGCTTGGTGTCATGGGTCGACAGCGTCGTCATGGACGTCGGCCAGGTGGCCTGGAGCCGGCCGAAGAAGGCGTGCAGCTCCTCGGGGGCGACGCCGAAGTGCTCGGGGTCGCCGCCGACCTCGTTGAGGCTGGCGAGGCGGAACCACCGGTAGAAGGCGGTGTCCTCGATGCCCTTGGCCATGACCGGGCCGCAGGTCTGCTGGAAGCGCACCACGAGCTCGGCCCGGCGGGGGTCGGAGTCGGTGGCGCTCAGCCCGAGCACGAGGTCGCGCACGAGGTCGAGCGTGTCGTGCTCGTGCTCGGGCAGCCGCACCCGAGCCCGGGCTGCCGCCTGCTCGACCACCTCGACCGAGGTGTCGGGCGTCGGCTCGCCAGGGACGACGTAGGCGCGGTAGCGGTCCATGGCCACGAGCAGCTCGACGACGCTGTCGTGCAGCCCGCGCCGGGTGTGGTCGCGCAGGTGCACGTCGTCGTGGCAGATGGCCACGAGCAGGTCGACGAGCCGGTTGACCTCGGCGTACTGGCCCTGCGCCACGACCTCGCGCTTGGCGGTGTCGACGACGGCCTCGATGCCTTCGGCGTCGCCGGTGAGCTCCGTGAGCAGCGCCGACAGCGGCGCTGCTCCCGCCGGGTCGACGAAGACGCCGCCGAGGCGCTGCAGCGCGTCGTAGCCGGTGGTGCCGGCGCAGCGCCAGTCGCGCGGCAGCTGCTCGGTGCCCTCGAGGATCTTCTCGACCACCACCCAGGCGTCGCCCGTCGCGTCAGCGAGGCGGTCGAGGTAGCCGCGCGGGTCGGCGAGGCCGTCCGGGTGGTCGATGCGCCAGCCGTCGAGCCGCCCGGCGGCGTACAGGTCGAGCAGCAGGCGGTGCGTGGCCTCGAACACCTCGGGCCGCTCGACGCGCACCGCAGCCAGCGTGTCGACGTCGAAGAACCGCCGGTAGTTGAGCTCCTCGTCGGCCACCCGCCAGTGCGCGAGCCGGTACCACTGCCGGTCGACCAGCTCGGCGAGCGGCAGCTCCTCGGTGCCCGGACGCACGGGGAACTGGTGGTCGTAGTAGCGCAGCACGAGCTCCTCGCCGTCCGCGCCGCCGTCGCGCACGAGGGACAGCTCGCCGGCGTCGATGACCTGGCCGATCCGCGCACCGAGCACCGGCATGAGGATCGCGCGGTCGGGCACCGACCAGTCGACGTCGAACCACGACGCGTACGGCGAGCCGGGGCCGTCGCGCAGCACCGACCACAGCTGGGCGTTGAGGTAGGCCGGTGTCGGCACCGCCATGTGGTTGGGCACGACGTCGACGACGGTGCCCAGGCCGTGCCCGCGCAGGACGTCGCCGAGCCGCTCGAACGCCGCCTCGCCGCCCGCCTCGGCACTCAGGCGCGAGTGGTCGACGACGTCGTACCCGTGGGTCGAGCCCGGCGCCGCCTGCAGCACCGGTGACAGGTAGGCGTGCGAGACGCCGAGCGCGGCGAGGTAGTCGGCGGTGGCCGAGGCGTCGTCGAAGCCGAAGCCGCCGTGCACCTGCAGCCGGTAGGTGGACGTCGGCACCGGACGGCCGGGAGCAGGGCGGCGGGCGGTCACGGTGTCGGCCGTGGCGCGCGCAGGACGACGACGCTCCGCGGACCGACGGTGAGCGCGCTGCCTGGCTTCAGGCCGGTGCCCGCCTCGGCGGCCAGCTCGGGCACCTCGACGCGCACGAACGCCTCGGTGGTGTCGAGCTCGGCGACCCAGCCCTGACCGTACTCGACGGGCGGCAGCACGAAGTCGATCTCCTCGTGATGGCCGTTGAAGACCACCAGGAAGGAGTCGTCGACGATGCGGGTGCCCCTCCGGTCGGGCTCGGGGATCGCCGCGCCGTTGAGGAACACCATGAGCGAGCGGGCGTAGCCGTTGCGCCAGTCCTCGTCGCTCATGTGCTCACCGGTGGGCGTGAACCACGCGATGTCGCCGAGCTCGCTCTCGCCTCCGTGGTCGGCGCTGCCGGCGAAGAACCGTCGGCGCCGGAACACCGGGTGGTCGTGGCGCAGCTGCACGAGCCGTCGAGTGAACTCGAGCAGGTCGCGCTCGTCGTCGTCGAGGTCCCAGTCGACCCACGCGGTGGGGTTGTCCTGGCAGTAGACGTTGTTGTTGCCGCCCTGCGTGCGACCGAGCTCGTCGCCGTGGGCGATCATCGGGACGCCTTGCGAGAGAAGCAGAGTGGCGAGCATGTTGCGCTGCTGGCGCAACCGCAACGTCTGGATCTCGGGGTCGTCGGTCTCGCCCTCGACGCCGCAGTTCCACGACCGGTTGTGGCTCTCGCCGTCGTTGCCGCCCTCGCCGTTGGCGTCGTTGTGCTTGTCGTTGTACGACACCAGGTCGCGCAGGGTGAAGCCGTCGTGAGCGACGACGAAGTTGATCGACGCGATGGGCTTGCGGCCCGAGTGCTCGTACAGGTCGCTGGAGCCGGTGAGGCGCGAGGCGAACTCGCCCAGGGTCGACGCCTCGCCGCGCCAGAAGTCGCGCACGGTGTCGCGGAACTTGCCGTTCCACTCGGTCCACAGCGGGGGGAAGTTTCCGACCTGGTAGCCGCCGTCGCCGACGTCCCACGGCTCGGCGATGAGCTTGACCTGGCTCACGACAGGGTCCTGCTGGACGAGGTCGAAGAACGCTGACAGGCGGTCGACCTCGTGGAACTGGCGGGCCAGTGACGACGCGAGGTCGAAGCGGAAGCCGTCGACGTGCATCTCGGTCACCCAGTAGCGCAACGAGTCCATGATGAGCTGCAGGACGTGCGGGTGGCGCATGAGCAGGCTGTTGCCGGTGCCGGTGGTGTCGTAGTAGTGGGCGAGGTCCTTGTCGACCAGCCGGTAGTAGGCGGCGTTGTCGATACCCCGGAACGCGAGGGTCGGCCCGAGGTGGTTGCCCTCGGCCGTGTGGTTGTAGACGACGTCGAGGATCACCTCGATGTCGGCTTCGTGCAGCGCCTTCACCATGGCCTTGAACTCGGTGACCTGCTGGCCGCGGGATCCGGTGGCGGAGTAGGCGTTGTGCGGTGCGAGGAAGCCGATGGTGTTGTAGCCCCAGTAGTTCGACAGCCCCTGCTGCAGCAGGTGGGAGTCCTGCACGTACTGGTGCACCGGCATGAGCTCGAGCGCCGTGACGCCGAGGGACGTCAGGTGCTCGATCGTCGCCGGGTGCGCGATACCGGCGTAGGTCCCGCGGATCTCCTCGGGGATGCCGGGATGCTGCTGCGTCAGGCCCTTGACGTGGGCCTCGTAGATGACGCTCTCGTGGTACTCGTGGCCGGGGGAGCGGTCGGAGCCCCAGTCGAAGAACGGGTTGACCACGACCGACAGCATCGTGTGGCCGAGGCTGTCCTCGTCGTTGATGGGTGCCGAGCCGTTGGCGTCGGCGTCGGCGAACCGGTAGGAGAACAGCGACTCGTCGCCGTCGACCTGGCCGTCGATGGCCTTCGCATAGGGGTCGAGCAGCAGCTTGGCCGGGTTGCACCGGTGGCCGTTCTTGGGGTCGAACGGGCCGTGGACGCGGTAGCCGTACCGCTGACCCGGCTGCAGGCCGGGGATGAACACGTGCCAGACGAACCCGTCGGTCTCGGGCACCTCGATGCGCGTCTCCAGCCCTTGGTCGTCGATCAGGCACAGCTGGACGCGCTCGGCGACCTCCGAGAACAGGGCGAAGTTCACGCCGGTGCCGTCGTAGGTAGCGCCCAGGGGGTAGGGCTTTCCGGGCCAGGTACGCATGGAGCTCTTCCGTCGTGGGTGGGACGACGTGCGTCGCCAGGGGTGCCCGACCGCGGCCGGGGCTCACTGATTCTGCCCGATATCCGATGACCGGCGCGCCAGGGTGTCGCGTCAGGCAGCCGCCCTGGTGCTCAGGGCAGGATGCGCGCGACGATGCGGTCGACGTCCAGGCTGCTGGGGAGAGCGCCAAATGTCGCACCCCGTTCACCGAGCACGCGCGTGCGCACGAACGCGTCACTCACGGCCGCGGGCGCGTGCCGCAGCAGCAGTGAGGCCTGCAGTGCGACGGCGAGCCGCTCGACCGTCCAGCGGGCGCCGGCCTCCTGCTCCTGGGCGCTGCCGGTGAGCAGGCTCGTCTCGAGCTCCTTCACCGTGCGGTCGAAGCCGACGTCCGCCCCCGCAGCCAGGCGGATCTCGTCCAGCACCGCCTCCACGGACGCCGGCTCCCGGCTGAGCGCGCGCAGCACGTCGAGCGCGTTAACGTTGCCCGACCCCTCCCAGATCGAGTTGAGCGGGGCCTCGCGGTAGAGGCGCGCAAGGCCGTTCTCCTCGACGTACCCGTTGCCGCCGAGGCACTCCAGCGCCTCGGCCACCATCGGCGCCGTGCGCTTGCACACCCAGAACTTGCCCAGCGCCACGGCCAGGCGGCCGAACGCGGTGTCGCCGGCGTCGACGCTCGCCGCGAGGCGCAGGCCCAGCACGGTGGCGGCCTCGGACTCCAGCGCGAGGTCGGCGAGCACCGCGCGCATGAGCGGTTGGTCGACCAGCGCCGCCCCGAACGCGCGGCGGTGGCGGCTGTGGTGCGTGGCGCGCACGAGAGCCTGGCGCATCGTGGCCGCCGAGCCGAGCACGCAGTCCAACCGCGTCGCGGCGACCATGTTGATGATCGTGCGCACGCCGCGGCCCTCGTCGCCGAGCCGCACCCCCCAGCTGCCGTCGAGCTCGACCTCGCCCGAGGCGTTCGACCGGTTGCCCAGCTTGTCCTTGAGCCGCTGGATCGCGAAGGGGTTGCGCGCGCCGTCGTCGAGCACGCGCGGGACGACGAAGCAGGTCAGGCCCCCCGGGGCCTGGGCGAGGACGAGGAACACGTCGCTCATGGGCGCCGAGCAGAACCACTTGTGCCCGGTGAGGCGGTAGGTGTCGCCGCCGGCGAGCGGGCCACCCGGCGTCGGCACGGCCGCCGTCGCGTTGGCTCGCACGTCGCTGCCGCCCTGCTTCTCGGTCATCCCCATGCCCGCGACGGCCCCGGCCTTCTCGCTCGCCGGCCGGAGTCCGAAGTCGTACACGCGCGAGGTCAGCCGGGACTCCCAGACGGCGGCCACGACGGGATCGGTGCGCACGGCCGGCACCGCGGCGTAGGTCATCGACACCGGGCAGCCGTGGCCCGCCTCGACCTGCGACCACACCACGAAGCCCGCCGCCCGCGCCACGTGGGCGCCCGAGGCCGGCGCCGCAGCCCACGGCGCGCCGGCGAGACCCTCGGCGACGGCGGTGGCCATGAGCTCGTGCCAGGCCGGGTGGAACTCCACCTCGTCGACCCGCGCCCCACGCGGGTCGTGCGTCACGAGCCGCGGCGTGAAGGTGTTGGCGTCGTCGCCGAGTCGTTGGGCGCGGGCAGTGCCGGCCAGCCGGCCCAGGTCGTGCAGGTCGCCCAGGGCGTGCTCGGCGCCGTACCGGCTCACCGCCTCGACGAGTGCTCGGTCGTCGCCGAAGACGTCTTGGCCCTCCAGCGGTGGCACCTGGTTCGTCACCTCGTGGGTCGCCATGGCGACACGGTAGGCCGTGTCGGCGGTCGGCGGGCGGTCGCAGCGCGGATACCGTGGAGTAGTGAGCAGCGGGACGTCGAGCACCCCGTGGGTGCTGGCGCGCCTGCGGGCGCTGTGGCGTTCCCGGGTGCTGCTCAGCCTCTGGGCGCTCACCCGCGAGACGGTGTCGATCTGCCTGCGCTACCGGGTCACCGGCCTGGCCTCGGAGGCCGGGTTCTTCGCGCTGCTCTCGCTGCCCCCGATGGTGCTGGGGCTGGTGGGTGGCGCCGGCTACCTCGGTGGGGCGCTCGGCCCCGGCACGGTCGACCGGGTGAGCGCGCAGCTCGAGGCGATGGCCGAGCGGGTGTTCACGGCGCAGACCGTGGCCAGCCAGATCACGCCGACGATCCAGGACGTCCTGGCTCGCGGCCGGCTCGACATCATCTCGATCGCCTTCGTGCTGTCCCTGTGGTCGGGCTCGCGCGTGCTGAACGTCTTCATCGACACCATCTCGATCATGTACGGGCAGGGCGGTGAGCGCGGCATCGTGCGCACGCGGGCGCTGTCGTTCAGCCTCTACACGGCCGCGGTACTGGTGGGCGCGGTCGTGCTGCCCCTGGTGCTGCTCGGCCCGGCGATCCTGAACGACCTGCTGCCGGCCAAGGTCGACTTCCTGCTCAACCTGTACTGGCCCGTGGTCACGCTGCTCACCGTCTGCAGCGTCGCGTCGCTGTTCCACGTGGCCACGCCGCGCCGCACGTCGTGGCGCCGCGACGTGCCGGGCGCCGTCCTCACGCTGGTGATCTGGGTGCTGGCGTCGTTCGTGGTGCGCAAGGTGATCGGCGCGTCGGTGGGCGGGACGTCGATCTACGGGCCGCTGGCCGCGACGATCGTCGTGCTGATCTGGCTGTACTTCCTGGCCATCGCCGTGCTGATCGGTGCTGCGCTCAACGCCGCCAGCCGCGAGCTGTGGCCGGTGCGGGGCGACTCGCGGTCACCGCTCGTCCGGCTCGACCGGCGGCGGCGTCCGCTCACCCCCGTGCCCGAGCCGGACGACGAGATGCCGGGTGCCGCTGGGAGCGCGCCGACCGGCATGCGCAGTGAGGCGCGAAAAACCAGGTGACGCGCCGCGGGGGCGCACCTAGCCTCGACATCGTCGGGTCAACCGCCCGCGCCGGCCGCTCTCGGCCCGGCGAACTCGAGCCGCTGGCTCGTCGAGCGCACGTGGAGGTGGACCGCATGACCGTCGTCTACGCATCTCCTCGCTACCCGGCCCCTCAGGGGGTCCCCTCGGCCTTGCGCGCCTGACGCTCGTCCGCTCTCGCGACGACGAGCCCGCCGGGGCCCGCTCGAAAGGCGTCCCATGACGTTCCGTTCTGCCCGCGATGCTGCAGTACCCGCTCACCTCGCCTCGGCCGACCAGCTGAGCCGGCTGGGCTTCGACGACCGCTGGGACCACGCGTTCCACGAGGCGTCGACGATCCACCTCCCCGACGCGCCGGCGTTCCCCGCGCGCGTCGTCCGCACCGACCGCGGCGCCTGCGACACGCTCTCGGCCGCCGGCCCGGTGCGCGCCACCTGGGGCGCCGACGTCGTCGCCGCCGTCGCGTCCGACCCGCTCGCCGTGCCCAGCACCGGCGACTGGGTCCGCGTGCAAGCGTGGCCCGACGGCAACCACACCGTGGAGGCCGTGCTGCCGCGCCGTACGGCTGTGGTGCGGGCCCAGGTGGGTGGCACCTCCAGCGGCCAGGTGCTCGCCACCAACGTCGATGTCGTCGCCGTCGTCGAGGGGCTCTACCCCGACCCCGATCTGGGCCGGATCGAGCGGCTCATGGCCCTGGCCTGGGAGAGCGGCGCGCAGCCGCGCCTCGTGCTCACGAAGGGCGATCTGGGTCACGACGCCGCAGAGCTGGCTGCCGAGATCGGTGGTCAGGTGGCGGCGGGCTGCCCGGTCGACGTCACGATCGCCCACGAGGGCGAGGGGCTCGACGCGCTGCGCGAGGTGCTCGCGGACCGCGCGACGCTGGCGCTGCTCGGGGCCTCGGGCGTGGGCAAGTCGACGCTGCTCAACGCACTGCTCGGCCGCGAGGCCATGCGCACGCAGGCGCTCGGCGCCGTGCACAAGGGTCGCCACACCACCGTCACCCGCGAGCTGCACCTGGCACCCGGCGGCGGTGCGGTGATCGACACGCCCGGCCTGCGCAGCGTCGGCCTCCAGGGCGGCGAGGGGCTGGCTGAGGTCTTCGCCGACATCGACGGACTGGCGCTCGACTGCCGGTTCAGCGACTGCGCCCACGACCGCGAGCCGGGCTGCGCCGTGCAGGCAGCCATCGACGCTGGTGAGCTTCCTGAGCGTCGGCTGGCCTCGTGGCGCAAGCTGCAGCGGGAGGCGGCCTACCAGGCCAGGCGCGTCGACGCCCGCCTGCGCGCCGCCGAGCTCGCCGTGTGGAAGCAGCGCACGTTGGACAACCGCCGGGCCGCCAAGTCCGGTCGGCAGAAGCGCTGACGCGCGCGAGGGGGATCCGGTTTGGCTCTGGCGTCAGGCATCGGATAGTGTTTCCGACGCGCCGGGAGAGATCCCGGAGCATGCGGACGTGGCTCAGTTGGTAGAGCATCACCTTGCCAAGGTGAGGGTCGCGGGTTCGAGTCCCGTCGTCCGCTCGGGGTTGTCAGCAGCTCGCGGCAGCCGCTGGTCATCGCGGGTGTCGAGCGAGTGGCAGACGCGACGGACCATCACGGTGGAGTGGCCGAGAGGCGAGGCAACGGCCTGCAAAGCCGTGTACACGGGTTCGAATCCCGTCTCCACCTCGGGCGATTGGCGCAGTGGTAGCGCGCTTCCTTGACACGGAAGAGGTCACTGGTTCGAACCCAGTATCGCCCACCAGCAAAGCCCCAGGTCTGCGGCCTGGGGCTTCTTGTTTCCTCCAGAACCGCGCTCCGGTTCCCCGCACCTTCCCTCGGGCCTGCACGCGAAGGCAGGCCACCGGGACCTTCGGCACTGCCGCCGACCCCTGCGTGGTGCTGCGCTGGCACTGAGTCTCGTGCCAAGGGGGTCGCCATGCGAGCGCACCGTTCCCGTCGCCGTCTGCTCCTCGCCGTGCTGGCGCTCGTCATCGCGGTGCTGGGACTCCCACCAACCGGCCCGCAGCACGCGCGAGCGGCGACGCTGTACGGCAACGACATCTCGTGGCCGCAGTGCTCGGTCGCCGACGGCGGGTACGGGCTGCCGATGCCACCGACCACGGCGAAGTTCGTCGTCATCGGTCTCACCCAGGGCCTGCCGTTCACCGAGAACCCCTGCCTCGCCGACCAGGTGACCTGGGCCGCCTCCCACGACGTGCCCACGCAGGCGTACACGATGGCCGCCTACCCGACGCCCGCCCAGCTGATCGCCTACGGCGCCGCGGGGCCGTGGTCGACCCGCACGTCGGCAGGTCGGCTCTCGAACGTCGGCTACGCCGAGGGCGGCTTCGCCCTGGCCAGCCTGAGCCGCGTGGGCTTCGCGCCCGGCGTGGTGTGGATCGACGTCGAGCCCCGCTCGGCTCAGCCCTGGCCCACGGCCACCGCCCAGCAACAGCGAACGAACCGGTACGTCGTCGAGGGCCTGATGCGTCGGCTCCGGGACGCCGGAAAGGCCTACGGTCTCTACTCCTACCTGAACGGGTGGCAGACGATCACGGGGTCGTGGCGGCTGCCGGGCGTGCCCGTGTGGGCCACGGCGGGCCGGCTCGACTACCCGTCCGAGGCCCTCGACCGCTGCACCCAGGCCAGCTTCTCGGGCGGCCGGGTCTACCTCTCGCAGTGGTACGACGACACGCGTGACTACGACCTCACCTGCGGTTCGTACGCCTTCACCACGTTCGCCGTGCCGCCGTCGAGCCTGTCGAACTCCACCGCCGAGTTCACCGGCGACTGGAACAACGACGTCCTGGCTCGGGTGGCCTCCACCGGTCAGCTGCGGCTCTACGGCGGCACCGGCGTGGGGACGCTGCGTGCGGCGGTGGCCATCGGCTCGGGGTGGCAGGTGTTCAACGCCCTCGAGACGCCCGGTGACCTCAGCGGCGACGGGGCGCAGGACGTCCTGGCCCGCGAGACGAGGACCGGCTACCTGTGGCTGTACCGGGGCAACGGCCGCGGCGGCTGGCTCCCGCGTGTCAGGGCGGGCACGAACTGGAACGTCATGAACGCCCTGATCGGCGTGGGTGACTTCACCGGAGACCAGAAGAACGACCTCATCGCGCGCGAGCGGTCGACGGGTTACCTGTGGCTGTACCCCGGTACCGGGACGTCAGGCTGGGCGCCGCGGGTGCGGGTGGGCAGGAACTGGAACGTCATGAACGCCTTCGCGGCCCCGGGCGACTTCACCGGAGACGGCGCGGTCGACCTCATCGCCCGCGAAGGGGCCACCGGGTACCTCTGGCTCNACACGATCATGAGCTCCGGCGACCTCACCGGCGACCGCACCAGCGATCTCGTGGCACGCGACTCCCGTGGCCGCCTCTGGCTGTACGGCGGCAACGGCATCGGGGGATGGCTCCCGCGCGTCCAGATCGGTACCGGTTGGTCGGGCATGGACGCGATCTTCTGACCACGAGAGCGCCGGGGGGTCGGCGGCCCTCGGCGCGCGACCCGGACGTCCAGGCGGCGCCCGTGCTGCGCGGTGAGCGAGACGGACCAAGGGCAGAGGTGCACCTGGTGCGCTCCATACCCCATGGGGTATGGTGGCGTCACTCGTTCGCTCCACCAAGGGAGAAGCACCTCATGTGCAGTCCTGCTCAGTGCAACCGTTGCGGCAAGCGCAGTTGGCGCGGGTGCGGCCAGCACGTCGACCAGGTGATGGCCGGCGTCCCCCGCTCGCAGCAGTGCCAGTGCGAGCCCGAGCCGGCCGGGAGCTTCCTCGACGCCGTGAAGGGGCTCTTCGGTCGCTGAGCCGGGCACGGTGGGGTTCGCCGCCTGACAGGTGGCGGGCTGGCTAGCATTCGCTCCATGTCGAGCGACCTCGAGCTGCGCGAGCTCACCGCCGAGGAGCTGGCCCACTACGTGGTGTACCTCGAGAAGTCGTACGCCGACGAGATGCACCGCCTGGGTGGCCTGCCGCAGGACGTCGCTCAGCAGAACGCGCGCGAGAGCACCGTCTCGCTGTTTCCGGATGGTCGCCCGGCCGAGGGCCACCACCTCTGGCGAGCCGTGGACGGCGAGGGCCGCGCCGTCGGGCTGCTGTGGCTCGCGCACCTTCGAGTCGGAACCGCCGCCGAGCACGCCTACGTCTACGACATCGAGGTCGAGGCCACCCGTCGCGGTCAAGGGTGGGGTCGGCGCCTGCTCGAGAAGGCCGAGGCCGTGGCGCGTGAGTGGGGCGTGCCGTCGTTGCAGCTGAACGTCTTCGGCGACAACGACGTCGCGCGAGAGCTCTACCGCAGCGCGGGCTTTCGCGAGCAGCAGGTCACCATGACCAAACGCCTGTCCGCGGACTGACGCGCGTCAGGACGTCGGCTGACCGGCCAGGCCGGTGCACGACCGCGCGTCGAGCCATTGCTGCTGCAACCGCCGGCTCTGTGCCGGCTCAGGCTCGCGGGGGATGCCGTCGGCCGACACCCGCAGGGGCGTCCAGCGCTCGGCGACCACGCGACGTCCCTTCAGGGTGAGCGTCAGCACGCCACTGCGCGAGTCCAGCTCGGAGTTGCGGCGCCACCAGACGAAGTTCCCGAGGCCGTAGGCGACGTAGGTGTCGCCGAGCCACCCAGCGCCCTGGACGCGGTGGGCGTGCGTGCCGACCACGACGTCGGCCCCCGCCTCGGCCAGCGCGGCCGCCGTCCGGCGCTGCAACGGGTTCGGGCAGGTCGTGTAGTCGGTGCCCCAGTGCAGGTACACCACCACGACGTCGGCCTGCGAGCGGGCGCGCCTCACCGCCGCGGCCAGTCGCGCGGGGTCGGCAGCCGACGCGACACCGGGCCGGCCTGCCGTGGCCGACCAGGTCGCCAGCGTCCAGTCCGGTACCTGCGTGCCGGCGAGGAACGCCACGCGCACACCGCGAGCCGTGAGCACCGCCGGCGCGAGGGCGTCGGCGCGGTCGCGGCCGAGGCCCACGACGGCGACCGGGCTCTTCGCGCGAGCGGCCAACGTGTCGTCGAGACCGACCGGCCCGTAGTCGACGGCGTGGTTGTTGGCCATGGTGACGACGTCGACGCCGGCGCCGGCCACCGCGTCGAGCGCCGCTGGCGGAGCCCGGAAGCGGAACTTCTTCGGCTGCTCGCTGCCCCGCGTCGTGATCGCCGTCTCGAGGTTGACCATGGCCAGGTCGGCTGTCGCCAGGTACGGCCGCAGCTCGGCCAGTGCGGCGGCCGGGTCGTCGAGCCGGGGGGCCAGCTGGTTGGCGAAGTGGACGTCACCGCCGAAGGCCAGCGTGACGGTGGATGGCGTCTGAGGTGTCGCGTCGACCGGCTGGTCGCCAGCCTGGGTGCCCGACTGCTGGGCGGTCGGGCTCTGCGACACCGGCGGCGTCGAAGGTCCGGTCACAGGGGTCGTGCCACCCGCAGAGCACGCAGCGAGCGCCATCGCAGACACGGCGGCGAGAGCGAGGAAGCGCTGCGACACGCGCGCAGTCTAGGGTGCGCGGCGTGACCGCCACCTCGAGCGCCCGCGCTGCCCTGGCGTGGTTCGGTGGGCGGCTCGCCCGTCAGCTCGTCGAGGTCGTCGACGCGCACGGGCCAGATGAGGTGGCGAGCGCACTGGCGCGCCTCGAGCGCACCGGCGGCTGGTGGGCGGTGGTGGGCGAGTTCGAAGGACGCGTGAGGCTGGCCCGGTTCGCCACCGTCCGCGAGGCGCCGTTGCCACCCTCACCGCGCGGGTGGCCCGGTCTGCACCCTGCGGGCTGGACGACGTCGCTCCAGCACGAGCAGTACCTCGCGGCCTGCGAGGAGGTGCGCGACCGCATCGGGTGCGGCGAGGTCTACCAGGTGAACGTCTGTCGGGTGCTCAGCCGGCGGATCGACCCGGACGCCGACCTGCTGGCTTTGGCGGCGGCCGTCCAGCGCGACAACCCCGCGCCCTACGCGGGCTACGTGCGGCTGCCCGGGCTCGAGGTGGTCTGCGCCTCACCCGAGCTCTTCCTCGAGCGTGCGGGCCGGCGGGTGCGCACGGGGCCGATCAAGGGGACCGCCACCGAGGCGTCGCGGCTGCTGCCCAAGGACGTCGACGAGAACGTCATGATCGTCGACCTCGCTCGCAACGACCTGTCGACGGTCTGCGAGCCCGGCTCGGTGGAGGTGCCGGCGCTGCTGGCGGCCGAGGCCCACCCGGGTCTGGTGCACCTGGTCTCCCGCGTCGAGGGGGAGCTGCGAGCGGGCTCGGGCTGGCCGGACCTGTGGGCGGCCACGATGCCCCCGGCGTCGGTCACCGGCGCGCCGAAGTCGAGCGCGCTGCGGGCCATCACCGACCTGGAGCGCTCGGCGCGCGGGCCCTACTGCGGCGCCGTGGGCTGGATCGACGCGGACGCCGGGACGGCCCGGCTCGCGGTCGGGATCCGGACGTTCTGGGCCGACGGCGACCCAGCGGGCGAGCGCGTGCTGCGCTTCGGCACCGGCGCGGGGGTCACCTGGGGGTCCGATCCGCAAGGGGAGTGGGACGAGACCGAGCTCAAGGCGGCGACGCTGCTCGCCGTGGCGGCGCGCCCCCACGGCGCTCGCCGGGGCCTCTGAGACACTCAGGGCATGGTCGACGCGCAGCTGCGGGTGTGGGTGGATGGTCGGCTCGTCGACCCGCAAGCCCCGGCGATCTGCGCGCTCGACCACGGACTCACGGTCGGCGACGGCGTCTTCGAGACGCTGAAGGTCGTCGACGGCGAGCCCTTTGCGCTCACCCGGCACCTGCGCCGCCTCGCGACCTCGGCCGCGGGGCTCGGGCTGGTGCCTCCCGACGTCACCGCGCTGCGAGAGGGCATGGCCGCCGTCCTGGAGGCCGGCGAGCCGATCGGTTTCGGCCGGCTGCGACTCACCATGACCGGCGGTTACGGGCCGCTCGGTTCCGACCGCGGTGATGCGTCGCCGACCTACGTCGTCGTGGCCTCGCCGGTGTCGCGTCCCGAGGCGTCGACGGTGGTGAGCGTGGTGCCCTGGACCCGCAACGAGCGCAGCGCCGTCGCCGGGCTGAAGACCACGTCGTACGCCGAGAACGTCGTGGCGCTGGCCCACGCCCGACGGCACGGGGCCAGCGAGGCGCTGTTCACCAACACGCGCGGGCACCTGTGTGAGGGCACCGGGTCGAACGTCTTCGTGGCTGTGGACGGCCGGCTGGTGACGCCGCCGCTGTCGTCCGGCTGCCTGGGTGGCATCACCCGCGAGCTGCTGATCGAGTGGGCGATCGACGACGGGATCGAGGTCGTGGAGGCCGAGCTGGGCCTGGACGACCTGCGGGCCGCCACGGAGGTGCTGCTGACCTCATCGACCCGCGACGTCCAGCCGGTGCGGCAGGTGGACGACCGCCACCTGGAGGCACCGGGGGCGCTCGGGACGGCAGCGGCCGACCTGTTCCGTCGGCGGGCTGCCGCGAACGTCGACCCCTGAGGCCGGCCTCGGCTCAGGTGAGCAGCTTGGCGACGACCGAGTCGAGGTCGAGGTGGTCGCCCTCGAAGCCGAGCGGCACGGCCTCGTAGGTACGGCGCAAGAAGGCGTCCAAGCCGGTCGCGTCGGCGGCCAGCAGGGCGCTGCCGTCGGGGGAGCTGAGCTGCAGCATCACCACGTGCCGCCCGCGGTCGACGGTGGGCCAGACGCGCACGTCACCCTCGCCGCAGTCACCGTGCAGGCCGTCGGCGAGCAGGTCGCGGCCGAGCACCCACGAGATCGACTCCGCCCCGGCCCGGAAGGTGGCCTCGACGGCGAACGGGTCGCTGGCCTCGAACCGCAGCGTGGCGGTCAGCTGGACGCCTTCGTCCCCTGGCACCACCAGGCGCAGGTCGACGTCGTCGATGACCGACATGGGGGGCTGCAGCATGGCGCGTCCTCCTGGGGCGAGGGGCGGGATAGCCCGGTCGACAAACCCGGTCTTCGCAGATGTTCCCACCTGGAGGACCCGTCAAACCTCACTGTCCGATTTCGACGGAAAGTCTTCCGCTCAGCCGCAAACCCTACTGCCGCAACAGTAAAGAGATGGTCAAGCCCGGGTATAGACACGAGCAAACCGCGTCGGCTGACCGGGGCAGGTCACCCGAAAGTACGCTTGCCGACCATGGAGCAGCCGCCGCCGGGGGAGCGCGACCACCACCTTCAGGACCACCACGCCCACGATCGTCACCCTCACGACCGCGCGACGGTGGTCGACGAGGACGAGGATCGCTTCGCCTGGCGCGCTCGCCTCAAGCGAAATCCCACGACCCGACGCATCTACCGCATCGTGGTGGGGGTGGTCGGCCTGGCGGTCATGGCCGTGGGCATCCTGGCGATTCCGGCCCCCGGCCCGGGCTGGGCGATCGTGTTCGTCGGCCTGGCGATCTTGGCGAGCGAGTTCGAGAAGGCTGACCGGCTGCTCGGCTTCGCGCGCCGTCACGTGCATCGGTGGACCACGTGGATCAGCCAGCAGGCCCTGTGGGTGCGAATCGCCGTCGGGCTCGCCACCCTCGTGCTCGTGCTGGCCATCTTCTGGGCTTACTTCGCGGCGTTCGGCGTGCCCGGGTGGCTGCCCGCCTTCGCGCACGACCTCCTGGTGCGGGTGCCCGGGTTGGAGTGAGGGCCCCGGCATCGGGTAGTGTTACCGACCGCAGCACGGGCGATTGGCTCAGTGGTAGAGCGCCTCGTTCACACCGAGGAGGTCACTGGTTCGAACCCAGTATCGCCCACTTCCGCAACCCGCTGGTCGCCTCGCGACCGGCGGGTTCTGCGTTCTCGTGCGGGCTGCGCGCAGGCGTAGGCTCGCCTGCGTGAGCCACGAAGCCGAGCACTACGGGCCGGTGGTCGGACGCGTCGCCGGCCTGCGCGCCTTCCCCGTGAAGTCCATGACCGCCCCCCGGCTTGAGCACGCCCGCGTCGAGGCGAGCGGCCTGCAGCACGACCGCGCCTGGGCTGTCGTCGACGACGAGGGGGCGGTGGTGACCGCCAAGCAGGTCAACGGTCTGCGGGACGTCGCCGCCGTCGTCCCGGACGGTGCGCACGCCCCCGAGCTGGTGCTCGCGGGCGAGGACGAGCCACTGACCGGCAGCGCCGCCGACGCGGCCGTCGCCCGGCTGGTCGGCCGGCCCGCCCGGCTTCAGGTGGCCGACGGCGCGTCGTTCGCGGACGTCGCGCCCGTGCACGTGGTGAGCCGTCAGGCCGTCGAGCGGGCGGCAGCCGACGAGGGCACCACCTTCGGCGACCCGGCGTGCAGCGTCGAGGAGCCGCGAGCGAACGTCGAGCTCGACCTCGTCGACGGCGAGCTCGAGACCGCGTGGGTCGGCCGCGAGCTGCACCTGGGCGACGTCGTCCTGCGCATCAGCCAGCAGCCGAAGCACTGCCTGGGCGTCTACGCCGACGTGCTGCGGGCCGGTACGGTCGAGGTCGGGGACGACGTCCGGCTCGTCTGACGCCACGAAACCCCGTCGGTCGGCACCACGCCGCGCCGATACGATCGCCTGAGCCGGTGAGTGCCGGCGTCCGACTGACCAGGAGGCCTCTCGTGTCCGCCCAGATCACCGTGTCCGTCGCCGGGAGCGAGCGATCGGTGCCGGCGGGGACGACGGCGGGCGAGCTGTTCGAGGACGCCTCCCGCGGTCCGCAGGCCGTCGTCGTCGCCCGCGTCGGCGGCGAGCTGCGCGACCTCAGCCACGTCCTGAGCGACGGTGACGTCGTCGAGCCCGTCACCATCGACAGCGAGGACGGCTTGGCGGTGCTGCGCCACTCGACCGCTCACGTGCTCGCCCAGGCGGTGCAGCAGGTGAACCCCAAGGCGCGGCTGGGCATCGGGCCGCCGGTGCGCGACGGCTTCTACTACGACTTCGACGTCGACACCCCGTTCACGCCGGACGACGTCAAGGCGCTCGAGAAGGCGATGCAGAAGATCGTCAACGAGGGCCAGACCTTCGCCCGCCGCGCGGTGAGCGACGACGACGCGCGCGCCGAGCTGGCCGACGAGCCGTACAAGCTCGAGCTCATCGGCCTCAAGGGTGGCGCCGCCGACGCGGCCGAGGGCGCCTCGGCCGAGGTGGGCGCCGGTGAGCTCACCATCTACGACAACCTGCGGCGCGACGGGTCCGTGGCCTGGAAGGACCTGTGCCGCGGCCCGCACCTGCCTACCACCAAGCTCATCGGCAACGGCTTCAAGCTCATGCGCACTGCCGCGGCCTACTGGCGCGGCAGCGAGAAGAACCCGCAGCTGCAGCGCGTCTACGGCACCGCGTGGCCCACCAAGGACGAGCTCAAGGGCTACCTCGACCGGCTGGCCGAGGCCGAGCGCCGCGACCACCGCAAGCTGGGCGCCGAGCTCGACCTGTTCTCCTTCCCCGACGAGATCGGGTCCGGCCTGGCGGTCTTCCACCCCAAGGGCGCCGTGATGCGCATGGAGATGGAGGAGTACTCGCGCCGCCGGCACATCGAGGCCGGGTACTCGTTCGTCAACACCCCGCACATCACCAAGGCGAAGCTCTTCGAGACCTCCCGTCACCTGGAGTGGTACGCCGAGGGCATGTACCCGCCCATGCACCTGGACGCCGAGCTGAACGCCGACGGCTCGGTGCGCAAGCCCGGGCAGGACTACTACCTCAAGCCGATGAACTGCCCCATGCACAACCTGGTGTTCCAGTCGCGTGGGCGGTCGTACCGCGAGCTTCCGTTGCGGCTGTTCGAGTTCGGCACCGTCTACCGGTACGAGAAGTCCGGCGTCGTGCACGGGCTCACCCGCGCGCGCGGCTTCACCCAGGACGACGCGCACATCTACTGCACCCGCGAGCAGATGCGCGACGAGCTGGCGTCACTGCTCACCTTCGTGCTGAACCTGTTGCGCGACTATGGGTTGAACGACTTCTACCTCGAGCTGTCGACCCGCGACCCCGAGAAGTCGGTCGGCGACGACGCGACCTGGGCCGAGGCCACTGAGACCCTGCGCGAGGTGGCCACCGAGTCCGGGCTGCACCTCGTCGACGACCCGGGCGGCGCAGCGTTCTACGGGCCGAAGATCTCGGTGCAGGCGACCGACGCCATCGGGCGCACCTGGCAGCTGTCGACGATCCAGCTGGACTTCTTCGAGCCGGAGCTCTTCGAGCTCGAGTACACCGCGCCGGACGGCTCGCGGCAGCGCCCGGTGATGATCCACCGCGCGCTGTTCGGGTCGATCGAGCGGTTCTTCGGCATCCTCGTCGAGCACTACGCCGGGGCGTTCCCCGCGTGGCTGGCGCCGGTGCAGGTCGTCGCCATCCCCGTGGCCGACGCCCACGTCGACTACCTGCAGGACGTCGCAGCCCGGCTGCGCGCTGAGGGTGTGCGGATCGAGGTCGATACCGCCGACGACCGGTTCCCGAAGAAGATCCGCAACGCGCAGAAGGCCAAGGTGCCGTTCATGCTGATCGCGGGCGACGACGACGTCAGCAAGGGCGCCGTGTCGTTCCGTTACCGCGACGGGTCGCAGAACAACGGCGTGCCGCTCGACGACGCCGTCGGCGAGATCCTGGAGGCGATCCGCACGCGGGCCGTCACCCCGTGAGCGAGGAGCACGTCGAGCCGGCCGACCAGTTCGTCGGTGACCCGGACGGTTTCGAACGCCTCTGGACCCCGCACCGGATGGTCTACATCGACGGCCAGAGCAAGCCGGCCGACGACTCCACGCACGAGTGCCCGTTCTGCCGCGTGCCGCGCCTGGACGACGAGAGCGGGCTCGTCGTGCACCGCGGTGAGCTCGCGTACGCCGTGCTGAACCTGTACCCGTACAGCCCGGGGCACCTCATGGTGTGCCCGTACCGGCACGTCGCGGCGTACGTCGACCTCACCGACGACGAGGCGCACGAGGTCGCGGCGCTGACGCAGTCGGCGATCCGGGCGCTCACGAAGGCGTCGGCGCCGCACGGCTTCAACATCGGCATGAACCAGGGTGCGGTGGCCGGCGCGGGCATCGCCGCGCACCTGCACCAGCACGTCGTGCCGCGGTGGGGCGGGGACGCCAACTTCATGCCGATCATCGCGCGCACCAAGCCGCTGCCCGTGCTGCTCGGCGAGACGCGCCAGCGCCTCGCCGACGCCTGGCCCAGCGCCTGACCCCCCGCCCAGCGTGCGGACATGGGTGCGGCGGAGGTGTCGTGATCGCAGCACTCTCGCCGCACCCAGAGCCGCACCTTGCGGCCCGACGATTCGTCGTGCATCAGTAGGCGGCGTACTCCGACACGACTGCTCGACGCCGCCAGCCGGGGCGTGGGCCGAGCGACCGGAGACCCGCGTACCTCGTCGAGCCCCGGACGTCGCCGGGAGCGACCTCGACCTCGAGCCTGCTTCGACGGTCGCCGTCCAGACGTCCGACGCGCCCCGCGGCGCAGGCTCCGAATAGCAGGGCGAGCCAGTCGAGGTCGCCCGACTCGCAGAAGCCGGCCACCGTCGTCCACAGCTCGTCGTGGTCACCGGCCAGGTACTCGACCGTGATCGACGCGGCACCGTCGCGGTCAGGCACCACCTCGAGCACGCGCAGCTGCGAGCCGGGCTCCGTGCGGTCCTCGATCCGGGCCCGACCACCGTGGCCCCCGCTTTCGGGCGGGCGGTCAGCGGGGGCGGCAGGGGAAGAAGACCTCGGTGCGTGGTGTCTCGACCTCCGGGCCGTCGAGGTAGCACTCCCACGGCTCGCCCGCCGCCGCGAGGTCGTGCTCCGACAGCCACGCCGTCACCGCCGCGTAGGCCTCCCCGAGCATGCCGTAGTCGCCGACGTGCAGCGTGCGGGCGGCCAGGCCTGCCGGCAACGTGGTGGCCTCGACCTCGCCGTCGCCGCCCACCAGCGGCGCGAGCAGGGAGAACCCCGCTTCGATGTCCCAGCCGCCGTCGTCGGCCACGCGGTACCTGGCGAACGCCGGACCCGCCGGGCCGAGACCGCGGGGGCCGACGGCGGCGATGACGGCGCTGAACGCGCCGCCGAGGAAGGCGGGGATGCCGTCGTGGGCGACGTGCCCGCGGACGACGGCAGCTGGCCGCTCCGGCAGATCGACCTCGGTGACCTCGTAACTCATCGCGTCAGGGTGTCGCGGTGGGATCGGGCGCGGGTAGGGAGGAAGGTCCCACCTCGCCGGAACGTCGGTGGCGCCACCAGGCGACCACCCGATCGCGGTACTGCTCGAGCGGCAGGAACGCCAGCATCATCACCAGGTGCGGCCAGAAGGCGATGGTGATGGTGGCGTAGACGCCGGCGTGGAACAGGTACCACGCCAGCACCATGAGCCGGCGCCAGCGCTCGGGCAGCACGAAGATCACCCACGACAGCAGCTCGGCGCCCACGATCACCCACTGGCCGACGTGCAGCAGCCACGGCGTGTGCAGGAACAGCTCGCCGATCGGCGTCCCACGACGCACGACCGCGCGCACGAGCGTGGCCGAGTTGACCCACTCCGGGCCGCCGAAGCGCAGCTTGGCCACCGACGACAAGAAGTACGTCGCGATCGCGCCGAGCTGCACCGCTCGCAGCGCGAAGCCGGCCGCCTCGCTGAGTCGCTTGTCGTCCAGGTGCGCCAGCCCCACCGTCGGCAGCAGCAGCAGAGCCAAGACGAAGTCGCCCCGGTCGTGGTCGACCTTGCCGTAGCTGAACGCGACGTACTGGTACCAGCTCCAGGTGAGGGCGACGAACCAGCCCGCGGCGCGGGGGAAGCGCCCGGTGATGGCCACGACGGCGCCGGCCACCGACCCCCACTTGAGCACCTCGACGAGCACGAGCGTGGCAGCCGGCAGGTGCAGCAGGCGCCCCGCCACGAGCGGCTCGTACCAGACCGGGTCGGCGAAGCCGTGGTACCAGCCCGAGGTGTGCAGGAACACCACGTCGACGATGACGAACGCGTAGACCACCACCCGCAGCAGCGCGACGCGGGCCAGGGGAGCGGGCTCGAACAGCCATCCGCGCAGCCGGCTCACCGAGCGCTCCACGACGCGACCTCGCGGGTGCGGACCTCGCCGGTCGGCACGCGGTCGACGATCACCGTCTCGCGGCGCACGAGCCGCACCGCGGTCCAGGGTGCGTCGCTGGGGTGCAGGCGGACGTGACTGGCGGCCAGGGTGCCGAGCATCCCCGGGTCACTGGTGATCTGCGGGATGCGCCCCTCGACCTCGGCCCGGTTGAGACCGACGTTCCAGGGCGTCAGTCCGGTCGGGCGCCACGAGACGTCGTCCGCCGTCTGCACCTCCAGCGCCATGGCCACGACCGCGCCGGACGCCGGGGTCGACGTCGAGAACATCCGCCACGGCGAGAACGGCCACCAGTCGTCCTGGCCGACCACCGAGCCGAGGACGAACAACGCCGCCAGCACCGTCAACGTCGCGGCTCGCCACCGCACACCCCACGCCCCGAGCGTGGTGCCCCCTGTCTGCACGCCGTGATGCTAGCCGTCAGCGCCCCCGGCCTGGGCGAGGATGCGGTCGGCGACGTTGGGCGGCACCGGCTCGTGCCGCACGTAGTGACGGGTGAAGACGCCGGTGCCGTGAGCCACCGACCGCAGCTCGACGGCGTACCGCGACAGCGACGTGGCGGGGACGTCGGCCCGCACCCGGCTGCGGCCGTTGCCCAACGGCTCGGTGCCCGTGACCTGCCCTCGGCGCGACGACAGGTCGGTCATCACGGCCCCGACGTACTCGTCGTCCACCGTGATCTCGACCTCGTCGACCGGCTCGAGCAGCCGCAGGCCGGCGCTCGCGGCGTCCTCGAGCGCCATGCCTGCGGCCGTCGCGAAGGCGGCGTCGCTGGAATCGACGGAATGCGCCTTGCCCCCCGTGAGCGTCACGCGGACGTCGGTGAGCGGGTACCCCGCCATGAGGCCCTTCTCCGCCCGCGCGCGCACGCCCTTCTCGACGCTGGCGATGTACTGCCGCGGGACCGCGCCGCCCACCACCTGGTCGACGAACTCGATCCCGCTGCCCGGCGGCAGCGGCTCGACGTCCACCTCGCACACGGCGAACTGGCCGTGGCCGCCGCTCTGCTTGACCAGCCGGCCGCGCCCCGACCCGGCTCCGACGAACGTCTCGCGCAGCGACACCCGCACCGGCACCGCCTCGACGTGCACGCCGTAGCGGTCCTGCAGGCGGTCGAGCACGAGGCCGACGTGCGCCTCACCCATCGCCCACAGCACCAGCTGCTGGGTCTTGGGGTCGTGCTCGATGCGCACCGTGGCGTCCTCGACGGTGAGGCGTCCGAGCGCCTCGGCCATCTTCTCCTCGTCTGACGGCGTGGCCGCGCGGATCGCCACGGGCAGCAGGGGTTCAGGCATGACCCAAGGCTCGACGAGCAGGGGGTCGCCGATGTCCGAGAGGGTGTCGCCGGTCTCGGCCCGGGTGAGCCGGGCGACAGCGCAGATGTCGCCGGCGATGCATCGCCCGGTGGGGCGCAGCTGGCCGCCGAGCGGGCTGTTCAGCACGCCGACCTTCTCGTCGACGTCGTGGTCCTCGTGGTTCTCCAGGGTCGTGCCCGAGAACCGCTCGCTGTGGCCCGACACGTGCACGGCGGTGTCGGGGTGGAGGGTGCCGGAGAACACGCGCACGAGGCTGACCCGGCCGACGTACGGGTCGGTGGTGGTCTTGACGACCTCGGCCACGAGCGGGCCGTCGGGGTCGCAGGTGAGTGGGCCGCGCGGGTCACCGTCCGGGGTCGTGACGCCGGGCAGCGGGTGCTCGTCAGGCGCGGGGAAGCCCTGCGTGATGATCTCGAGCAGCTCGTGCGCGCCAACTCCGGTCTCGCCCACGACGGGGAGCACGGGGTAGAAGGAGCCGCGGGCCACCGCGCGCTCGAGGTCGGGGATGAGGATGTCGGTGCCCACCGCCTCGCCTGCGAGGTAGCGGTCCATCAGGGCGTCGTCCTCGGACTCCTGGATGATCGCCTCGATGAGGTCCGAGCGACGTCCCTCGACGAGCTCCTGGTGCTCCGGGTCGGAGTCGCGGACGGTGCGCGAGCCGCCGCTGTAGTCGGCCAGCTGCAGCGAGAGCAGCCCGATCAGCCCGGCCACGGTGTCGGCGTCCTCGGTGCCCTCGTCGTGCAGCGGCAGGTAGAGCGGCACGACGCCGTCGCCGAAGACGCGCTGGCACACGGCCACGGACTCCTCGAAGTCGGCTCGTGGCTGGTCGAGCTTGGTCACGACGACGGCGCGGGGCATGCCGACCGAGGCGCACTCGTCCCACAGCAGGGCCGTGGCACCGTCGAGGCCGTCGACCGCGGAGACGACGAACAGGGCGGCGTCGGCGGCCCGCAGGCCGGCGCGGAGCTCACCGACGTAGTCCGGGTGCCCCGGAGTGTCGACGAGGTTGATCTTGGTGCCGTCCCACTCGCAGGAGGCCACCGCGAGGGCGACCGAGCGGTGCTGCTTCTTGGCCTGGTCGTCGAAGTCGGTGACGGTCGTGCCGTCGTCCACGGACCCGGCGCGGGTGATCGCGCCGGTCGCCAGCAGGAGTGACTCCACCAGGGTGGTCTTCCCTGAGCCGGCGTGCCCGACGAGCACGACGTTGCGGACTCTTTGCGGTGAGGCGGCCTCGTGTGCCATGACGTGCCCTCCTGCCGGGCCGGTTGCGGCCGGGTGACCGCGAGTGACCGGGCGCTGGCGCCTCAACCCTGTCGTGTGGCGAGCATCGGCACAAGGACCGATGTCCCGTGGGTGCGGCTGGCGATCCGGGCACCTTCCCGCCGGTAGGATCGCCCGGTGCTGAACCGCTTCGCCCGTGCCTTCTTCACCCGCCTGCTGACGCCCGCAGCCGGCCTGCTGCTGCGCGCCGGCATCAGCCCGGACGTCGTCACGCTCGTCGGCACCCTGGGCGTCGCCGCCGGGGCGCTCGTCTTCTACCCGAGCGGCCACCTGCTCATCGGCACGCTGGTGATCACCGCGTTCGTGTTCAGTGACACCGTCGACGGCATCATGGCCCGGGCCTCGGGCCGGTCGAGCGCGTGGGGCGCGTACCTCGACTCGACTCTCGACCGCGTGGGGGACGCCGCCATCTTCGGTGGCCTGGTGCTCTGGTACCTCGGCCGCGGCGACGACACCCTCACCGGCACCCTCGCTCTCGCCTGCCTCGTGCTCGGCGCCGTCGTCTCGTACGCGAAGGCCCGCGCCGAGGGTCTCGGCATGACCGCGAACGTCGGGATCGCCGAGCGCGCCGACCGGCTCGTCGCCGTGCTGGTCACCACCGGGTTCGTCGGGCTGGGCCTGCCCGACGTCGTGCTCACCGTCGTGCTCGCGCTGCTCGCCGTGGCGAGCCTGGTCACGGTCGTGCAGCGGATGCTGGAGGTGCGCCGGCAGGCGCTGCGGGCCGTGCCGCCGCCCGCGCCGTGACCCGCGCGGTGACGCGAACGGTGACTGGCGTGGCGACCCGGCCACGACGCACCCGGCTCGTCGACGCGGTGACGTACGCCCTGTACGCCGCGGGGTGGCGGCTCGTGCGACTCCTGCCCGAGGGCCTCGCCTACCGGCTCTTCGAGGTCGTCGCCGATGTCGCCTGGCGACGGCGCGGCACTGGTGTGCGTCGTCTGGAGGCCAACCTCGCGCGGGTGCGGCCCGGACTCGACGCGGCCGGTCTACGGACCCTCTCACGCGCCGGCATGCGGTCGTACCTGCGCTACTGGTGCGACAGCTTCCGGCTGCCCGACTGGTCGCACGAGAGGATCCGGTCGACCGTGCGCGTCGAGGGCGACGAGCCGGTGCGCGAGGCGCTCGCCTCCGGGCGGGGCGTCGTGATGTTCCTCGGGCACCTGGGCAACTGGGACCACGCCGGCGCGTGGTCGACGCTGTCGCTCGCGCCGGTGACGACCGTCGCCGAGCGGTTGCGGCCCGAGCGGCTGTTCGACCGCTTCGTGCGCTTCCGTGAGCGGCTGGGCATGACGATCATCCCGCTCACCGGTGGGTCCGACGTCTTCCGCACGTTGCTGCGCACCCTGCGAGACGGTGGGTTCGTTCCGCTGCTCGCCGACCGTGACCTCACCCAGGGCGGGGTGGAGGTCCAGCTGTTCGGTGAGCCCGCCCGGATGGCCGTGGGGCCCGCGGCGTTGGCGCTGCAGACCGGCGCCGCGCTGTTCGCCGTCGGCATCTTCTACGAACGTCGCTCGAGCGGCGGCCACGGGATCGTCGTCCGGTGGGCGCCGCCCGTCGACACCACGGACGTCGGCAGCGGACGGCCCGCGGTCACCGCGCTCACCCAACGGTGCGCCGACCACCTCGCCGAGGTCATCGCCGCGCACCCCGAGGACTGGCACATGCTGCAGAAGGTCTTCGTCGCCGACCTCGACCCGGCGCGGAGGCCGGCATGAGGATCGGTCTGGTCTGCCCCTACTCGTTCGACGTGCCCGGCGGGGTGCAGTTCCACGTCCGTGACCTGGCCGAGCACCTCATCGCCCTGGGCCACGACGTGGGCGTGCTCGCGCCGGCGGACGACGACACACCCGTGCCGCCGTACCTCACCTCGGCCGGACGCAGCGTGGCCGTCCCGTACAACGGCGCCGTCGGGCGGCTGGTCTTCGGGCCGGTCAGCGCGCGCCGGACGCGCAAGTGGGTCGAGGCCGGCCAGTTCGACGTCCTGCACGTGCACGAGCCGATCGTGCCCAGCGTGTCGCTGCTGGCGCTGTGGGCCTACGACGGGCCCGTGGTGGCGACGTTCCACACCTCCAACCTGCGCTCGCGCCTGATGCAGTCCGGGTACCCGCTGCTGCGCCCCAGCCTGGAGAAGATCGTGGCGCGCATCGCCGTGAGCGAGGACGCGCGGCGCACCGTCACCACGCACCTGGGGGGCGATGCCGTGGTGATCCCCAACGGCGTCGACGTGGACGTCTTCGCCCGCGCGGACACGCGGCCGGAGTGGACCGGCTCCGCCGAGCGCCCGACCATCGCGTTCGTCGGCCGCATCGACGAGCCGCGCAAGGGCCTGCCGGTGCTGTGTCAGGCCGTGCCGCTGCTGCTGGAGCGGCTTCCCGGCGTCCAGGTGCTCGTGGCCGGCATGGGCAGCGAGGAGGACGCGCGCAAGCTGCTTCCCGCCCACGCGCAGGAGGCGGTGACCTTCCTGGGCATGGTCAGCGACCACGACAAGGCCTCGTTGCTGCGCTCGGTCGACGTGTACGTCGCCCCGCACACGGGTCAGGAGAGCTTCGGCATCGTGCTGGTCGAGGCGATGAGCGCCGGCGCCCCTGTCGTGGCCAGCGACATCGACGCCTTCGCTCGGGTGCTCGAGCACGGCGAGCTCGGCGTGCTGTTCGCGAACCGGGACGCGTCCGCTCTGGCCGCCGCGCTGGGCGACCTGCTGGTCGACGAGGGGCGCCGCGCCCGGCTGAGGGCGGCGGCTGCCGTCGGCGTGCGCCGCTACGACTGGTCGGTGGTGGCGCAGGAGGTGCTGGCCGTCTACGAGACCGTCACCGACGGCGTGCGTTCGTAGAGTGGCGGCCGTGGACCAGCTGCAGATCGTGCTCGGCGCCTTGCTCGTCCTGGCGCTGCTCGCGTGGTACCTGTCGTTCTCCGCCAGCCGGCTCGACCGGTTGCACCATCGCGTCGAGGGTGCGGTCGCCGCGTTGGACGCCCAGCTGGTGCGGCGGGCCGAGGCCGCGGTCGAGCTGGCGACGTCCGGTGCGGTCGACCCGGCGTCGGGCCTGCTGCTGGCCGACGCGGCGTCCATCGCGCTCGAGGTGGGGGAGCAGGCGGATCACGTCGGCGCCACGCAGCACGCGGTCGCGCCGCGGCTGGCCGGCGGCGACCTGCCGGGCCAGGACCACGTCTCGCGCGAGCGCGCCGAGAGCGACCTGTCGCAGGCCCTGCGGGCGACGCTCGACCAGGACGTCGTCGCGCAGCTGTCCGCCGATCCGGTCCTCGCCCCGCTGGTCGACCGGCTCGCTGCGGCGTGCCACCGGGTGCGGCTGGCACGCCGGTTCCTCAACGGCGCCGTCACCGACGCCGCGCGGGTGCGCGGCAAGCGGGTCGTGCGGTGGGCGCGGCTGGCCGGCCGCGCCGAGGTACCGCAGACCTTCGAGATGGACGACGACCCGCCCCCTGCTCTCGTGGACTGACGCAGTGGGCGCTCGGGGCTCGTCCGGCTCGCAGACTGCTGGGCTCGGGGGTGCGGCGCGCGCCGTACGATGGGCGCGTACACCCCGTCGCTTCTTCCTGTGAGGTTCGTGTGTCCACCGACAGCAGCGCCCCCGACCAGGCCGGGCTGGAGCCCCGCCACGAGCTCGGCACCGCCAGGGTCAAGCGCGGCATGGCCGAGATGCTCAAGGGCGGCGTCATCATGGACGTCGTCAACGCCGAGCAGGCGAAGATCGCCGAGGACGCCGGCGCCGTGGCCGTCATGGCGCTCGAGCGGGTCCCGGCCGACATCCGCGCTCAGGGCGGCGTCTCGCGCATGAGCGACCCCGACATGATCGACGGCATCATCGCCGCCGTCTCGATCCCGGTGATGGCCAAGGCCCGCATCGGCCACTTCGTCGAGGCGCAGGTGCTGCAGTCGCTCGGCGTCGACTACATCGACGAGTCCGAGGTGCTCACCCCGGCCGACTACGCCAACCACATCGACAAGTGGCAGTTCACGGTGCCCTTCGTGTGCGGCGCCACCAACCTGGGCGAGGCCCTGCGCCGCATCACCGAGGGCGCGGCGATGATCCGCTCCAAGGGTGAGGCCGGCACCGGCGACGTCTCGAACGCCACGACGCACATGCGCAAGATCGGCGGCGAGATCCGCCGGCTGCAGTCGCTGCGCGACGACGAGCTCTTCGTCGCGGCCAAGGAGCTGCAGGCGCCGTACGAGCTGGTCAAGGAGGTCGCCGAGAAGGGCAAGCTGCCCGTCGTCCTCTTCACCGCCGGCGGTATCGCCACGCCGGCCGACGCCGCGATGATGATGCAGCTCGGCGCCGAGGGCGTCTTCGTCGGCTCGGGCATCTTCAAGTCCGGCAACCCGGCACAGCGCGCCGAGGCCATCGTGAAGGCCACGACCTTCTACGACGACCCCGACGTCATCGCGAAGGTCTCGCGCGGTCTCGGTGAGGCCATGGTGGGCATCAACGTCGACGAGATCCCGCAGCCGCACCGCCTCGCCGAGCGCGGCTGGTAGGTCTCACCGCAGAACGGGCGTCGAACCCTCCGGCCGGCTGTCGCAAGCTCCTTCACGCCGGCCTCCGGGTTCGGCGCCCGTTCTGCTCCTCGGGGGTCCAGGCTGCCGCGGTCTCCCCGCTCGTGGGATCTCCCCGCTTCGACGGGGTCAGGTGACCTGGGCGCGGGTGGCGTAGCGGGCGTCCTCGAACTCGCGCCGCTCGAGCACCTCGGCCAGCTGCTGCGCCGACGCCAGCACGTCGGCGTGGGAGAGGTACAGCGGCGCGAAACCGAGCCGCACGACGTCGGGCTCGCGGAAGTCGCCGACGACCCCACGCGCGATCAGGGCCTGGACGACGGCGTAGGCCTGGGGGTGGCGCAGGGCCACCTGCGAGCCGCGGCGGTCGTCGTCCAGCGGGCTGACGATCTCGACGTCGGGCAGCAGCTGCTGAACGCACTCGATGAAGAAGCCGGTGAGCGACAACGACTTTCGCCGGACGGCGGCCAGCTCAAGACCCTCGTACGCCGTGAGCGCAGCCTCCAGCGCCAGCACCGAGAGCAGCGGCGGGGTGCCGACCTTGGCGCGCGCGATACCGCCCGCCGGAGCGAACGAACCCTCCATGGCGAACGGCCGCGCGTGGCCGTGCCAGCCGCTGAGCGGCTGGTCGAACTCGTCCTGCAGCCGGCTGGCGACGTAGATGAACGCCGGGGCGCCGGGGCCGCCGTTCAGGTACTTGTAGCCGCAGCCGACGGCGAGGTCGACCTCGTGCTCGTCCAGGCCCACCTCGACGACGCCGGCGCTGTGGCACAGGTCCCACAGCGCGAGCGCACCGACGTCGTGGACGGCGCGCGTGAGGCCCGGCAGGTCCCACAGCTGGCCGGTGCGGTAGTCGACGTGCGAGAACGACACGAGCGCCACCTCGTGGCCGCGCCGCTCGAGCACCGCGCCCAGCTCGTCGGGCCGCGCGTGCACGATCTGCAGCCCCGCGAGGGAGGCAGCACCCTCCAGCACGTACTGGTCGGTCGGGAAGACGCCCGGATCGCTCACCACGACGGTGCGGCCGGGTCGCAGTCTGGCGGCCGCGACGTAGCACTTGAAGAGGTTGACCGACGTCGAGTCACCCACCGCCACCTGGCCGGGGGCCGCGCCCACCAGCCGGCCGACGGCGTCACCGACCCGCAGCGGCGCGCCCCACCAGTCGTGAGAGTTCCACGACGCGATGAGGTCGTGACCCCACTGCTGCCGGACGACGTCGGCCACGGCGTCCGGGACGCACGAGGGCAGGGCCCCGAGGGAGTTGCCGTCGAGGTAGATCACGCCCTCAGGCAGGTCGAACCGCTCGCGGGCGTGGGCGATCGCATCGTCGGCGTCGAGGCGCTGGGCGCGCTGCTGGAGCTCCTCCGCGGAGGCCGTCGTGGTGGTCACGAGCCGACGGTACCGGCGGGGGGCTCGGCGCCGCGAGCACCCTCGCGCCACTGCTCGGCGGTGACGCCGTAGACGACGTGCCGACGACCGGGCCAGTCGGGGAAGCGCGGGTGGTCGAAGTCGGCGTCCGGACGTCGTCGGAGCCCGATCCTGCGCATCACCGCTTGCGACCGCACGTTGGCGTGACTCGTGAACGACACCACGTCGGGCAGCCCGAGGTCGTCGAAGGCGACACCGAGGGCCGCCGTCGCGGCCTCCGACGCGAAGCCGTGCCCCCAGTGCCGGCGCGCCAGGCGCCAGCCGACCTCGACGTCGGACGCCACCGGCACGTCCTCAGGTACGGGAGTGAGGCCCGTGAAGCCGATGAACTCGCCCGTGTCGGTGCGCTCCAGCGCCCAGACGCCCCAACCGTGCTCGCTCAGGTGTCGCTCGAACCGCTCGATGGTGGCCTCACTGGTCGCTCGGTCGTGCAGCGACGGGAAGTGCTCCATCACCGCCGGGTCGGCGCCGAGGGCCGCGAACGGCGCGCGGTCATCGGCGACCCACCGCCGCATCAGCAGCCGCTCGGTGCGCAGCTCGTCGTACCGCTCGACCCGCTGCTCCAGCACCTGGGCCGGCCAGCCCTGGACGTCGACGGCGTGCGTCGCGACGAACCCCTGCCGCTCGTACCACCGCACCAGCTCGCGCTCGCCGCCCCCGAAGCAGTCGACGCGCAGGAGCTCGACCCGCTCACGACGGCAGCGCTCGCGCGCGTGCGCCAGCAAGGCGTCGCCGATGCCGCGCCCTGATGCCGACCGCGAGGTGACGAGCAGGTGCACGAAGCGCTCCGGCTGGCCGGCCGGGCCGACGTAGGACGTCGGGTGGTCCTCGACGACGATCGCGCCGAGGACGCGTTCGCGGCCCGCGTCGTCCTCGACGGCGACGACGAGCCCTGGGCTCGCGGCGAGCCGGTCGACCTGCCGTCGGGCGGCGTCGCGCTCGGACCACGGCTGCGTTCCCCACTGGTCACTGCGCCCGCGGTCGACGAGCCAGGCCACCGCCTCGTCGAGCAGGCGCAGGATCGCGGGTGCGTCGTCCGGCGTGCCCGGGCGGAGCCGGGGTGATGGTGTGGTCACCCTGCAGTGATAGCAGCGTCGCAGGGTCGACGGCGCCCGCTTTACCTCGCGACAAAGCGGTGCCGCCCCGCCAGTAGGCTGGGACCTCGTGAGTCCCATCATCGGTGTGCTGGCCCTGCAGGGCGACGTCCGCGAGCACCTGCAGCTGCTGGCGGAGCTCGGCGCCCTCGCCCGACCCGTCCGTCGTCCCGAAGAGCTCGACGATCTCGACGGCATCGTCTTCCCCGGCGGGGAGTCGACGACCATCGACAAGCTGTCGCGAGCGTTCGAGGTGCGCGAGCCGCTGGTCGCGCGCTTGCGCGACGGCCTGCCGGCGTACGGCTCCTGCGCCGGGATGATCCTGCTCGCCGACCGCGTCGTCGACGGCCGCCCCGATCAGCAGACCTTCGGCGGCATCGACATGACGGTGCGCCGCAACGCCTTCGGCCGTCAGGTGCACTCCTTCGAGGGCGACATCGAGCTCACCGGCATCGACGGCGGCCCGCTGCGCGCCGTGTTCATCCGCGCCCCCTGGGTCGAGGAGGTCGGTGAGGGCGTCGAGGTGCTCGGCCGGGTCGAGCAAGGTGAGGCCGCAGGTAGGATCGTGGCGGTGAGGCAGGGCGCGCTGCTCGCGACGTCCTTCCACCCCGAGGTGACCGGCGACGACCGCGTGCACCGGGCATTCGTCGAGATGGTGAGGGAGCGTTCATGAGCGGCCACTCCAAGTGGGCGACGACCAAGCACCAGAAGGCTGCGAAGGACGCCAAGCGCAGCAAGGTGTTCGCCAAGCTGATCAAGAACATCGAGGTCGCGGCCCGCACCGGCGGCGGCGACCCGGCGGGCAACCCCACGCTCTACGACGCCATCCAGAAGGCCAAGAAGACGTCGGTGCCCAACGACAACATCGACCGCGCGGTCAAGCGCGGCTCGGGGGCCGAGGCCGGCGGCGCCGACTGGCAGACGATCATGTACGAGGGCTACGGCCCCGGCGGTGTCGCGTTCTTGGTCGAGTGCCTGACCGACAACAAGAACCGCGCCGCGATGGAGGTGCGCACTGCGCTGACCCGCAGCGGCGGCAGCCTGGCCGACCCCGGCAGCGTCGCGTACCTGTTCTCGCGCAAGGGCGTCGTGACCGTCGCCAAGGAGCAGGACGGCAAGAGCCTCAGCGAGGACGACGTGCTGGCGGCCGTGCTCGAGGCCGGCGCCGAGGAGGTCAACGACAACGGCGACACCTGGGAGGTCGTGAGCGAGCCGAGCGACCTCGTGGCGGTGCGCACCGCCCTGCAGGGCGCCGGGATCGATTACGACTCGGCCGAGGCGCAGTTCGTGCCCAGCACCCAGATCGAGCTCGACGTCGAGGGCGCGAAGAAGGTCTTCAAGCTCATCGACGCGCTCGAGGACAGCGACGACGTCCAGAACGTCTACGCGAACTTCGACGTCAGCGACGAGGTCATGGAGCTGGTCGAGGCCTGAGCCGCTGGGCTCGCTGGCCGTCGGCGTGCCGCGCCGACGCCGCCCGCCCGCCTGTGTAGCGTGCATCCCGAACACCTGTTCGGATCCGGTACCAACTCGAGCGGAGGCACGCGTGCGCGTCCTGGGCGTCGACCCCGGCCTGACCCGGTGCGGAGTCGGCGTCGTCGACGGCGCACCCGGCCGGCCGCTGTCGCTGGTGGAGGTGGGCGTCGTGCGCACGTCTCCCGACGCACCGGTCGCCCAGCGGCTGCACGAGGTGGAGGTGGCGCTGCTGCAGTGGGTGGAGCGCACCGCTCCCGATGCCGTGGCCGTCGAGCGGGTGTTCAGCCAGCACAACGTGCGCACCGTGATGGGTACGGCGCAGGCGTCGGCGGTCGCGATGCTCGTGGCGGCCCGGCTGGGCCTGCCCGTCGCGCTGCACACCCCCAGCGAGGTCAAGGCCGCCGTGAGCGGCAACGGGCGCGCCGACAAGGCGCAGGTGGCCGCGATGGTCACCCGCCTGCTGCGGCTCGACGCGCCACCGCGCCCTGCGGATGCCAGCGACGCGCTCGCCCTGGCCATCTGCCACGTCTGGCGCGGGGGAGCGGCAGCGCGGATCGAGGCAGCGCTGGCGAAGGCGGGTGCCCGGTGATCGCGGCGGTGTCAGGTGTCGTCCAGCGGCTGCGGCTCGACGCCGCGGTCGTGACGGTTGGCGGCGTCGGGCTGCTCGTGCACGCGAGCCCCCGCACCCTCGCTGGCCTGCGCGAGGGCCAGCACGCCGAGCTCGCGACGTCGCTGGTGGTGCGCGAGGAGTCACTGACGCTCTACGGTTTCGCCGACGACGACGAGCGCGCGACCTTCGAGACCCTGCAGACGGTGTCGGGCATCGGGCCGCGGCTGGCGTTGGCGATGCTCGCGGTGCACGAGCCCGAGGCCCTGCGGCGCGCCGTCGCCACCGAGGACCTGACCGCCCTGCGCAAGGTGCCCGGCGTGGGTCTCAAGGGCGCCCAGCGCATGGTGCTGGAGCTCAAGGGCAAGATCGGCCTGCCGGGCGCCGTCGACCACGCGCCCAGCGAGCCGGCGGCTGCCGACGACGACACGTGGCGCGGTCAGGTGCGCGAGGCGCTCGTGGGGCTGGGTTGGGCGGCCAAGGCAGCGGAGGACGCCGTGGCCGAGGTGGCACCCGCCGCAGGCGAGCCGGTGGACGTCCCGGCGGTGCTGCGTGCCGCCCTGCAGCGGCTGGGTCGCACGTGAGCGAGCAGAGCGCCCCGAGCCCCGGCGTCGAGGCCGACGACGGCTCCTACGAGCTCACCGCTCGCGTGGTCACGGCAGACGCTGAGGCCGACGAGCGCGTGGTCGAGGGCGCGCTGCGGCCGACCCGGCTGTCCGAGCTCATCGGGCAGACGCGCGTGCGCGACCAGCTCGACCTCGTGCTGCAGGCCGCCACGCGCCGCGGCACCCCGCCCGACCACGTGCTGCTGAGCGGCCCACCCGGCCTCGGCAAGACCACCCTCGCGCTCATCATCGGAGCCGAGCTGTCGGCACCGGTGCGGATCACCAGCGGCCCGGCGATCCAGCACGCCGGCGACCTCGCGGCGATCCTGTCGTCCCTCAGCGAGGGCGAGGTGCTGTTCCTCGACGAGATCCACCGCATGTCACGGCCGGCCGAGGAGATGCTGTACCTCGCGATGGAGGACTTCCGGGTCGACGTCGTCGTCGGCAAGGGGCCGGGCGCCACGGCGATCCCCCTCGAGCTACCTCGCTTCACGCTCGTGGGAGCGACCACGCGCTCGGGCCTGCTGCCCGCGCCGTTGCGCGACCGGTTCGGCTTCACCGCGCACCTGGACTTCTACAGCGCCGACGAGCTCGACCAGCTGATCCACCGCTCGGCCCGGCTGCTCGGCGTCCAGCTCGACCAGGAGGGCTCGGTCGAGATCGCCGGCCGCTCGCGGGGCACGCCTCGCATCGCCAACCGGCTCCTGCGCCGGGTGCGCGACTGGGCGCAGGTGCACGGCGGGGGAGCGATCGACCGGCACGCCGCGCGGTCGGCCCTCGAGCTCTACGACGTCGACGAGCGGGGCCTCGACCGGCTCGACCGGGCGGTGCTCAACGCGCTGTGCCAGCGCTTCGCCGGTGGGCCAGTCGGTGTCGCGACGCTGGCCGTGGCCGTGGGGGAGGAGGTCGAGACCGTCGAGACGGTCGTCGAGCCGTTCCTCGTGCGCGAGGGCCTGCTGCTGCGCACGCCCCGAGGCCGTGCGGCGACGCCCCAGGCCTGGCGGCACCTGGGCCTGCGGCCGCCGTCGCCGGTAGTGGCGGGCGGTCAGCTCGACCTGCTCGACACCACCGACGACGAGCAGCAGGACGGCGAGGGAACTGGGCGCTTCGGCTGATCGTCACCACATAGTGACCTGCGTAGTTTGACGGTTTCTTGGGTGCGGTGCCTCCGCTCACCTAGACTCGACCGTCGGCCCCGGCGTGTACCTTGCTCGCCGGCCACACACCTCGAAGTCGACCGGCTCCACCGCCGGCGGAAGGAACACGGCGCGTGAAAGCCTCAGACCTGCTGATCTTCGCCCTGCCTGTGCTGCTCCTGCTGTTCCTGTTCACCTCGCAGCGCAAGCGGCAGCGCCAGTTCACCGACCTGCAGGCGACGCTGCAGCCCGGGCAGGACGTGCTCACGACCTCCGGGCTCTACGCGCGCATCGTGTCGATCGACGACACCGTCGCCGTGCTGGAGACCGCGCCCGGGCAGACCGTGCGCTGGGATCGGCGGGCGATCGCCAGCGTCGTCCCCGCGCCCGGGGCGACCCCGCCGCCCGACCTCGGGCCGACCGCAGAGCCTGACGCACCCACCGGCGAGAAGTGAGAGCCTGACGTGGCTGGACCCAGCAGCAAGCGCCACGGCCGTCCCGGCCGCACCATGCTCGCCCTCGTCGGGCTCGTGGTGATCCTGGCCGGCATCATCGGCGCCCAGGTCAAGTGGGCGGACGGCGCGCAGTGGACGCCGCGCCTCGGCCTCGACCTCGAGGGCGGCACGCAGATCATCCTCGAGCCGGTCGTCCAAGGTGGCGGCAAGGTGACCGCCGAGACCCTGCAGCAGTCGGTCGACATCATCCGTGCCCGCGTCGACGGCAGCGGCGTCGGCGAGGCCGAGATCACCACCGAGGGCGGCCGCAACATCGTCGTCGCGGTGCCCGGCAAGATCGACGACCGCCAGCGCCAGCTCATCAAGCAGTCCTCGCAGCTGCGGTTCCGCGCCGTGCTCGCGGCCGCTCCGGCCCAGACGGCGCCGGCACCGACGGCCACGTCGACGGGCAGCCCCTCGGCGACGAGCCCCTCCGGCACGGCGACGAAGCCGGCCGCGAGCGCGACGCCCACCGCCACGGGCAACGCCACGCCGTCCAGCCAGCAGCGCGGCCTGCCGCAGGCGCTGGTGAAGGGTTCCACGACGACGCCGACCCCGACGGCGTCCGCGAAGCCGTCCGGCGGCGCGACGCCGTCCGCCACGCCCACCGACCCGAGCGACCCGGCCTGGATCACCCCTGAGCTCGAGCAGAAGTTCCTCGCGCTCGACTGCACCGACACCACGGCGCTGCAGGGCAGCACCGACGACCCGAAGAAGCCGCTGGTCACCTGCTCGTCCGACCGCACCGAGAAGTACATCCTCGGGCCGGTCGAGGTCGACGGCACCGATATCAAGGACGCCAGCGCCGGTCTGCAGCCGACGCAGAACGGCGGGACCTCCACCACGTGGGAGGTGCGACTCAACTTCGACAGCCAGGGCGCCAACAAGTTCCTCGACGTCACCAAGCGCCTGTACACCCTGCCCGAGCCGCGCAACCGCTTCGGCATCGTGCTCGACGGCCTGGTCATCTCCGCTCCGAGCGCGAACGAGCCCATCGCCGGCGGCTCGGCTTCGATCACCGGCAACTTCACCCAGCAGTCGGCGATGGCCCTGGCCAACCAGCTGAAGTACGGCGCGCTGCCGCTGTCGTTCCAGGTGCAGACCGAAGAGCAGATCAGCCCGCTGCTCGGCGCCGAGCAGCTGCAACGCGGCCTGCTCGCGGGCCTCATCGGACTGTTGCTCGTGATCCTGTACTCGTTGTTCCAGTACCGCGCGCTCGGTTTCGTCACCGTGGCCTCGCTGGTGGTGGCGGGAGTGATCACCTACGAGATGGTCGTGCTGCTCGGCAACTCCGCCGGCCTGCGGCTGTCGCTCGCCGGCGTCACGGGTCTGATCGTCTCGATCGGTGTCACCGCCGACTCGTTCATCGTGTACTTCGAGCGCGTGCGCGACGAGGTGCGTGAGGGACGCAGCCTGCGCGCTGCCGTCGAGACCGGCTGGCGACGGGCCCGGCGCACGATCCTCGCCGCCGACGCCATCAACTTCCTCGCCGCGGTCGTGCTGTACGTGCTCGCCGCCGGTGGGGTTCGCGGCTTCGCCTACACCCTCGGCCTGGCCACGATCATCGACGTCGTCGTGGTCATGCTGTTCACGCACCCGCTTCTGTCGGTGCTGGCTCGAACGAAGTTCTTCGGGCAGGGCCACCGCTGGAGCGGGCTCGATCCCGAGCGCCTGGGCACCGGCATCAGCCTCGGCGTCAAGGCCAACCTGGGCACGATCGCCTCCCGCCGCGCGGCTGCCGCCGCCTCGACCCGTCAGGACGCGTGATGTTCGACTTCGCCCGGTTCGGCAACCAGCTCTACACCGGCGAGCGGTCGCTGGAGGTCGTGCACCGCCAGAAGACCTGGTACGCCATCTCCGCCGTCCTGCTCATCATCTCGTTCGCCGCGCTCGGCGTGCGCGGGCTGACGCTCGGCCTGGAGTTCACCGGCGGCTCGGAGTTCCGGATCTCCAACGCCAAGACGACGAGCGACATCCCCGGCGCCCGGGCGGTCGGCGAGGTCGTCCCCAGCTCGGACGCCAAGGTCGCCCAGGTCGGCGCCAACTCGGTGCGCGTGCAGACCGACAAGCTGTCGGACGCCCAGACCGACGAGGTGCGCGACAAGCTGGCCGAGGCCTACGGCGTCCCCGTCGACGAGGTCACGGCCTCGTACGTCGGCCCGTCGTGGGGCCAGACGGTGTCGCAGAAGGCGCTGCAGGGCCTCATCGTCTTCCTGATCCTGGTCGCCGCGGTCATCTCGCTGTACTTCCGCAACTGGAAGGTGGCCGTCGCCGCCATCGTGGCGCTGCTGCACGACCTCATCATCACGGTCGGCATCTACGCCCTGGTCGGCTTCGAGGTGACGCCGGCGTCGGTGATCGGCTTCCTGACGATCCTCGGGTACTCGCTCTACGACACCGTGGTCGTCTTCGACAAGGTGCGCGAGAACACCGCACACCTGACCACGCAGACCCGCCGCACGTACTCCGAGGCCGCGAACCTGGCCGTCAACCAGACGCTCGTGCGCTCCATCAACACCTCGGTGGTGGCGCTGCTGCCGGTCGGCTCGATCCTGTTCATCGGCGCCTTCCTGCTCGGCGCCGGCACGCTGAAGGACCTCTCGCTGGCGCTCTTCGTGGGTATCGCCACCGGCACGTACTCGTCGGTCTTCATCGCGACGCCGCTGCTGGCCGACCTGCGCGAGCGCGAGCCCGAGATGGTGGCGCTGCGCAAGCGCGTGCTGTCGCGGCGGCAGGAGCCCGCCGTCCGCGAGACGCGCCCGGTCGGCGGCACGCAGCCGGCGGCGTCCGGTGGTGCGGCCACCGCCGTGCTCGACCGGACCGACACGGCCCCGGACGACGACCCGCGGGGCGTGCGGGCCACCGGCCCCCGCAACCAGCCGCGTCGCAAGAACACCCGGAAGCGCCGGTGACCGACGAGCCGGTCGCCGAGCTGCTGCGGCGGCTGGTCCGCGACGTCCCGGACTTCCCGCAGCCCGGCGTGGTGTTCAAGGACATCGCGCCCCTGCTCGCTGACGGTGCGGCGTTCGCCGCGGTGATCGGGCACTTCGCCGACCGCTATCGCGAGCGGGTCGACGCCGTCGTGGGCATCGAGGCACGCGGCTTCATGCTGGCGGCGCCGCTGGCGATCGAGCTGGGCGTCGGGTTCGTGCCGGTGCGCAAAGCCGGCAAGCTCCCCGGCCAGACGCATCAGGTGAGCTACGACCTCGAGTACGGCACCGCGTCGGTGGAGGTGCAGGTCGACGCCTTCACTCCTGGCCAGCGCGTGCTGGTGCTGGACGACGTGCTGGCCACCGGCGGCACGGCCGAGGCTTCGTGCGAGCTGGTCGAGAAGGCGGGCGCTGAGGTCGTCGAGCTCGCGATGCTCATGGAGCTGTCGTTCCTGCGCGGCCGCGAGCGCCTGCCCGGACGCGCTGTCCACAGCCTGCTGACGGTATGACCTGCCGCCCCTCCCGCGTTCCGTAGACTGTGAGCCCGGGGAGTCTCCCGGGTCCGGCACCGGTGAGGAGGGGCACGTGGCAGATCCCGTGCGCAGCGTCGCGGCCGACGACGGCTCTGCTGCGGGCGCCGCTGCCTCGGAGCGCGAGCCCCGTGGATCCGGCCGTGACGTCGAGCAGACCATCCCGATTCCCACGTCGAGCCGCGTACGGGCCCGGTTGCACCGGCTCGGTGGGCAGCGCTCGCCGGGCAACCCGGTGCTCGAGCCACTGCTGCGGTCGGTGCGCACGTCGCACCCCAAGGCCGACGTCGGCCTGATCGAGCGGGCGTACGCCACTGCCGAGCGGGCCCACGAGGGCCAGCGTCGCAAGAGCGGCGACCCCTACATCACCCACCCGCTGGCCGTCGCCACCATCCTGGCCGACCTGGGCATGCCCGAGGCCACCCTCGCCGCTGCGCTGTTGCACGACACCGTCGAGGACACCGACTACACGCTCGACCGGCTGCGAGCCGACTTCGGCGACGAGATCGCGATGCTCGTCGACGGCGTCACCAAGCTCGACAAGGTCACCTACGGCGAGGCTGCCCAGGCCGAGACCGTGCGCAAGATGGTCGTGGCCATGGCGCGCGACATCCGCGTGCTCGTGATCAAGCTCGCCGACCGGCTGCACAACGCGCGCACGTGGCGCTACGTCAGCGTCGAGTCCGCTCAGCGCAAGGCCCGCGAGACGCTCGAGATCTACGCTCCGCTGGCCCACCGGCTCGGCATGAACACCATCAAGTGGGAGCTCGAGGACCTCTCGTTCGCCACGTTGTACCCCAAGGTCTACGACGAGATCGTCCGGCTCGTGAGCGAACGGGCACCAGCCCGCGAGGAGTACCTCGCGAAGGTGCGCGAGCAGGTCACCGCCGACCTGCGCAGCGCCAAGCTCAAGGCCACGGTGACCGGCCGACCGAAGCACTACTACTCGATCTACCAGAAGATGATCGTGCGCGGTCGCGACTTCGAGGACATCTACGACCTCGTGGGCGTGCGCGTGCTGGTGGAGTCCGTGCGCGACTGCTACGCGGCGCTCGGCGCCTTGCACGCGCGGTGGAACCCGGTGCCTGGCCGGTTCAAGGACTACATCGCGATGCCCAAGTTCAACATGTACCAGTCGTTGCACACGACGGTCATCGGGCCGAGCGGCAAGCCGGTCGAGATCCAGATCCGCACCTTCACGATGCACCGGCGCGCAGAGTTCGGCGTCGCCGCGCACTGGAAGTACAAGGAGCAGCCGTCGGCCTCCGGGGTCGTGGAGGGCGACACCGGCGCGACCAACGACATGGCCTGGCTGCGTCAGCTGCTCGACTGGCAGCGGGAGACGGCCGACCCGGGGGAGTTCCTCGACTCGCTGCGCTTCGAGATCAACGCGCGTGAGGTCTATGTCTTCACCCCCAAGGGTGACGTGGTGGCGTTGCCGGCCGGGTCCACGACCGTCGACTTCGCCTACGCGGTGCACACCGAGGTGGGTCACCGCACCATCGGTGGCCGGGTCAACGGCCGCCTCGTGCCGCTCGAGAGCACGCTGGAGAACGGCGACGTGGTCGAGGTGCTCACCTCCAAGGCCGCGAGCGCGGGGCCGAGCCGCGACTGGTTGAGCTTCGTCAGAAGCCCCCGCGCGCGCAACAAGATCCGTCAGTGGTTCAGCAAGGAGCGCCGCGAAGAGGCGATCGACCGCGGCAAGGACGAGATCGCGAAGGTGATGCGCAAGCAGCACCTGCCGATCCAGCGCCTGATGTCCCACGAGGCGCTCATCGCCATCGCCGACGAGCTGCGGTACCCCGACATCGACGGCCTGTACGCCGCGATCGGCGAGAGCCACGTGTCGGCGCAGAGCGTCGTCGCCAAGCTCGTGCAGTCCCTCGGCGGCGAGGAGGGCGCGAGCGAGGACCTCGCCGAGGCGACTTTGCCGAGCCGCGTCTCGCGCCGCCCGCGCAGCGGTGACCCGGGCGTCGTCGTCAAGGGCGTCGACGACCTGTGGGTCAAGCTCGCGCGCTGCTGCACCCCCGTGCCGGGCGACCCGATCATGGGGTTCGTGACGCGGGGCAGCGGCGTCTCGGTGCACCGCGAGGACTGCTCGAACGTCGCGGGGCTGCGCGCGCAGCCCGACCGGGTCGTGGAGGTCGAGTGGGCGCCGTCGTCCGCCACGGTGTTCCTCGTGCAGATCCAGGTGGAGGCGCTCGACCGGTCGCGGTTGCTGTCGGACATCACGCGCGTGCTGTCCGACGCACACGTCAACATCCTGTCGGCGAGCGTGCAGACGTCCCGCGACCGCCTGGCCATCTCCCGTTTCGCCTTCGAGATGGGCGACCCCGGTCACCTGGGCCACGTGCTCAACAGCGTGCGGAGGGTCGATGGCGTGTTCGACGCCTACCGGCTCTCCGGTGGTCGCCAGACACCCACGGGGTGAGCGGCGCGGCGCCATTACTTTCAGTAAAGCAAAAGTAAACTGTGCGTAATGGTCTGCCGATAAGACGGGTGTCCGCCGTCGCCGAGGAGCCCGCAGTGCCTGACCCGTCCGAGCCCCCGTGGCTGCGTGATCTCGAGCTGACCGTCGGCTCGTACGACGCGGTGGCCGTGGCCGCCCAGCAGTGGCTGGAGCAGCACGCGGCGCACGCCGACGCGGTGGTGGTGCGCCGTGTCGAGCTCGTCGACGCGGCCGTCAGCACCCGTCGGGGCCTGCTCGAGGACGGCGCGACCCAGATGCGCGAGATCCGCCAGTGGGCGGTCGACCGCGGGGAGGCGTACCTGCACGCGCGCGCCGAGCGCGTGCTCGGCGTCCTGCTGCGGCGGGCCGGGGAGTCCACGGCGAGCCTCGAGCACGCGGTAGCAGCCGTCAACGTCCTGCCGGCGGAAACGCACCCGACGGTGCTCGCCGACCACCTGGTCTGCCTGGGTGACGCCCTGGCGCTGAGCGGCTCGATCGACGAGGCCCTCGAGGAGTACCTGCGGGCCGAGCAGCTCGCGCGCGCGTGCGACCACGACGAGCTGTACCTGCTGGCCCTGAACAACCGCACGTACACGCTGTACGAGGACGCCCGACTCGACGAGGCGGTGCTGCTGGCCGACGAGCTGGTCGCGGCGACCCTCGAGGTCACCGGGGAGCTGCCGCTGCACACCCTCGACACCGCGGCCAGCATCTACGCCGCCGCGGGCCGGCTGGAGGAGGCCGAGCGGCTCTTCGCGATGGTCGAGTTCACCGACGACGTCGCGCCCGAGGACGCGTCCGAGACGCTGCTGTCGCTGGCCAGGGTGCGGCGCCAGCGCGGCGACCTGGACGGCGCACGCCAGACCCTGGCTCGGGTGGCCGCCGTCTGCGAGGGGCAGCATCTGGGCGCCGTCGAGATCCGGGCCCTCAGCGAGTGGGCTGAGCTCTCCGCGGCCACCGGGGACTACCAGCGGGCCTTCGAACAGTACAAGCAGTACCACGAACGACTACTCGCCCAACGCGTCGTCGAGCAGGAGGCGCGCGCCCGGATGATGCAGGCCATCTTCCAGACCTCGCAGGCTCGCGCCGAGAGCGAGCGGTTCCGCGAGATGTCGTACCGCGACCCGCTCACCAAGCTGCGCAACCGCCGGTACGTCGACGAGCACCTGAGCGAGCTCATCGACACTCAGCTGGCCGAGGGCCGCTCGCTCGCGGTGGCGTTCATCGACCTCGACCTGTTCAAGCGGATCAACGACACCTGCTCCCACGAGGCCGGAGACGAGGTGCTGCGCCGGGTCGCCGCGGTGCTGGACGGCGCCACGCGTCACGCGGCGGGCGGGTTCAGTGCGCGGATGGGCGGCGAAGAGTTCCTCGTGGCGCTGCCGGATCACGACCGGGCGAGCGCCGAGGAGCGTCTGGAGGACCTGCGCCGAGCGGTCGAGGACATCGACTGGGACGGCACGACCTGCGGGCTCCCGGTGACGGTGAGCATCGGCTGCGCCACGGCGCCCGACGACGGCGTCGAGCGGCTCCTGCTGCTGGGCGCCGCTGACCGCCGGCTCTACGCGGCCAAGGACGCGGGCCGCAACCGGGTCGTCAGCCTGCGCTGACGACCCGGCGCGGCGGCACCGGACTCAGCCGCCGAAGTCCTGCAGCGCCTTGCGAGCCTGCTCGAGCCACTCGCGGCGAGCCGCGATCGCCGCCTCGGCCTCGGCGACGCGCTTGGCCTTGCCCTGGTCGTGCGCCTTCTTCAGGTCGGCCTCGAGGTCGGCGATGGCGTTCTCTAGCTGGTCGACGGCACTCTGGGCGCGAGCCCGCGCCTCGGGATTGGTGTTGCGCCAGCGGGCGTCCTCGACCTGCCGCACCGCCTGCTCCACCGCCCGCAGCCGCCGCTCGACCCGCTCGAGGTCGCCGCGCGGCACCTTGCCTGCCGCCTCCCAGCGGTCCTGGATGTCGCGCAGCGCCGACTTCGCGGCGTCGAGGTCGGTCACGGGTACGAGCGCCTCGGCCTCGACGAGCAGCTGCTCCTTGACCTGCAGGTTCGCCGAGAACTCGGCATCCTGCTCGGCCTGGACGGCGTGGCGTGCCGCGAAGAACGCGTCCTGGGCGGCGCGAAACCGCTGCCACAGCTCGTCGTCGTCCTTGCGGGCAGCTCGGCCGGCCGTGCGCCAGCGGTCCATCAGCCGCTTGTACGCCGCGGCGGTGGGTCCCCAGTCGGTCGAGCCCTGCAGAGCCTCGGCCTCCTTGACCAGCTTCTCCTTGGCAGCCTTGGCCTCCCCGTGCTGCTCGTCGAGGTGGGCGAAGTGCTGCCGGCGCTTGCGGTCGAACGCCGTGCGGGCGTGGCTGAAGCGCTTCCAGAGCTCTTCCTCGCTGCGACGGTCGAGTCGCACCGCGGGCGTCTCACCGGCCGTCGGTGCGGGGGTGCCGCCACGCTTGCCGCCGGCCGCCCGCTGCTCGGCCTGCCAGGTCTCGAAGAGCTCGCGCATGCGCTGACCGTCCGTGCGCCACTGCGTGCGCTCGGCCGGGACCGCGGCGATCTTCTCCGCCTCCTCGACCAACGCGGTACGCCGGGCGCGAGCCTGCTCGCGGGCCTGCTCGCGCGCCGCCTCAGCCTCCTTGCGCTTGGCTGCGGCCACGGGCCCGAGCGCCTCCACCCGCCCGGCCAGCGCGTCCAGGTCGCCGACGGCCCGGACGTCGCTCATCGCCGTGCGCAGCTTGGCCAGGCTCGAGTCGATCTCGCCGACGGGGACGTCGGCAGCGGTGAGGCGCTGCTCGAACAGCTCCACCTGCGCGGCCAGCTCGTCGTACTTGCGCGCGAAGTAGGCCAGGGCCTCCTCAGGTGAGGCGCCGGGGTAGGAGCCGACCTCGCGTTCGCCGTCTGCGGTGCGCACGTAGACCGTGCCGTCATCGGCGACGCGGCCGAACCGCATGGCTTCGGCGGACGCCGGACGCGCTGCGGCAGCGGGGGGCGCGGGCCGTGGCGAGGGTGCGGCGGGCCGGGCGGCCACGGTCGCCGGAGTGGGGGCCGACGTCGGTGCGGGCGTGGGCTCGGGCGTGGGCTCGGGCGTGGGCTCGGGCGTGGGCTCGGGCGTGGGGGCGCCTGCAGCCGCGCGCTCGCTGTCGTCGAGGCCGTCCGGGGTGCTGCCGGCGGTCGTCTGCTCGTCGCTCACTGCTTCGCCACCTTGATGCTGTTGATCGTCACGGTCTGCTTGGGGGCGCCGTCACCGCTGCCATCAGCCGTGCCCTTGGCCGCGATCTGCTGCAGCACGTCGAGACCCTGGGTCACCTTGCCGAAGATCGTGTACCCGCCACCCTCGGTGGGCAGCGTGGTGTCCTTGTACACCAGGAAGAACTGGCTGCCGTTGGAGTTCGGGTCGCTCGAGCGCGCCATCGCCACCGTGCCGGCCGGGTAGTGCCCGTCGGAGGGCGCGTTCTCGATGCCGTACTGGTAGCCGGGGCCGCCGGTGCCCGTGCCCGTGGGGTCGCCGCACTGCAGCACGTAGATGCCCTGCGTGGTGAGCCGGTGGCAGGTGGTGTCGTCGTAGAAGTTCTTCTGGCTGAGGAACACGAACGACGAGACGGTCTGCGGCGCCTTCTTGCCGTCGAGCTGCAAGGTGATGTCGCCCGCGCTCGTGGCCAGCTTCGCGGTCCACTGCGCCCCGGCCGCCAGGGAGGACGGCGGCGGCGAGGGGAAGGACTGGGCAGATCGGGTCGATGTCGGAGTGCTCGACGCCGACGCCGACGCCGACGCTGAGGGGGACGGCGAGGTGGCGGTGGCGGGCGAGCCGTCACCACCGGTGAGCCGGGTGAGCAGGTAGGCACCGGCCGCCACGACGAGCACGGCGACGACGGCACCGAAGACCTGCTGGTTGCGGCGCTGCCGGGCGGCGCGAGCCTGCAGCGCGGCCTGGCGCTTGGCGTAGCGACGCTTCGCCCGCTCGCGGTCACGGTCGATCGGCACGCGGTCCCTCCTGCTTCGTCATGGGCTGTCTCGGTGGCCGCAGCCCTGCGGCGGTCAGTCTAGGGATGCCCGCCGAAGCCAGGCTGAGCCCAGGGTCACGAACCGGTCACGAGTGCGCGAGCCGCGCCCGCTAGGCTGACGCGGTGCTGATCGCCGGGTTCCCCAGCGCCGTGTTCGGGACGAACTGCTACGTCGTCGCGGCCGGTGCCGGTGAGGAGTGCCTGGTGGTCGACCCGGGCATCGCCGTCCTCGACGACCTCGCGCAGGTGCTGCGCGAGCACCGGCTACGCCCGGCGGCCGTGCTCCTCACGCACGGCCACCTGGACCACACCTACTCGGTGACGCCGGTGTGCGGTAGCCACGGCATCGCCGCCTACGTGCACGCCAGTGACCGCGAACGGCTCGTCGACCCGCTCGCCGAGTTCGCCTCCACCGGCATGTTGGCGATGCTCGAGCAGCAGTTCGGGTCGGCGGCCACCTGGCGCGAGCCGGACGACGTGGTGGAGGTCGGCGACGGCGCCACCCTCGAGGTCGCGGGCCTGCAGCTGGACGTCGTGCACGCACCCGGCCATACCGAGGGGTCGGTGATGTTCGCCCTGCCGCAGGTTCCGAGCGGCGCGCCCGACGAGGTGTCGCGCACGCTGCTCACCGGGGACGTGCTGTTCGCAGGGAGCATCGGACGCACCGACCTGCCGGGCGGTGACCACGCGGCCATGCTGCGCTCCCTGCGCGATCGCGTGCTCACCCAGCCGGACGACTCGCTCGTCCTGCCCGGCCACGGCCCCGCCACGACCATCGGCCGCGAGCGCGCCAGCAACCCGTTCCTGCGCGAGCTCCTGGCCTCCTGACACCCGCGGTCCACGCCGCGGCTCCCGGAGGAACCCATGTCCCGTCCCACCCCGCTGTCCGGCTACCCCGAGTGGCTGCCGGCGCAGCGCGCGGTCGAGAAGCAGGTCGTCGACACGCTGCGCCGTACCTTCGAGCTGCACGGCTTCGCTGGCATCGAGACGCGCGCCGTCGAGCCGATGGAGCAGCTGCTGCGCAAGGGTGAGATCGACAAGGAGGTCTACGTGCTGCGCCGGCTGCACGCCGACCCCGACGAGGGGGACGACTCCCGCTCCCTCGGCCTGCACTTCGACCTGACCGTGCCCTTCGCCCGCTACGTGCTCGAGAACTCCGGGCGCCTGCAGTTCCCCTTCCGCCGCTACCAGGTGCAGAAGGTCTGGCGCGGCGAGCGGCCGCAGGAGGGGCGCTACCGCGAGTTCCTGCAGGCCGACATCGACGTCGTGGGTGACGGCGCGCTCGCGTTCCACCACGACATCGAGGTCGTGGAAGTCATGGCCGAGGCGATGTCCCAGCTGCCCCTGCCGGCGCTGCGGATGCAGGTCAACAACCGCAAGCTGGTGCAGGGCTTCTACCGCGGGCTCGGCGTCGACGACGTCGCCGCGGTGCTGCGTGCCGTCGACAAGCTCGACAAGATCGGGCCGGACGCCGTCCGCGAGGCGATCACGGCAGAAGGGCACTCGGTGGCCGTGGCTGATGCGTGCCTGCGCTTGGCGGCGATCACGGGCGCCGACGCCCGCGTCGTCGAGCAGGTGCAGGCGCTCGGCGTACGCAACGACGAGCTCGACGAGGGCCTGGCGGAGCTCGCGGCCCTGCTCGACGCCGCCGGCGGACGCCGGGGGTCGGTCGAGGTCGTCGCGGCGTTGAAGATCGCGCGGGGGCTCGACTACTACACCGGCACGGTCATGGAGACCGTCATGAAGGGCTACGAGCACCTCGGCTCGGTGAGCGCCGGAGGTCGCTACGACGCGCTCGCGAGCGACGGCAGCACGACGTACCCCGGTGTGGGGATCTCCTTCGGCGTCACGAGGACGCTCGCGCCGCTGCTGGCGCGCGGGGTGCTGACGGGCTCGCGGTCGACGCCCAGCGTCGTGCTGGTGGCGCTCGCGTCGGACGACGCGCGGCCGGCTGCCCGCCAGGTCGCCACGGCGCTGCGGGCCCGCGGCATCGCCTGCGAGCTGGCGCCGGCGCCGCAGAAGTACGGCAAGCAGATCCGCCAGGCCGAGCGCCGGGGCATCCCGTACGTCTGGTTTCCCGCCGAGGCCGCGGCGGACGGTGTCGCCGCGGTGCGTGACATCCGCACCGGCGAGCAGGTGCCTGCCGACCACACCACCTGGTCACCGCCGCAGGACGACCTGCGGCCGACCGTCGTGCGAGCAGAGGAGAGCTGACGTGGAGCACCGGATCCTGGGACGCACCGGCCGCGAGGTGTCGGTGGTCGGTCTCGGCTGCTGGCAGCTCGGCGCCGACTGGGGCGCGGTGAGCGAGGACGACGCCCTGGCCACCCTGCATGCCGCAGCCGACGCCGGCGTGACCTTCTTCGACACCGCCGACGTGTACGGCGACGGCCGCAGCGAGCAGCTGGTCGGCCGGTTGCTGCGCGAGCGTGGCGACGCCGACCTCGTCGTGGCCACCAAGATGGGACGCCGCGCAGATCCCCACGTTCCCGAGGCCTTCACCGGCGAGAACCTGCGCGCCTGGAACGACCGCAGCCGGCGCAACCTCGGCGTCGACACGCTCGACCTCGTGCAGCTGCACTGCCCCCCGACGGCGGTGTTCTCCGACGACCGCGTGTTCGACGAGCTCGACACCATGGTCGACGAGGGCCGCATGCGCGCCTACGGCGTCTCGGTCGAGACGGTCGACGAGGCCCTCACCGCGATCGCCCGGCCGCACGTGGCGAGCGTGCAGATCATCCTCAACATCCTGCGCCGCAAGCCCCTCGAGCAGGTGCTGCCGGCGGCCCGCGAGGCCGGGGTCGCCATCATCGCCCGCGTGCCACTCGCCAGCGGCCTGCTCACCGGCAAGTACGACGAGCACACGACCTTCGCCGCCGACGACCACCGCAGCTACAACCGCTCGGGTGAGGCCTTCGACGTCGGCGAGACGTTCTCGGGCGTGCCGTTCGACGTCGGCGTGGCCGTGGCCCGCGAGGTCGCCGCGCTCACACCTGACGGCGCCACGACCGCTCAGCTCGCCCTGCGCTGGGTCGTCGACCAGTCGGGGGTCAGCACCGTGATCCCCGGGGCGCGCTCACCCGAGCAGGCCCGGGCCAATGCCGCCTCGGCTTCGCTGGCGCCGCTCGACGACGACACGCTGGAGAAGCTGCGACGGCTCTACGACGAACAGGTCCGCGACCTCGTGCACGACCGCTGGTGACGCGCGTCGCTCACCAGCTGCGCGTGCGACCCGGCACGGTCACCGACCGCTGCTCGGCCTGACGCCGGCGCGCGGCCAGCCGTTCTCGCTCCTTGGCGAACACCAGGCGCGCGATGCGCTCGGTCTGCCGGTGCTCGACGCCCACGAACGAGCCGCGCAGCGTGAAGTTCGCGACCTCGATCACCTGAAGCTGCACCTGCAACGGCTCACCCTCGGGCCAGCTGACGAGCACCGGCACGACCATCCCCGGGCGGACGCTGCCGGCGGTGTTGAGGTCGAGGGTGGCGAGCAGCCCGCCGGCTGAGATGTTGCGCGTGCGCCCGGACACGACCCGCGGGGTCGCGTCGTCCGCGGAGGCGGGGATGGTGACGCTCAGCGGCAGCTCGACGTCGCCCCGCACCTCCTGACGGCGCTGGGTCACCGGAGCGGCCGTGCCGAGGTGCAGCGACATGCCCGCACCGTCGGTGACCACACGAGCCCGCAGGCTGACCACACCCTGGCTCGTGGGGACGTCCACCGTGCCCGGACCCACCGCGAGCGCCTCGCTCGATCCCATGACGGGCACCCGTGCACCGGCGGAGTCCTCGACGGCACCGGCCGCGTGCACCGTGGTCTCGGCCAGCGTCTTGAGCGTGACGCGGTCCGGCCCGGCGACCAGCGTGAGGGTCGACCCGGCGGCGATGGTGATCTCCATGCGGGCTCCCTCCTGCTCGTTGCGATGCCCCGACGCACCCGTCGCGCTGCCTATCGGCTGGCCGGGGCGGTTCTCGAGGGGTTTCTCGCACCTGGTGGCCGGCGGTCACGGTCGGGGACCCGGGCGCGGACCCGTAGGATCGACAGGTCACCCACATCGATCCCGAGGGGAATTCCCGTGTTGCGCACGCACGCGGTCGGCACCTTGCGCGCCGACCACGAAGGTCAGACCGTCACGCTCACCGGCTGGGTCGCCAGCCGGCGTGATCACGGCGGTGTGGCCTTCCTCGATCTGCGCGACGCGAGCGGCGTCGCGCAGGTGGTCGTGCGTGACGAGGTGCTCGAGTCCTCGGACGCGCACGGGCTGCGCAACGAGTACTGCATCAAGGTCATCGGCGTCGTCGGACGCCGCCCAGCCGGCAACGAGAACCCGCACCTGCCCACCGGTGAGATCGAGGTCACGGCCACCGAGCTCGAGGTGCTGAGCGAGAGCGCACCGCTGCCGTTCCAGATCGACGAGCGCGTGGAGGTCGGCGAGGAGGCGCGGCTCAAGCACCGCTACCTCGACTTGCGCCGTCCGGGCCCGGCGGCCGCCCTGCGGCTGCGCAGCGCCGCCAACCAGGCCGCGCGCGAGGTGCTGCAGCAGCACGACTTCGTCGAGATCGAGACGCCGACGCTCACCCGCTCGACCCCCGAGGGAGCTCGCGACTTCCTGGTGCCCGCGCGGCTGCAGCCGGGCAGTTGGTACGCGCTCCCGCAGAGCCCTCAGCTGTTCAAGCAGCTGCTCATGGTGGCCGGCATGGAGCGCTACTACCAGATCGCGCGCTGCTATCGCGACGAGGACTTCCGCGCCGACCGCCAGCCCGAGTTCACCCAGCTCGACATCGAGATGAGCTTCGTCGAGCAGGACGACGTCATCGCGCTCGGCGAGCAGATCGCCGTCGCGCTGTGGCGGCTCATCGACGTCGACCTGCCGACGCCGTTCCCGCGGCTGACGTACACCGACGCGATGCGCCGGTTCGGCACCGACAAGCCCGACCTGCGGTTCGGCAACGAGCTCGTCGAGTGCACCGAGTACTTCCAGGACACGCCGTTCCGCGTGTTCCAGTCGGAGTACGTCGGCGCGGTCGTCATGCCCGGTGGGGCGAGCCAGCCGCGCAAGCAGCTCGACGCGTGGCAGGACTGGGCCAAGCAGCGCGGGGCCAAGGGCTTGGCCTACGTGCTCGTCGGCGAGACGGGTGAGCTCGGTGGCCCGGTCGCCAAGAACCTGAGCGAGTCCGAGCGTGCAGGCCTCGCGGCGCACGTGGGGGCGGCCCCGGGTGACGCCGTCTTCTTCGCCGCGGGCCCGGCCAAGAGCTCGCGGGCGCTGCTCGGCGCGGCCCGGCTCGAGATCGGCCGCCGCTGCGGCCTCATCGACGAGTCGGCCTGGTCGTTGCTGTGGGTGGTCGACGCGCCGCTGTTCGAGCCGGCGTCCGACGCCGTGGCCAGTGGCGACGTCGCCGTCGGTTCGGGGGCCTGGACCGCCGTCCACCACGCCTTCACCTCGCCCAAGGCCGAGTTCCTCGACACCTTCGACACCGACCCCGGCTCGGCGCTCGCCTACGCCTACGACATGGTCTGCAACGGCAACGAGATCGGCGGCGGGTCCATCCGTATCCACCGCCGCGACGTGCAGGAGCGCGTCTTCCAGGTGATGGGGCTCGCGCCGGAGGAGGCGCAGGAGAAGTTCGGCTTCCTGCTCGACGCTTTCGCGTTCGGTGCGCCGCCGCACGGTGGGATCGCGTTCGGGTGGGACCGCATCTGCGCCCTGCTGTCGGGCACGGACTCGATCCGCGACGTCATCGCCTTCCCGAAGTCCGGTGGCGGCTTCGACCCGCTCACCAGCGCTCCCGCGCCGATCACGGCCCAGCAGCGCAAGGAGGCCGGCGTCGACGCGATGCCCAAGCAGCAGGTGCCCCCGGCCGAGGCGGCAGCCGACTCCGCCGCCACCGCCGCCTCCGCCGCCTCCGCTGCCTCCTGAGCCCAACCCCCCGTCGGTGATCATGCACGCCAGCGCACTTCTGCTGCGCTGGCGTGCATGATCACGGCGAAGGGGTGGGGGCTGGACGGCGGAGCCGGCGCGACGACCACCGGTGCACGCCGCCGAAGCCCAGCCGCTCGTAGAGCCGCCGGGCCACCGCGTTGTCGGCGTACATCCCCAGCGTGACCACCGGACGCCCACCGAGCAGCGCGGCGCGGGTGAGGGACGACGTCACGGCCTCGCCGTAGCCCCGGCCCCGCACGTCGGGCCGGGTCGCGATCGAGGCCAGGTGCGGGACGCCGGGCACCGACTCGGTGTGCGCGCCGCACGCCAGCAGCTCGCCGTCGTCGCCGAGGACGCCGTGCCAGGTCAGGGTGTGCGGGCTCCCGGCGGCCGCGCTGGCGCGCGGGTTGGCGACCGCCAGCAGCGCCGTGACCTCGGCGCCGTGCGCGTGACCCAGGTCGGTCACCTCGTCGGCCCGCGGGTGCGGCGCGGGCGGCCGGGTCGCCTGCATCCAGTCCCAGTCGTCGCCCACCGAGGCGTCCACGACGTCCGCCACCCCCAGCGCGAGCGTGCCGTGGGGGAGCGTGGCCCAGTCGGCGTCCGGCGCCTGCTCGACGAGCGCGGGGAGCGCGGCGGCGGCGACCCCCGGGGTCGAGACGAGGGTGATGCTCGTGCGTCGCGGCCCGGCCCGCAGGAACGCGACGCCGCCCTCGAACGCCCATCCCCGCACGCTCTGGCGCGGGTCGAGCGCCCAGCGGACGAAGTCGTCGCCCTCGGCGGCCGCCAGGAGGTCGGCGTACTCGGTGACGTCCTGCAGCCGCCAGCCCATCAGTGGGCGCCGATGCCGAACCGGTCGTGCAGGCGGCGCAGCGGATGCGGCGCCCACCAGTTCCACTCGCCGAGCAGCGTCATGGTCGCGGGCACGAGGAGCATGCGCACGAGCGTCGCGTCCACCATCACGGCGGTCATCAGCGCGACGCCGGTCTGCTTCACGGTCAGCACCTGCGCCACCAGCAGCCCGGCGAACACGATCACCACGAGCAGCGCCGCGGAGGTGATGATCCGGCCCGAGCGCTGCAGGCCGGCTGCCACCGCCTCGTCGTTGCTGTGCCCGAGGTCGCGCTGCTCCTTGATCCGCGAGAGCAGGAACACCTCGTAGTCCATCGCCAGCCCGAAACCGAAGGCCAGCACCATGGGCGGGATCGTCGTCTCGACCGCGCCGGTGGACGTGAAGTGCAGCAGGTTCTCCAGGTGGCCGTCCTGGAACACCAGGGTGACGACACCGAGGGAAGCGCCGAGCGACACCACGTTCATCACCAGGGCCTTGAGTGGCACCAGCACCGAGCCGGTCATGAGGAACAGCAGCACGAACGTCGCGATCACCACGAGCGCGATGGCCCACGGTGCGCGGCGCACGAGCGCGTCGGTGAAGTCCATCTGGCCGGCGGCCTGGCCGGTCGCGTACGCCGGGAAGTCCGGCCGGTGATCGCGCAGGTGCTGGACGACGCCGCGCGCCACCTGCCCACCGGCGTCCCCGCCGTCGACCCGCACACCGAGCACCGTGACGTCGCCGCGCTGCACCGGCTGGTCGACGCTCGCCACGCCGGGGATCGCCGCGACCTGTGGCACCCAGGCGGCCACCTGCTGCGGCGTGGCCTGCGCGACCACGACCACGTCGGGGTTGGCCAGGGCCGGGTAGTGGGTGTCGAGCTGCTCGACGAACGTCCGCTGCTCGGAGCCGACCGGCATGAGCTCGGGCCCGGACGACCGCAGCTGCATGCCGAGCGACGGCAGTGCGACGAGCACCAGCACGGCGGTGACGGCCACGGTGACCAGCCACGCGTGGGCCTGGACGACGCCGGCGAGGCGGGAGAAGACGCCCTCGGACGGCGCCACGTCGCCCAGCCGCCGCAGCAGCACCCGCAGGCCGGGCACGCGCTGCGGCAGGCCGGGACGCACCAGCCGGGCGCCAGCCAGCCCGATCAGGGCCGGGACGAAACCGACGGCCACCACCAGCGCGACCGCCACGACGCTGACGCCGGCAGAGCCGATGGCGCGCAGGATCTCGGCCTGGAAGAACATCAGCCCCGACAGGCTGATGGCGACGATGAGGCCGGAGAACAGCACGGTGCGTCCGGCGACGGCCACCGTGCGGCCGACAGCGTGCTCAATCTCCTCGCGGGTCGGGGTGTGGTCCGACATCACACCGCGCAGCTCCTCGCGGAACCGGCTGACGATGAGCAGGCCGTAGTCGATGCACAGACCCAGACCGAGGATCGTCACGACGTTGACCACCGTGGCGTCGAGGTCGATGACCTGCGAGAAACCCCAGAGGGCGGCCAGGCCCCCGCCGATCGAGGCGACTGCGCCGAGCAGCGGAACCCCCGCGGCGATGAACCCGCCGAAGACCAGCACCATGACGACGAGGCTGATCGGCAGGGCCACCCCCTCGCCCGTGCGCAGGTCGACCTCGACCCGGTGGGTGATCTCGTCGACCAGCTGAGGTGTGCTGCCCGTCGTCGCGGTGGCACCTGGCAGCTGTCGGGCCGTCGCGGCGGCCCGCGCCTCCACCCAGTGCGCGCGCTCGAGCTCGACGGACGTCGACAGTCCGGGGTCCAGCTGCACGAGCAGCGCCACGCCACGTCCGTCCCGGTCGAGCAGCCGCTTGGCGGCCGGGCCGGTCACGCCGCCGGGCACCGCGTACGGCGACGTCACGGCGGTGACGTGCTGGCTGTCGGCCAGGGTCGTGGCGAGATCCCCGATCGCCGCGCGCACCGAGGCATCGGCGGGGTCGACGCCGTCGATCACCGTCGTGACGGTGGGGCCGACCTTGGCCTGCGCGTCGAGCAGGTCGCGGCCGGTGCGCGAGTCACCCGGCACGGTGGGCTCACCGCTGCTCAGGCGGTCGAAGAGCGCTCCACCGCCGAGCAGGCCGAGCGCCAGCGCGAAGGCGGCGAGCACGACCAGCACCCACCCGAGGACGACGACGCGCGCGTGGCGGGCCTCGAACCGCCCGAGGCGCTCCAGGAAGGTCACGAGCAGAGCCTGCCAGGCGCCCGAGGTGCGCGGGTGCAGAGCCCCACGTACGTTCGGTGCATGAGCGATCAGACACCGGACGCCGCAGGGGCCGAGAAGCCCGTCGAGCAGTGGGCCACGGGCGACGAGCCGGCCACCGGCCCGCAGCTGAGCTACCTGTCGACCCTGGCCCGCGAGGCCGGCGAGCAGGTGCCCGAGGGCCTGACCAAGGCGCAGGCGTCCGAGCTCATCGACAAGCTGCAGGGGGAGTCGCCCCGAGTGGAGGGCTGAGTCGGTCGGGCGCCGAGTTCGCGGGTAGGTTCACGCCGTGAGCGACCTGTTCTCGGTGGACGACGGCACCGACCGCCCGGCGGCGCCGCTCGCCGTGCGCATGCGACCGCGCACGCTCGACGAGGTAGTCGGCCAGGAGCACCTGCTCGCGCCCGGCTCGCCGCTGCGGCGCCTGGTCGAGAGCGGCGAGGGCCCCGCGGGCCCGTCGTCGGTGATCTTGTGGGGGCCGCCCGGCACCGGCAAGACCACCCTCGCGCACGTCGTCTCGCAGGGCACCGGCGGTCGCTTCGTCGAGCTGTCGGCCGTCACGGCCGGTGTCAAGGACGTGCGGTCGGTCATGGACGCCGCCCGTGACGAGCTCGCCCTGCACCGCCGTACGACCGTGCTGTTCCTCGACGAGATCCACCGCTTCACCAAGGCCCAGCAGGACGCCCTGCTGCCCGGCGTCGAGAACCGCTGGGTCGTCCTCGTCGCCGCCACCACCGAGAACCCGTCGTTCTCCGTGGTGTCGCCGCTGCTGTCGCGCTCGCTGCTCGCCACCTTGCGCCCCCTGGACGACACGGCGATCGCCCGGCTCATCGAGCGCGCCGTCCACGACCCCCGCGGCCTGGACGATGCGGTCGCGCTCGACGCCGACGCGCTCGAGCACCTCGTGCGGCTGGCGGCCGGCGACGCCCGCCGGGCGCTCACGGCCCTCGAGGCCGCCGCCGGCGCGGCCCTGGCCGACGCGCCCGAGGAGGGCGCCGTCGTCCTCACCACCGAGCACGCCGAGCGGGCCATCGACGCCGCCGTGCTGCGCTACGACCGCGAGGGCGACCAGCACTACGACGTGGCCAGCGCGTTCATCAAGTCGATGCGGGGCTCCGACGTCGACGCGGCGCTGCACTACCTCGCCCGCATGCTCGAGGCGGGGGAGGACCCGCGCTTCGTCGCCCGGCGCATCATCATCGCGGCGTCCGAGGACGTCGGCCTGGCCGACCCCACCGCTCTGCAGACGGCGGTGGCCGCCGCCCAGGCGGTGCAGCTCATCGGGATGCCCGAGGCGCGGATCGTGCTCGCCCAGGCGGTGGTGCACCTCGCGACGGCCCCCAAGTCCAACGCGGCGTACCTGGCGATCGACGCGGCCATCGCCGACGTCCGCGCCGGACGCGCCGGCACCGTGCCCTCGCACCTGCGCGACGCGCACTACCCCGGCGCGAGCAAGCTCGGCCACGGCAAGGGCTACGTGTACTCCCACGACGAGCCGCACGGTGTGGCCGAGCAGCAGTACCTGCCCGACACCCTCGTCGGGCGCGAGTACTACGCGCCTACCGACCGCGGCGCCGAGCGTGACGTCACCTCGCGCCTGGCCCGCCTGCGCCGCATCCTGCGCGGCCACTGACGTTGATCACGTTGAGTGGGTGACACGCCGCTTGCCGAGGGTTGGACCCCTCGACAAGCGGCCGGACCCCTCGACAAGCGCACGCGGGACGACGGCCGCCCGCTTCCCGAGGTGATCGCCGGCAGCGCACGGGGTAGGGTCGGGACGCTGCCTGCGCCCGCCAGCCACCCGGTATCCGCCGACCGTGCGCTGCCGGGCACCCCGGGAGGGATGCGTCGGATGTCGGCTGGAGACATCGCAGGACTCATCGCCGCGGTCGCCTTCGTGGCGCTCGTGGCGCTGCTCGCTGTGCCGATCCTCAAGCTCGGCCGGCTCATCGACGACGCCCGCGGCACGGTGCAGGGCGTCACCACCGAGAGCCTGCCTCTGCTGCGCGAGGTGACGACCACGGTCACCACCACGAACGGCGAGCTCGAGCGGGTCTCGGCCATCACGACCAACGTGCAGCAGATGACCACCAACGCCTCCGCCCTCACCGCGCTGTTCGCCGCGACGCTCGGCTCGCCGGTGATCAAGGTGGCGGCGTTCACCTACGGGGTGCGCCAGGCCATGAGCGGGCGGCAGGCGTCGGCCGGCACGCGCCGTCGGCGACGGAGGGGCTGATCGTCGTGCGCAGGGTCTTCTGGATCGCTCTCGGCGCGACCGCTGGCGTGCTCGTCGTGCGCAAGCTCACCAAGACCGCGGAGTCGTACACGCCCGAGGGCGTCGCCAAGGGGCTGGCCGGCCTCGGTGAGGGTCTGCGCGAGATGGCGCAGGTCGTGCGCGAGGCGATGGACGAGCGCGACGCCGAGCTGCGCCTCGCGCTCGGCGTCGACGAGGGCGCCATCGACCCCGCCCGCGCGCAGGCGCTCATCGACCACCCCACGGGCGAGCACGCCTGGGCGACGTCGGGCGACGCCGACCGGGCGAGCAACCCCGCGCACCGCGCGGCCGGCGGCCGAGCTCGGTAGGGGCCGAAGCGCCCCCGCCCTCCACGACCGTGCACACCCAGGGGCCGCACCCGAGCCGGAGCGAGCGCTTCGCGCCACGGCCCCGAGCCAGGACAGGATGACCCTCATGGAGACCGCCGAGATCCGGCGTCGCTGGCTGCGCTTCTTCCAGGACAACGGGCACACCGTCGTCCCGAGCGCGCCGCTGCTGTACGACGACCCCAACCTGCTGTTCGTCAACGCGGGCATGGTGCCCTTCAAGCCGTACTTCCTCGGCCAGGAGCGCCCGCCGTACCAGCGCGCCACGAGCGTGCAGAAGTGCGTGCGTACGCTCGACATCGACGAGGTCGGCAAGACCAGTCGGCACGGCTCGTTCTTCCAGATGAACGGCAACTTCTCGTTCGGCGACTACTTCAAGGAAGGCGCCATCGAACTGGCCTGGGAGCTGGTGACGCGCTCGCAGGCCGAGGGCGGCTTCGGGCTCGACGAGGCCAAGCTGTGGGTCACGGTGTTCCACGACGACGACGAGTCGATCGAGCTGTGGAAGCGCATCGCCGGCCTGCCCGACGAGCGGATCGTGCGCCGCGGCCTGGCCGACAACTACTGGCACATGGGCGTTCCCGGCCCGGGCGGCCCGTGCAGCGAGATCTACCTCGACCGCGGCCCCGAGTACGGCCCGGACGGCGGCCCGGAGGTCGACGAGGACCGCTTCATGGAGTTCTGGAACCTCGTCTTCATGCAGTACGAGCTCGCCGACGTGCGCTCGAAGGTCGACTTCGACATCGCGGGCGACCTGCCGGCGAAGAACATCGACACCGGCATGGGCCTCGAGCGCATCGCGAGCATCCTGCAGGGCGTCGACAACCTGTACGAGATCGACGAGGTCTACCCGGTCATCGCCCGGGCGTCCGAGCTGAGCGGCCGCCGCTACGGTGCGTCGCACGACGACGACGTCCGGCTGCGCGTGGTCGCCGACCACGTGCGCACGGGCCTCATGCTGATCTCGGACGGCGTCGTGCCGGGCAACGAGGGCCGCGGTTACGTGCTGCGTCGCATCCTGCGCCGCGCCGTGCGGGCCATGCGGCTGCTGGGCGTCGACGCGCCGTCCCTGCCCGAGCTGCTGCCGGTGAGCCGCGACGCCATGGCGCCGAGCTACCCCGAGCTGCAGCGCAGCTGGGGCCGCATCTCCCAGCTCGCCTACGCCGAGGAGGAGTCGTTCCGGCAGACGTTGCGCGCGGGCACCCAGATCCTCGACCTCGCGATCGCGGACGCGCGCGAGGAGGCGGTGCGCGAGGAGACCACCGGTGGGCCCGTGGCAGGCGCGCCGCAGCTGTCGGGCTCCAAGGCGTTCCAGCTGCACGACACCTACGGCTTCCCGATCGACCTCACGCTCGAGATGGCGGCCGAGCAGGGCGTCTCGGTCGACGAGCAAGGCTTCCGCCGGCTGATGGCCGAGCAGAAGGCCAAGGCGAAGGCCGACGCGAAGGCCAAGAAGACCGGCCACGCCGACGTGTCGATCTACCGCGAGCTCGCCGACGCGCTCGGCCGCTCGGTGGAGTTCACCGGCTACGACCAGGTGGCCAGCGAGGCTCGGGTCGCAGGTCTTCTGGTCGACGGCTCATCGGCCTCGCACGCCCGCGAGGGTGACAGCGTCGAGATCGTGCTCGACCGCACGCCGTTCTACGCCGAGGGCGGCGGCCAGCTCGCCGACGCCGGGCGGATCGTGCTCGACGGCGTGGTGGTCGAGGTCGACGACGTGCAGAAGCCGCTCGGCGACCTCATCGTGCACCGCGCCCGCGTGGTGAGCGGCGAGCTCACGGTCGGCGACCACGTGCAGGGGCTGGTCGACGTCCAGCGTCGCAAGGCGATCAGCCGGGCGCACACGGCGACGCACATGGTGCACAAGGCGATCCGGGAGGCGTTGGGCGACACCGCCACGCAGGCGGGGTCCGAGAACGCGCCCGGGCGCTTCCGCTTCGACTTCAACGCCTCGGCCGCCTTGCCGCCGTCGGTGCTGCGTGACGTCGAGGCGCGGGTGAACGCGCTGCTCGCGGACGACCTGGAGGTGCACGCCGAGGTGATGTCGCAGGCGCAGGCCATCGAGGCCGGTGCCATGGCGCTGTTCGGCGAGAAGTACGGCGACGAGGTGCGCGTGGTGTCGGTGGGCGACTGGGCGCGCGAGCTGTGCGGTGGCACGCACGCGCAGCGCTCGGGCCAGCTGGGCGTCATCTCGCTGCTGGGCGAGGCGTCGATCGGCTCGGGTGTGCGGCGCGTCGAGGCGCTCGTGGGCTCCGACGCCTACGACTACCTGGCGCGCGAGCACGCGCTCGTGGGCCAGCTCACCGAGGTGCTCAAGGTGCGCCCGGAGGAGCTGCCCGACCGGGTCGGTTCCATCCTGGCGCGGCTGCGCGACGCCGAGAAGGAGATCGCGACCGTCCGCCAGCAGCAGGTGCTGGCGGCGGCGGCCGGCCTGGCGTCGTCGGCGCGGGACGTGTACGGCGTGTCGTTCGTCAGCCACGACGCGGGCGAGGGCGTGAGCGCCGACGGGCTGCGCACGCTCGTGCTCGACGTCCGTGGTCGCCTGCCCGGTGACCGTCCGGCGGTCGTGGCGGGCACCGCCGTGGCCAAGGGACGGCCGGTCGTCGTCGTGGCCACCAACGACGAGGCGCGCCGCTGGGGCGTCAAGGCCGGTGAGCTGGTGCGCGAGGCGGCCCAGGTGCTCGGCGGGGGTGGCGGCGGCAAGGACGACGTCGCTCAGGGCGGCGGCAGCGACGCCTCGCGCGTGCGTGAGGCCCTGGCCCGCATCGAGCACGTCGTCGGCGAGCGGGTCACCGGGCGCTGACGTGCCCGACGAGCGCCGCGGCGTCCGGCTGGGCGTCGACGTCGGAGCCGTGCGGGTCGGTCTCGCGGCCAGCGACCCGCACGGCATCCTCGCCACACCGGTCGAGACGCTGCGACGCGACGTGTCGGCCGGCAGCGACCTCGACCGCATCGTCCGCGAGGTCGGCGAGCGTGAGGCGATCGGGGTGTACGTCGGGCTGCCGCGCTCCCTGAGCGGGGCCGAGGGCCGCGCCGCCGGGCTCGCCCGGGAGTACGCCGGCCAGCTGGCGGCTCGACTTCGGGCTGCCGGGTCGAGCGTGCCCGTGCGGCTGGTCGACGAGCGGCTGTCGACGGTCGCCGCGCACCGCTCGCTGCGGGACGCCGGTGTGGCCGGGCGCAAGCAGCGCGCGGTGGTCGACCAGGCCGCCGCCGTCGTGCTGCTGCAGGCCGCGCTGGACGCGGAGCGCACGGCAGGTGCTGCCGCAGGCGAACAGGTCGACCCGGTACCCTCGTCCGGTGCCTGACCGCAACTCGCAGCACCAGCACGTGGACCTGGGGGCGGTCCTGGCCGACCACGACGACTCGGGGCACCTGATGGCTCACGACGACGCCCCTCGGTACAGCAGCCGCGCCGAGCGACGGCACCACGATGCCCAGCACAGCAGGCGGCGGCGCCGTCGCGGACGCCGTGGCGTCGTCCTGCTGGTCGCGGCGGTGCTGGTGATCGGCGGCGCGCTCGGCGCGGTGTTCGCGTTGCGACCGATCGTCAACCAGCTAACCGCGCCCGACGACTACACCGGCACGGGCACCGGCAGCGTCACCGTGACGATCGACAACGGCGCGAGCGGTCGCTCGATCGGGCGCACCCTGGAGCAGGCGGGCGTGGTGAAGTCGGTGAAGGCCTTCGTGGCCGCCGCGGCCGACAACCCGAAGGCCGGATCCATCCAGCCTGGCCAGTACACGTTGCGCCGCAAGATGAGCGCGGCGTCGGCGATCACCCTGCTGCTCGACCCGTCGTCGCGCAGCGCCGACCGGGTGACGATCCGCGAAGGACTGCGCGCGACGGAGATCGTCGCCGCGCTGTCGAAGGCCACGGGGGTGCCGGTCGGCGACTACACCGCCGCGCTGAAGGACCCCGAGGCGCTCGGCGTGCCAGCCGCCGCGAAGGGCAAGGTCGAGGGTTGGCTCTTCCCCGACACCTACGAGTTCGGCACCAACCTCACGGCGGAACAGCAGCTGAGCCGCATGGTGGCGCACACCCACGACGTGCTCGACAGCCTCGCGGTGAACGACGCCCAGGCGATGAAGGTGCTGACCATCGCCAGCTTGGTCGAGGCCGAGGGAGCGTCACCGGAGGACTTCGCCAAGGTGGCCCGAGTCATCGACAACCGGCTCGCCAACCAGCTGCACAACGGTGCGCGCCTGCAGCTGGACTCCACCGTGAGCTACGCGGTCGGCAGGCGAAAGCTCACGACCACCGACGCCGAGCGCAACGTCGACTCGCCATACAACACCTACCGGTACGGCGGTCTGCCGCCCGGCCCGATCAACAACCCCGGCAAGGCGGCCATCACGGCGGCGCTGAAGCCGACGCCCGGCCCGTGGCTGTACTTCGTCACGGTCGACCCGTCGACCGGTGAGACGAAGTTCGCGACGACGGCCGCAGAGCACCAGCGCAACGTCGCGCAGTTCCAGAAGTGGTGCCGCGACAACCCCGGCCAGTGCTGACGGCGCGATGACGGTGCGGCGCGCGGCCGTGCTCGGCAGCCCGATCGCGCACTCGCTGTCGCCGGTGCTGCATCGCGCGGCGTACGCCTCGCTCGGGCTGACCGACTGGCGCTACGACGCGGTGGAGGTCGGCGACGAGGCCGCGCTGCGCCGGTTCGTGGAGGCGTGCGACGGCTCGTGGGCGGGGTTGTCACTGACGATGCCGCTGAAGCGGCTCGTCCAGCCGCTGCTGCGCCGCCAGTCCCCGCAGGCGGTGGCGACCGGCTCGGTCAACACGGTGCTGTTCACCGCCGACGGCCTGGTGGGCGACAACACCGACGTCGAGGGTCTCGTGCGCGCACTCACCGAGAGCGGCGTCGCTCGGGCCGAGCGGGCCGTGGTGCTCGGTGGGGGCGCGACGGCTGCCTCCGCGGTGGCCGCCCTGGCCCAGCTGGGCTGCGCGAGCCCACGGGTCGTCGTCCGGTCGGTGCAGCGCGCGGCCGAGGTGTCGGTGACCGGTGCAGCCGTGGGGGTGCGGGTGCGGCTTGAGCCGTGGGACGCCGCACCTGCTGCGCTCGCCGAGGCGGATGTCGTGGTCACCACGGTGCCGGTGTCAGGTAGCGGGGAGGTGGTCGCGGCCGTCGATGCCGCCACCGTGACACCCGGGTTGCTGCTCGATGTCACGTACGACCCGTGGCCCACACCGGCGGCCTCGCGCTGGACGGCGCGCGGCGGTCGGGCGGTCGGCGGCTTCGGCATGTTGCTGCACCAGGCGGTGGCGCAGGTGCGCCTGATGACGGGGCTCGAGCCGGATGTCGAGGCGATGCGCACGGCCGGCGAGGCGACCCTGGCTCAAGAAGGCAGGGCCTCGGGCCGATAGGCAGGAGCGATACCCGCCTTCGGTCCAGGGAGCGTGCGCTACCCATGCAGCTTGCCGAGATCCTGCTCGCTGACGGCTTGGTCGACGAGGGGCAGCTGAGCGCTGCCTTCGACGAGCACCAGCGAGTGGGCCGCAGTCTCGGGCGCGTCCTGGTCGACCAGGGGGTGCTCACCGAGACCCAGCTGGTCGCCGCGCTCGCGCAGCAGATCGGGCTGCCGTTCGTCGACCTGCAGGAGTACCAGGTCGACGGCTCGGCCACCGGGCGCGTGCCCGGGGCCGTCGTCCGCCGCCACAACTGCCTGCCCATCGGCTACTCCGACGACGGCAAGCTGCTCGTCGCGATGGCCGACCCCGGCAACGTCTTCGCCCTCGACGACATCCGCTCGATGACCGGTATGGAGGTGCGTCCGGTCGTCGCGACGCGCGCCGACGTCATCGCCGCGATCGACCGGTACTACCGCGCCGACGCGGACATGGACGACATCACCTCTGCCCTCGACGTCACCGACGACGACGAGGACCTGTCCAAGGTGAAGGAGATCACCGAGGACGCGCCGATCGTCAAGTACGTCAACCTGCTGATCACGCAGGCGATCCAGGACCGCGCCTCCGACATCCACCTCGAGCCGACCGAGACCGACCTGCGCGTGCGCTACCGCATCGACGGCGTGCTGCACGAGGTCATGCGCTCGCCCAAGGCGATCCAGAGTGGCGTGATCTCGCGGCTGAAGATCATGGCCGACATCAACATCGCCGAGCGGCGGATCCCGCAGGACGGGCGCCTGTCGGTGAACGCGAACGGCAAGAAGATCGACCTGCGCGTAGCGACGCTGCCGACGGTGTGGGGCGAGAAGGTCGTCATGCGCATCCTCGACAACTCGACGGCGCGCCTGACGCTCGGCGACCTCGGCTTCTCCGAGGGCAACTACGCGCGCTTCTCCGAGAGCTTCCAGAAGCCCTACGGGATGATCCTCGTGACCGGCCCGACCGGCTCGGGCAAGTCGACGACCCTGTACGCGACGCTGAACATCGTCAGCAAGCCCGAGGTCAACGTCATCACGGTCGAGGACCCGGTCGAGTACCGGCTGCCGGGCATTAACCAGGTGCAGGTCAACAACAAGGCCGGCCTGACCTTCGCGGCGGCGCTGCGCTCGATCCTGCGCTCGGACCCCGACGTCGTCCTCATCGGTGAGATCCGCGACCACGAGACGGCGCAGATCGCCGTCGAGGCGGCACTCACCGGCCACCTGGTGCTGGCCACGCTGCACACGAACGACGCGCCGTCCGCGGTGACGCGGCTGACCGAGATGGGGATCGAGCCGTTCCTCGTGGGCTCGGCACTGGACTGCGTGCTGGCTCAGCGCCTCACGCGCCGGCTGTGCCCGCGCTGCAAGGAGGCGTACACCCCCGAGGCGGACGACCTAGTGAAGGTGGGCTTCCCGTGGTCGCCGGGGGAGCAGCTGCCGGTGCTGTACCGGCCGGTGGGCTGCTCGGCCTGCTCGAAGACCGGCTACAAGGGCCGGGTGGCGCTGCACGAGGTCATGGCGGTGAGCGAGACGATCGAGCGGCACACCGTCGACCGGGTGTCGGCTGCGGTGATCGGCGAGACCGCGCGCTCGGAGGGCATGACCACGCTGCGCATGGACGGCTGGATCAAGGTCTACGAGGGCGTCACCTCGATCGAAGAGGTCCTGCGCGTCGTCGTCTGACGCGCCCTCCTGGCAAATTCCCCGGAACTTGTACGCCTGGGACGGCCCAGGCGCACAAGTTCCGGGGAATTTGCCAGGGGCGACGGCGGCGGTGGGGGAAGCGGCGACCGAACCGCTCAAGGGCCTCGCTGGGCGTGCCGATAGCGCCCAGAGAAGATCTCCAGCTCGGCCGATCCTGCGCCGAGCGCGTCGACAGGGAGCGCCGTGAGCACCACCGGACAGCCGTACGTGCCGGAGCAGTTCACCTTCGCCGGTGCCCAGGACGGCTACGCGCCCGTGACCTCGGGCTCGCTGCCCGCGCCCGCCGCGACGCTCGTGCAGCCGCCGGAGGCGGACGCCGGCGCCTACCGCCGGGCGACGACCGAGCAGACGACCGAGGCCGACCTGCAGATTAACCAGCTGTTGATCGACATGATCGCCACCGGCGCGAGCGACCTGCACATCACCTCTGGCGCCCCGCCGATGATCCGCGTGCGCGGTGAGCTGCGCCCGCTCGGCGAGCACCCGGCCCTGACGCCGCCGGTGCTGCAGCGCGCCATCTACGCGATGCTGTCGCAGAAGCAGCGGGAGCGCTTCGAGAACGACCTCGAGCTCGACTTCGCCTACGCCGTGCCGGGGCGTGCGCGCTTCCGCGTCAACGTCTACCGCCAGCGCGAGGCGATGGGTGCGGCGTTCCGTCTCATTCCGTACGAGATCAAGCCGCTCGAGGCGCTGGGCATCCCGCCGGCCGTCAACAACTTCGCCGGGCTGCCGCGCGGTCTCGTGCTGGTCACGGGCCCGACCGGTTCGGGAAAGTCGACGACGCTCGCGGGCATCATCGACCTGGCGAACCGTAACCGCCACGAGCACATCATGACGGTCGAGGACCCGATCGAGTTCCTGCACCGCCACAAGAACTGCGTGGTCAACCAGCGCGAGGTGGGGGAGGACACCAAGTCCTTCTCCAACGCCCTCAAGCACGCGCTGCGCCAGGACCCCGACATCATCCTCGTCGGTGAGATGCGTGACCTCGAGACGATCTCGGTCGCCCTCACCGCGGCAGAGACCGGCCACCTCGTCTTCGCGACCCTGCACACGCAGGACGCCGCTCAGACGATCGACCGCGTCATCGACGTCTTCCCGTCCGAGCAGCAGCAGCAGGTGCGCGTGCAGCTCGCCGGCGCGATCCAGGGCGTCGTCTGCCAGACCCTGTGCAAGACGCGCGACGGCAAGGGCCGGGTCGTCGCCACCGAGGTCATGGTGGCGACCCCCGCGATCCGCAACCTCGTCCGCGAGGGAAAGACGCACCAGATCTACTCCGCCATGCAGGCAGGCGCCCAGCACGGCATGCACACGATGGACCAGCACCTCGCCGAGCTGGTGCGCACCAACCAGATCACGTACGAGCACGGTCTGGAGAAGTGCCACCACGTCGAGGACTACAACCGCCTTCTCGGCCGGATCTGAGGACACCCACCATGGCGACGATCACGTTCGAGTACGCCGTTCGCGACCGCGACGGCAAGCTGGTCAAGGGCACCCTGGACGCCGAGAACCAGGGCCAGGTGGTGCAGAAGCTCAAGACGCTGGGTTACGCCCCGGTCAGCATCACCCAGGCCAACGGGGGGATGAACAAGGAGATCACCATCCCCGGCTTCGGCGGGAAGGTGAAGACCAAGGACCTCGCGATCATGGCGCGCCAGTTCGCGACCATGATCAACTCCGGTCTGTCGCTCCTGCGCGCGCTGACCATCCTGGCCGAGCAGACCGAGAACAAGGTGCTCGGCAACATCCTGGGCGAGGTCCGGGCCGAGGTCGAGACAGGACAGTCGCTGTCGTCCGCGCTGGCCAAGCACCCCCGGGTGTTTCCGCCCATCATGATCAACATGTGCCGCGCCGGTGAGGTCGGCGGCTTCCTCGACGCGGTGCTCCTGCAGGTGGCCGAGAACTTCGAGGCCGAGGTCAAGCTGCGCGGCAAGATCAAGTCCGCCATGACCTACCCGGTCGTCGTCTTCGTCATGGCGATCCTCGCCGTGATCGGCATGCTGCTGTTCATCGTGCCGATCTTCGCGAAGATGTTCCACGACATGGGCGCCCAGCTGCCGGCACCGACGCGGGCGCTGGTGTTCTTGTCGTCCGTGCTCAAGATCGGTGGCGTCCCCCTGCTGATCGCCCTCGTGCTGGCCAGCGTGGGCTGGAACCGCATCAAGCACCAGCCCAACGTCCGCGGTGTCGTCGACCCGTGGAAGCTGCGGATGCCGGTCTTCGGCTCGCTGGTGCAGCGGATCGCGTTGTCCCGGTTCACGCGCAACCTCGGCACCATGCTGAAGTCGGGTGTGCCCATCCTGCAGGCCCTCGACATCGTGGCCGACACCAGCGGCAACGAGGTCGTGGCCAAGGCGGTACGCGCGGTGCAGCAGTCGGTGCGGTCGGGGGACTCCCTCTCGGGCCCGCTCAAGGACCACGCCGTCTTCCCACCCATGGTCGTGCAGATGATGGCGGTCGGTGAGGACACCGGAGCGCTCGACGACATGCTGGTGAAGATCAGCGACTTCTACGACCAGGAGGTCGAGGCGACCACCGAGGCCCTCACCTCGCTCATCGAGCCCCTGATGATCGCCTTCCTCGGAGCGGTCGTCGGGTCGATGATCGTCGCGCTCTACATGCCGATCTTCGGGGTGTTCAACCTCATCAACTGAGCTGCTCGACGAGACGACCCCGGCACCCGCCGGGGTCGTTTCATTTTCCCCCATTCAGCGGCTCAAGACCTTGATCGTGCGGCCGATGCTCTATCTGTCATCCGGAGGTGGCCCGTTCGGGCTCGTCCCTCCACGTCGATCGTCTCGAAGGGACGAATCACATGCTCGCTCGCATTCGCAAGGCGGCGGAGGAGAAGGACAGCGGCTTCACGCTGATCGAGCTCCTGGTCGTCATGATCATCATCGGCATCCTCGCCGCGATCGCCATCCCGGTGTTCCTGAACCAGCGCAAGAAGGCCGTCGACACCTCGATGAAGTCGGACCTTCGCTCGGTCGCCAACGAGATGGAGACCTTCTACACCGACTCTCAGGCGTACCCCAGCGCCCTGTCGCAGTCCTCCACCACGGTGACGCTGACCGACGGCGGAACGCCGCCTGTCACCAGCACGGCGAAGGTTTCGACCGGCAACACGATCTCGCTCGTGGGCGGCCAGGCGGCTGGGACATACTGCCTCAAGGCCGTGAACACCAAGGGTACGGGCGACTGGTACTACGACAGCGACCAGGGTGGCCTGCAGGCCAAGGGCGTTGCCTGCAGCTGATCTGAACCGCTTTGCGAGATGGCCCCGGCAGTCGCCGGGGCCATCTCGTGTTTTCCTCCGTTCGGGCGCTCAAGTCGCTCGCTAAGGCGCCGAAGCACTACGTGTCATCCGGAGGTGGCCCGTTCGGGCTCGTCCCTCCACGTCGATCGTCTCGAAGGGACGAATCACATGCTCGCTCGCATTCGCAAGGCGGCGCAGGAGAAGGACAGCGGCTTCACGCTGATCGAGCTCCTGGTCGTCATGATCATCATCGGCATCCTCGCTGCGATCGCCATCCCGGTGTTCCTGAACCAGCGCAAGAAGGCCGTCGACACCTCGGTGAAGTCGGACCTCCGTTCCATCGCGAACGAGATGGAGACCTACTACACCGACAACCAGGCCTACTACCAGCCCGCAACCACGACGGCTGGTGTCAGCGTCTCGATCGGCGCCACTTCGCCGACCTCGGTCAAGGTCAGCAGCGGCAACTACTTCACCTTCAAGCTGCTGAAGGCCGACGGAACGGTCGAGACGACGGCTGCCAACGCGACCGGCTACTGCATCACCGGCCAGAACGCCAAGGGCGACAAGGCTGTGGCTGGTCTGTACTACAACAGCCAGGGTGGCGGCATCACCACGACCGCCTGCCCGTGATCTGACTGATCACCGCACGGCCTGAGGGGCCGGTCCCGCAGGGGACCGGCCCCTTCGCCGTTCAGCGACTGCATCCGAACGGGTGCCTCAAGATCGCGGCTGCGCACGCCGACAGTGACAGGAGCGACCGGTGGCAGAAGCCGCCGGCACGGCTGAGTGGGTGGTGGCATGGATCTGCGTCGACGGTGGCGCGACCGCGTGCGGGGTGACTTCGACGCAGGCTTCGGCATGGTCGAGATGCTCTTCGCCATGGTCGTCTTCTCGATCATCGCCACGGCCGTGGCGTACGGCATCCAGAGCGCGACCAACTCGACCCGCCTCGACCGCAACCGGATCCAGGCGGCGAACCTCGCGGCCCGCGAGCTCGAGATCGTGCGCCAGGAGTTCAACGACAAGAACATCGACGGTCCGGCCCTCATCGGCGACGCCGGCGTGGTGACGAATCCCCACCCGCTCGCCAGCCAGGTCGCAGGCAACCCGCTCACGATCGACGGCCTGCCCTTCACGGTGACTCGGTCCGCCACCTGGATGCCCTCGGGCGTCGGCTCCAGCGCGTGCGATGGCGGCAGTGCCGTCACCTACCCCGTGCTGGCGGTCAACGTGAAGGTCTCGTGGCCTCGAATGGGCTCCACGAAGCCGGTGGAGAACAACACGATCCTCACCCCGCGCAAGGCACAGGTGAACGGCACCGACGGGTACGCCGCGGTCAAGATCGTCGGTGCAGACGGGCAAGCACGATCGGGTGTGCCGGTGACGGTCTCGGACGGCGCGATGTCGGCGACCGCGACGACAGCCGACGACGGTTGCGCCGTCGTGCAGTTCTCCGGCCTCCCAGCCGCGCCGTCCAGCTTCACCGCCACGGTCTCGGTGGGCGGGTGGGTGTCGAACACCTTCAACGCCACGGCGACGGGGTCGCTCTCGCTCGAGCAGGGCAAGATGAAGAGCACGTCGATCGCCTACGACCAGGCGGGGGCGCTGCAGGCGCAGCTGACGACAGCCGGCGGGTTCGCGCTTCCGAGCCAGACGGTGCCGATCACCATCTACAGCACCGACATCGTCGGCGGCACGAAGGCCTTCCCCGGAGCCGGACCGTCCACCACCATCGGCAGCCTCTGGCCCGCGCCAGCGGGCTACGTCTCGTGGCCGGGCGCGTGCCGCATGTCCGATCCCTCGAGCGCCGGCACGTCGCGCCAGCCCGCCACGGTGGTGGCCCCGGGTGGCACGGGCACCATCTCGCACTACCTGACGCCCGTGGAGGCCACAGTGGTCAACAGCTCGCTGCTGCCGGTGCAGAACGCGACGATCCGCGGGTACGCCACCAGCACCTCGGGGTGCACCACGGACGCGACGCTGACGCTCGGGGTCACGGACTCCTCGGGTCGGCTGAAGACCTCGCTTCCGGCGGGCACGTGGGAGCTGCGGGCAGACGGCCTCACCTCCTCGTCAGCCTGGCCCCAGCTGTCGGTCAACGCGACGAGCCCGCAGCAGGTCACGACGCTGTCGGTGACGCCGTGAGGCGGCTGCGCGGGCTGCGGGGGTCCGAAGGTGGCTTCACCCTCGCGGAGATGCTCGCCGTCATGAGCATCCTCGGCGTGATCACCTCGCTGGCCTTCGGGGCGCTGATCCAGTCGCAGAAGACCGTGCGCGGCAACGTGAACCGGCTCGATCAGGCCCAGCAGGCCAAGGCGGCTGTCGAGACCATGACGAAGACCATCCGCACCGCTGTGCTGCCCTCGCAGATCGGCGGCGGTAACACCGACCTGTCCGCGTTCCTGTCGGCCGACTGGAACCGGGTCAGCTTCTACGCCAACATCTACAACCCCGCCAACGTCAACGGCCCGAGCAAGGTCAGCTACGTGCTGAGTTCGAGCGGCGACCTCACCGAGTCGGTGCAGCCGCCGAACGGCATCGACGCGAGCGGCGCGTACACCTACTGCATCGTGGGCTCGCCCGGCTGCGTCGTCAAGACGCGCATCGTGGCCCGCAAGATCGTGTACAGCTCGGCCAAGCCGCTGTTCGTCTACTACAGCGTCACGCAGCCTGCTGGCATGTCGACGCCGCTGACCGCGACGACGCTGCCGGACGTCAACTCGGTCGACATCGCGCTCTCGGTCAAGTCCGGTAACGAGGTCCCGGCGAGCACGGTCATCACCCGCGTCTCCCTGCCGAACGCGAACGCCCGTATCAACAACAACCCCGCGAACACGTGAGCGAAGGACAGCTGATGCAACGACTCTGGAAGGCGCTGCGCGGCCGCACCAGCGGTGACGGCGGCTTCGCCATGGTCACGGTGCTCGGCGTCGGGACGGTCATGACCGCCCTCATGCTGGTATCCCTCGCGTACGCCCTGCAGGTGACCCCGCAGGCCCGGCGTGACCAGGACTGGAACGCTGCGCTCTCGGCGGCTCAGGCCGGCGTTGATGACTTCGTCGCCCGCCTGAACAAGGCCGACAGCTACGCACTGTCGGTCGACTGCAGCAACGTCGCCATGAAGGGTCCGAACGCAGGCGTCAACACCTGCGGCTGGACGTCCTCGACCCCCGTCGGGTGGCAGGCGGTCAAGGCCGCCGACCCGACTAAGGGCACGTTCCACTACGACCCCACCTACACGGCCGGCAGCGTGCGCCTCACCTCGACCGGCAAGGTGCGCAACACCTACCGCACGATCGACGTCCGCGTCGCCCGCGGTGGCTCCACGGACTTCCTGTACTACACCGACTTCGAGGACGCCGACCCCGAGAACACCGTGGTCTACCCGAACGGCACCTCGGCCGACTGCGGGGGCACGGGTTCGGCGAACGGCAAGTACTGGTACCAGAAGGCCAGCGGCTACACGGGCACGCTCTCCACGAACAGCCTGTCCGGCCACCGCTCGGGCTGCACCGAGATCGCCTTCGCCGGCGGCGACAAGCTCGACGGCCGTGTGCACTTCAACGACACGCCGGGCATCTGGGGTGGCACGAGTGGCGGCGAGGGCAGCCAGGCGACCTTCACGCAGGGCTTCGAGACGGCCGACCCCAACTGCCCCACGACAGCCTCGACGAGCAGCAGCCTGAGGGGCAAGTGCTGGCGCTACTACCCCTACGACACGACGTACTACAGCTCCGGTGTCCCCTTCTTCGCCGGCTCGGCCGGCGCCAAGTACGCCGACAAGCTCGACCTGCCCGACAACAGCGCGGAGTTCATCAACTACCCGGGCTGCGTGTTCTGGGGCGACACCCGGATCCGCTTCAACAGCAACGGCACCATGACGGTGTGGAACACCATGAGCAACGGGCGCACGATCGTGAACCCCGCTTCTCCTGCAGGCACCGACTGCGGCGTCGCGTCCAGCTACAAGCCGACGAGCGCGAGCGACCCGAGGCCTAACGCCGGGCAGACGGTGCCCGTGCCGACCGACATGGTGATCTACGTCCGCAACACCGGCACCGCGGACACGTGCGTGCCAGGGCAGATCGTCAACGGGTCCTCGTCGGGCAGCAGCGCGTCCGACGTCATCCCGCAGGGCAGTGGCACGACGGCGCGCGAGGTGCGCGACATCAGCTACTTCAACCCGGACTCCGCGACGACCAAGACGACGCGGACGTTCCGGTGGAGCAACAGCAGCGGGTGGAGCAGGCTGTCGTCCGGGTACTCCGTCACCGACAGCGCACCTAACGACGCCCACCCCGTGAAGATGGACTGCGGCCAGGGCAACGTGTACGTCGAGGGCACCGTCAACGGCCGTGTCACCGTCGCCGCGGAGAACAACGTCATCGTCACGAACGACCTGCTCCTGCGTTCGACGGCGGCCGGGGACGCGCCGGCGGGCACCGACATCGTGGGCCTCGTCGCAGCGAACTCGGTGCAGGTCTACCACCCCGTGGCGCGCAGCCGGAGCAACGTCAACCAGGTGACGAGCTACTGCAGCAGCACGGTCGATGGGTTCCCGACCTTCAACGGCAACAACAACCAGAACTACACGTGCACCTGGACCCAGGGGTACAGCTACGGCAACAGCTACAACAACCTGAGCTATCCCGGGCAGACCGGCTCGAGTGGTACGCGGTGGATCTACGGGTCGATCCAGACCCTGCAGCACTCGTTCCTCGTGCAGTCCTACGACTACGGCGGCGACATCGGGACCCTGTCGGTGCGTGGCTCCATCGCCCAGCGCTACCGCGGCATCGTGCGCCAGGGGTCGAGCGGCTTCCTGAAGGACTACGGCTACGACGCACGCCTGCAGTTCCAGTCGCCGCCGTACTTCCCGCAGTGGACCAACGCGAGCTGGTCGGCGCAGACGACCGGCGAGCTGAAGCCCAAGTACGTCGGCCAGTGACGTCGTCGGTGGGCAGGGCGTGCCTGCCCTGCCCACCGACGCGTCACGGCTAGGCTGCCGCCTCGTGATCGCCCTCCTCGTCTTGCTGAGCGCCGTCGTCGGCCTGGTGATCGGCTCGTTCCTCAACGTCGTCGTCTGGCGGGTACCGCGCGGGGAGTCGGTGGCTCACCCGGCCAGTCACTGCCCGCAGTGCGGCCACCCGATCCGCCCGCGCGACAACGTGCCCGTGCTCTCGTGGCTGCTGCTGCGTGGCCGCTGCCGGGACTGCGGGGCGCCGATCAGCGCGCGTTACCCGGGAGTCGAGGTCGCCACCGGCGTGCTGTTCGCACTGATGGCCTGGCGCTTCGGCGTCGCGTGGGAGCTGCCCGCGTACCTCTACCTGTGCGCGATCAGCGTGGCCCTGGCGCTCATCGACATCGACGTGCGCCGACTGCCCAACGCCATCGTGCTGCCGTCGTACGTCGTCACGGCCGTCCTGCTGCTGCTGCCGGCGGTGATCGAGGGCCGCTGGCACGAGTACCTGCGTGCCGCCGGTGGGGGAGCGGTGCTGTACGCCGCGTTCTTCGTTCTGGTGTTCATCCACCCCGCCGGCATGGGCTTCGGTGACGTCAAGCTCGCCGGCGTGCTGGGCGCCTACCTGGGCTGGCTCGGTTGGGGAGTGCTCGCCGTCGGTGGCTTTCTCGGGTTCCTGCTCGGCGGCGTCTACGGCGCCGGTCTGATGCTCGCCAAGCGCGCGGGTCGCAAGAGCGCCATCCCGTTCGGCCCGTTCATGCTGGCCGGAGCGCTGGTCGCGGTGTTCTTCGGTCAGTGGCTCGTCGACCGCTATCTGCAGATGATCGGCATCTAGCGCTCAAGTAGCCGCTCAACCGCACCGATCACCCCTGTGACACGGCCCCACCAGGAGGGCCGCCACGCGGCTGTGCCGCATGGAAGGGGTTACGAGGTGGCTGGACGGTCCGCGATCGGTCTCGACATCGGGACGTCGGGCGTGCGCGCTGCTGAGCTGTCGTTCGGCAAGCGCGGTGTGACGCTCGAGAAGTTCGGGCAGGTCGCGCTGCCCGACGGCGCAGTGCGTGACGGTGAGGTCGCCGACGCCCACGCCGTTGCCGCAGCACTCAAGCAGCTGTGGTCGCACACCGGCTTCTCGCACAAGCAGGTCGTGCTGGGAGTGGCCAACCAGCGCGTCATCGTGCGCCAGGTCGACCTCCCCGCGCTGCCTGAGCGTGAGCTGAGGGCCTCGCTGCCGTTCCAGGTGCAGGACTTCCTGCCCATGCCCGTGGAGCAGGCAGTACTCGACTTCCACGCCGTCGAGGAGGTGAGCGAGCCGGGCCAGCCGCGCATGCTGCGGGGCCTGCTCGTGGCCGCCGTCCGCGACATGGTGCTGTCGAACGTCAACGCGGCCCAGAAGGCCGGCCTGCGGGTCACATCAGTCGACCTCACGCCGTTCGCCGTCCTGCGCTCCCTCGGTGCCTTCGGCGCGGCTGACGCCGACACCGTCGCGCTCGTGGACGTCGGCTCGCGGGTGAGCAACATCGTCGTCCACCGTGCGGGTGCGCCGCTGTTCGTGCGCATCCTGCTCATGGGTGGGCAGGACGTCACGGACGCCGTCGCCGACACCCTCGGCATGACCCGCGCGCAGGCCGAGGCGCTGAAGCAGAACCCCAACCTCAGCGGTATCGACCACGAGCAGCAGCTCTCCGCCGGTCGCGCGCTCGAGAGCACGGCGGCCGCCTTCGTCGACGAGGTCCGCAGCTCGCTCGACTACTTCTCCTCGTCCGCGCCGGCTGGCGCGCGCCTGCAGCGGCTCGTGCTGAGCGGTGGCGGCTCGCGTCTGCACGGCCTGGCCGACCGGCTCGAGGCGGCGACGCGGCTGCCCGTCACCGTCGGCAACCCGCTCAGCAGCGTCGCCGTGGGCCGCACCGGCCTCAGCGACGAGCAGATCAACTTCGTCCAGCCGCTGGTCGCCGTGCCGGTGGGTCTCGCGTTGGGAGCTGACCGATGAGCCAGGTGGCGCAGAGCCAGACCGTGCAGACGGTCGTCACGCCCGTTCTCCAGCGGGTGGCGCGGGTCAACCTGCTGCCGTCCGAGATCGAGGAGGCGCGCCGCCTGCGGCGCACCCAGGCCGGTCTGGCCGCGGGCCTCGGCGTCGTCGTCCTGGCGGTGGCGGGGGTCTACGCCCTGCAGGTGCAGAGCAAGAACCACGCCGCCGACGAGCTGGCCGCGACCAAGACCGACACCGTGCGCCTGCAGGCGCAGCAGGCCAAGTACGCCGACGTGCCGCGCACCATTGCGGCGATCGACGCCGCCGAGACGGCGCGCTCGACGGCCATGGCCAACGACGTCGAGTGGTTCCGGACCCTCAACAACTTCTCGTTGACCCTGCCGAAGAACGTCTGGTTCACGAACGTGAGCCTCGCGCTGAGCGGTTCCGGCTCGACAGCGGCCGCTCCGGCAGCACCCACGGGTGGCACCACCTCGGCGGCCCCGACCACGCCGGCGGCGCCGGCCACGCCGTCGTCCCCCGCGGCGAACGCTCCGGCCACGGGCATCGGCGTCCTCACGGTGCAGGGATCTGCGCTCGACCACCCGGACGTCGCCACCTGGCTCGACGTGCTCGCGCGTCAGCCCGGGATGTCCGACGCCTACTTCTCGACCTCGGCGAGGGCCAAGGTCGGCACCAAGACGATCGTCAACTTCGTGTCGACCGCGACCATCACGTCGGACGCGCTGTCGCACCGCTACGACCGGAAGCAGGGCTGATCCATGACCAAGTCCCGTGTCTGGAGCCTCGGGGCCGGCCTGCTGGCGGTGCTGATGCTCGTGGCCTCCTGGTTCCTGCTCATCTCCCCGCAGCGATCCGAGGCGGCCTCCCTGCGTGACCAGGTCACGCAGCAGCAGCAGTTCAACGACCAGATCAAGCTGAAGACCCAGGAGCTCAAGGCGCAGTTCGCCTCGCTCCCGGCTCGACAGGCCCAGCTGGCCGAGATCAAGCAGGAGATGCCCGAGAACCCCGCCCTGCCGTCCCTCGTGCGCGACCTGTCGTCGTACGCGGATGATGCCGGAGTGGTGCTCGTCAGCGTCGCTCCGTCGGCGCCGCAGCCCCTCACCGCTGGTGCCTCCTCGACGGCGGCGGCAGCGGCCACCGCACCGATCCAGCAGATCCAGACGTCCATCGTCACCACCGGGTCGTACGCCGAGCTGACGCTCTACCTGCAGAAGCTGCAGAGCAAGATGCGCCGGGCGATCCTGGTCGACAACATCCAGGTCGGCAAGGCGTCGAGTGACGGTGCCGCCAAGGACGACCTGCAGATGACGCTGGTCGGCAAGGTGTTCGTGCTCGACTCCAAGGCCGCCGCTCAGGCGGCTCAGGCGGCGACCAGCGCCGCGACGACCAACGGCACCGCGAGCTGAGTGGGGACTGCCATGAACCTGAGGAAGAACACGCCCGCGGACGCCGTGGTCGTCGAGGAGCCCACCGAGGGCTCGAACAAGAAGGTGCTCGTCGCTGGCGGCGTCGCCGCCGGCCTCGCGGTCGTGGCCGCCATGTCGTACGTGCTCCTGTCGGGTGGGTCCGACGCCGCGGAGACCGGTGTGGTGGCCGCCGCCAAGCACACGGTGGGGCAGCAGCCGAGCGCCGCGCCCTCGGCCAGCAGCGCGCCCGCCATCAAGAAGTTCACCGGCAAGAACGCCCGCGACCCGTTCAAGGCGCTCGTCGTCGAGCCGGCTGCCGCCTCGGTAGGGACGACCGGCGCCGCGGGCAGCCCGGCGTCCGGCATGACGGGCTCGACGTCCGGCACGGGCACGCCGTCCGGCACGACGTCCGGTTCGACGACGTCGGGCTCGACAAGCAACTCGGGCTCGGCGAGTGGAGGGGTCCCAAGCGGCGACGGGCAGATCACCACCTCGCCGACACGCCTAGTGATTCAGATGGACCCACCGACACTCGCTGACAAGGAGAGTTTCGGCCTGTCGTACGCCCGGTTCGGTGTTGGGAGTGCTGACGCCTCGATCGACACCAAGCTCAAGGTCTACAAGGTGAAGGTTGGCAACACATTCGCGGGCCACTTCCGCCTGACCAGGCTCTGGCACTCAAGTGCTGAGGACAAGTACTGCGCCTCGCTGCTCTACGGGGACTCCGCCTTCGAGATCTGTGGCAACGACTCGACGGTGGTGCACTAAGCAAGACGAAGACCGTCCCGCATCTCACGGGACGGGCCTTCGGCGTCTCGGCCCGCGGCCACCTGCGAGACTGAGGGCATGCTGCGTTGGTTGACCGCCGGTGAGTCGCACGGGCCGGCCCTCGTCGCGATCCTCGAGGGGCTGCCGGCCGACGTCGAGGTCACCACCGACGATCTAGCCCAGGCCTTGGCACGCCGACGGCTGGGTTACGGGCGCGGTGCGCGCATGAAGTTTGAGCAGGACGCCGTCGAACTGCTCGGTGGCGTGAGGCACGGCCGCACGATGGGATCACCCGTGGCGGTGCGCATCGGCAACACCGAGTGGCCGAAGTGGCAGACCGTGATGAGCCCCGACCCCGTCGACGCCGCGGCGCTGGCCGGCGCGGACGACGTCGGTGCGCCGCAGGAGCTGGCTCGCAACCGCCCGCTCACCCGGCCGCGGCCCGGTCACGCCGATCTCGTCGGCATGCAGAAGTACGGCTTCGACGAGGCGCGCCCGGTCCTCGAGCGGGCGAGCGCACGCGAGACGGCCGCGCGGGTCGCTCTGGGAGCGGTGGCGTCGGCGTTCCTGCAGCAGGCCTTCGGGATCCGCCTGGTGTCGCACACCGTGGCCATCGGCACCGCGGGCGTCCCGGACGACGCAGCGCTGCCGACCCCCGACGACGTCGACCGGCTCGACGACGACCCGGTGCGCGCCTTCGACGCCACGGGCTCTGCCGCGATGGTCAGCGAGATCGAGGCCGCGCACAAGGACGGCGACACGCTGGGGGGCGTCGTCGAGGTCGTGGCCTACGGCCTGCCGCCGGGGCTCGGCTCCCACGTGCACTGGGACCGCCGGCTCGACGCCCGCCTGGCCGGTGCGCTCATGGGTATCCAGGCGATCAAGGGCGTCGAGGTCGGCGACGGCTTCCGCACCGCGGCCCGCCGGGGTTCGGCGGCGCACGACGAGATCGAGCGCGACGCCGACGGCGTCGTGCGCCGCCGCACCGGTCGGGCCGGCGGCACCGAGGGTGGCATGTCCACGGGCGAGGTGCTGCGGGTGCGGGCTGCCATGAAACCGATCTCGACGGTCCCACGCGCGCTCGACACGATCGACACGACGACCGGTGAGGCCGCCAAGGCGATCCACCAGAGGTCCGACGTCTGCGCCGTCCCCGCCGCGGGCGTCGTCGCGGAGGCCATGGTGGCGCTCGTGCTGGCCGAGGCCTGCCTGGAGAAGTTCGGCGGTGACTCCGTGGCGGAGAGCGCGCGTAACCACGCGGCGTACCTCGCCGCCGTGCCCGAGACGTTGAGGAGCTGGTCATGAGCGCAGGCCCGCGGCCGCGGCTCGTCGTGGTGGGTCCGCCCGGGTCGGGCAAGACCACGATCGGGCGCGCAGTGGCGCAGTCGCTCGGTGAGCCCTTCGTCGACGTCGACGAGGTCGTCGAGCAGCGCGAGGGTCGCTCGATCTCCGACATCTTCGTCGACGACGGCGAGCCGGCCTTCCGCGAGCTGGAGCGCGAGGTGTGCGCGCAGCTGCTCGCCAACGGCTCCGGCGTCGTCGCGCTCGGCGGCGGATCGGTGCTCGACCCCCGCACCGAGGCCGACCTGCAGGGCCTGCACGTCGTGTTCCTCGTCGTCGGGATCGCCGACGCCGCCAAGCGCGTGGGCTTCGCGCAGAGCCGGCCCCTGCTCATGGTCAACCCGCGCGCGGCCTGGACCCAGCTCATGAACGCCCGCCGGCCGGTGTACGAGCGGGTGGCGACCTTCGCCGTCGACACCGCCGGCCGGTCGGTCGACGAGGTCGTCACGGACGTCGTGACGGCGCTGAAGGAGCGCGAGCAGGCATGAGCGCACCGACTCGGGTCACCGTCACCGGTGACCAGCCGTACGACGTCGTCATCGGGGAGCAGCTGCTCGGCGAGCTGCCCGGTATGCTCGGCGAGGGAGTCCAGCGGGTGCTCGTCGTGCACCCGAAGGCTCTCCGGGCCACCGGCGAGGCCGTGCGCGACGACCTTGCAGCCCAAGGCTTCGAGGCCTATGTCGCCGAGGTGCCGGACGCCGAGGAGGCCAAGACCGCGCAGGTCGCCGACTTCCTGTGGGGCGTGCTGGGCCAGGCCGGCTTCACGCGCAGTGACGCGGTCGTCGGCGTCGGCGGGGGAGCGACCACCGACCTGGCCGGGTTCGTGGCGGCGACGTGGCTGCGGGGCGTGCGGGTCGTGCACCTGCCGACCACGCTGGCGGGCATGGTCGACGCCGCCGTGGGAGGCAAGACCGGCATCAACACCACCGAGGGCAAGAACCTCGTGGGCGCCTTCCACCCGCCGGCAGGGGTGCTGTGCGATCTCGGCACACTGGAGACGTTGCCGCGCAACGACTTCATCGCCGGCCTCGCCGAGGTGGTCAAGTGCGGCTTCATCGCCGATCCCGCCATCCTCGACCTGGTCGAGCGCGACCCGGCGGCGACGACGGCCTGGGACACCCCGACCACCCGCGAGCTCGTCGAGCGCAGCGTGCGCGTGAAGGCCGACGTCGTGGGCAGGGACCTGCGCGAGAGCGGCCTGCGCGAGATCCTCAACTACGGCCACACGCTGGGGCACGCGGTGGAGCACGTCGAGCGCTACAGCTGGCGGCACGGGGCGGCCGTCAGCGTCGGCATGGTGTTCGCCGCCGAGCTGGCCCGCGTCGCCGGACGGCTGGACGACGCCACCGCCGACCGGCACCGTGACGTCCTCGCCGCACTCGGCCTGCCCACGACCTACCGCCAGGACCGCTGGGACCAGCTGCTGTCGGCCATGCGCCGCGACAAGAAGTCGCGCGGTGACCTGCTGCGGTTCGTCGTCCTCACCGGCCTGGCCCAGCCCACGCGGCTCGAGGGGCCCGACCCGTCCCTGCTGCTCGCGGCCTACGCCGAGCTCGCCTGACCGTCGCGGCAGCCTGAAAAGAAGCCGCCGCCCAGCCGGTACCATGGTCGGCGGCCCCGACGGGGCTCGGACCTCGACATTCCCCCACAGAGAGCGACGGCAGTGGCGACGACGAACGACCTGAAGAACGGCATGGTGCTCAACATCGAAGGCCAGCTGTGGTCAGTGGTGGAGTTCCAGCACGTCAAGCCCGGCAAGGGCCCGGCGTTCGTGCGCACCAAGCTCAAGGCAGTGCTCTCTGGCAAGGTCGTCGACAAGACCTTCAACGCGGGCACGAAGGTCGAGACTGCGAACGTCGACAAGCGCGACATGCAGTACCTGTACAAGGACGGCGACGACTTCGTCTTCATGGACACCGACACGTACGACCAGATCCACGTGCCGGCCGACACCGTGGGCACCGCAGCCGACTTCATGCTCGAGAACCAGAACGCCGTGGTGGCGCTGCACGACGGCACGCCGCTGTACGTCGAGCTGCCGGCCTCCGTCGTCCTGGAGATCACGTACACCGAGCCGGGCCTGCAGGGCGATCGCTCCACCGGCGGCACCAAGCCCGCGACGCTCGAGACCGGCGCGCAGATCGCCGTGCCGCTGTTCCTCGAGACCGGTACCAAGGTCAAGGTCGACACCCGCACGGGTGACTACCTCGGCCGGGTGAACTGAGCCCAGGTGGCTGCACGCACCAAGGCCCGCAAGCGGGCGGTCGACGTCCTCTTCGAGGCCGACCAGCGCCGGCGCGACCCGTTGCGCGTCCTCGCCGACCGGGTAGCGGCGTCCGACCCGCCCGTCAACGAGTACACCGGTGAGCTGGTCGAGGGCGTGGTCGCCCGTCGCGAGCGGCTCGACGAGCTGATCTCGACGTACTCCCAGGGCTGGACCATCGAGCGCATGCCGGCCGTCGACCGCGCGCTGCTGCGTCTCGGGATCTGGGAGATCCTCTACAACGACGACGTCCCCGACGCGGTTGCCGTGTCGGAGGCCGTCGAGCTCGCCAAGAGCCTGTCGACCGACGACTCGCCGTCGTTCGTCAACGGGCTGCTGAGCCGGGTGCTCGAGCTGAAGCCGAGCATCGCGCTCTAGCTGCACCGACGCACAGCGCGGCGTTCCGCCGGGTCAGCGGTGTGCCGCGCTGGCGTGCATGATCACGCCGGGGGAGGGGCGGGTCAGACGCGGTCGGACGACGGGTCGACGGCCCGGCGCGCGTCGGGGTCGAGCACGCCCCAGCTGATGAGCTCCTCGGCGAGCATGGCCGGTGGCATGTCGTAGATGACGGCGAGCGTGCGCAGGTCGTCCTGGCGGATCGAGAGCACCTTGCCGTTGTAGTCGCCGCGCTGCGACTGGATCGTCGAGGCATAGCGAGCCAGGGGGCCGGCCCGCTCGGCCGGCACGTTGCCGAGCCGCTCCAGGTCGATGACCAACCGCGGGGGCGCCTCGACGACCGAGCTGCTGCCGGCGTCGGGCAGCAGCGCAGAGACCGGCACACCGTAGAAGTCGGCGAGCTCGGCCAGCCGCTGCACGGTGACGGCGCGGTCGCCGCGCTCGTACGAGCCCACCACGACGGCCTTCCACTTCCCGTCCGACCGCTCCTCGACGCCGTGCAGGGACAGCCCCTGCTGCGTGCGGATCGCGCGCAGCCGCGCCCCCAGCGATCTGGCGTAGTCCGTCGACATGCTCGTCTCCTCGGTCGGCCGGTCACCCGCGGACCAGCTGCCTCCACATGGTCACGGAGCGTGACGACTCGCGTCAAGTGCGACACGGGAGGAGCACCCGAACAGCACCCCCGCGATCAGCCGTCCGGACGCGTGAGGTACCGTCATGGGCGAATCCTTTAACGACCCGTCCTGTGAGGCGGGGAAGGAGCATGCGATGACTCATGTCCCGGAGCCCCTGAGCGGGGCCGGCCCCCTCGTCGAGACGACGGTGCTGGAGGCCCCCGAGATCCGCCGGGTGCTCACGCGCATCGCCCACGAGATCCTCGAGCAGAACAAGGGCTCGCAGAACCTCGTGCTGCTGGGCATCCCGACCCGCGGCGTGGCACTGGCCCACCGGCTGGCCGAGCGGATCGCGCAGGTCGAGGGCGGCACCGTGCCGGTCGGCGCGCTCGACGTCACGATGTACCGCGACGACCTGCGCCACCAGCCCGTGCGCTCGCTCGAGCGCACCGACCTGCCGCCCGAGGGCCTCGACGACCGCACGGTCGTGCTCGTCGACGACGTGCTGTTCTCCGGTCGCACGGTGCGGGCTGCCCTCGACGCGCTGGCGAACGTCGGCCGGCCGCGCGCCGTCCGCCTGGCCGTGCTGGTCGACCGCGGCCACCGGGAGCTGCCGATCCGCGCCGACCACGTGGGCAAGAACCTGCCGACGTCGCTCACCGAGCGCGTGAGCGTGCTGCTGGCCGAGCACGACGGACGTGACGAGGTGCGGATCAGCCGCCCCGCGCCGACGGGAGGCGAGCACTGATGCGCCACCTGCTCTCCTCGGCCGACCTCGACCGCGCCGAAGCCGTCCAGGTGCTCGACACGGCACAGCAGATGGCCGCCACCCAGCAGCGCGAGATCAAGAAGCTGCCCACGCTGCGCGGCCGCACCGTGATCAACCTGTTCTTCGAGGACTCCACCCGCACGCGGGTGTCGTTCGAGGTCGCCGCCAAGCGGCTGTCGGCCGACGTCATCAACTTCTCGGCCAAGGGCTCGAGCGTGTCGAAGGGCGAGAGCCTGAAAGACACCGCGCTCACGCTGCAGGCCATGGGCGCCGACGCGGTGGTGATCCGCCACGGGTCCAGCGGCGCGCCGCACCGGCTGGCGACGTCGGGCTGGATCGACGGCGCCGTGGTCAACGCCGGCGACGGCACCCACGAGCACCCCACGCAGGCGCTGCTCGACGCGTACACGATGCGCCACCACCTCGTCGGCCGCGGCGAGCCGGGTGCGGCGACCGGCCAGGACCTCGCCGGCAAGCGCGTGACGATCGTCGGTGACGTGCTGCACAGCCGGGTGGCGCGCAGCAACGTGCTGCTGCTGCGCACGCTCGGCGCCGACGTCACCCTGGTGGCGCCGCCCACCCTGCTGCCGCAGCGGGTCGACACCTGGCCGTGCGCGACGTCGTACGACCTGGACGCCGCGCTGCCCGAGGCGGACGCCGTGATGATGCTGCGCGTGCAGCGCGAGCGGATGAACGCCGCCTACTTCCCGAGCGCCCGCGAGTACTCGCGTCGCTACGGCCTGGACGCGCGGCGGCTGCGGCTGCTCAAGGACGACGCCATCGTCATGCACCCCGGCCCGATGAACCGGGGACTGGAGATCTCGGCCGACGCCGCGGACTGCGAGCGCTCGACCATCGTCGAGCAGGTGGGCAACGGCGTGTCGGTGCGGATGGCCGTGCTGTACCTGCTGCTCGCCGGCAGCGAGCGCGAGGAGGCGCGATGACCGACCACCTGCTGCGTGGGGTGCGCCCCCTCGGCGGCGAGCCCACCGACCTGCTGCTGCGCGACGGCGTGATCGCCGACGTCGGCATCGGGCTGGACGCCGGTGGCGCCACGGTGGTCGACGGCGCCGGGCTGGTGGCGCTACCCGGCCTGGTCGACCTGCACACCCACCTGCGTGAGCCAGGACGCGAGGACGCCGAGACCGTCGAGTCCGGCACGCGCGCGGCCGCAGCGGGCGGCTTCACCGCCGTGCACGCCATGGCCAACACCGACCCGGTCGCCGACACGGCGGGAGTGGTCGAGCAGGTCTGGCGCCTCGGGCGCGAGGCCGGCTGGGTCGACGTCCACCCGGTGGGCGCGGTGACCGTGGGGCTCGCTGGCGACCGGCTGGCCGAGCTGGGGGCCATGGCCGACTCGGCGGCCAGGGTGCGCGTCTTCAGCGACGACGGCCGCTGCGTCGACGACGCCGTGCTGATGCGCCGGGCGTTGGAGTACGTCAAGGCGTTCGACGGCGTCGTCGCCCAGCACGCCCAGGAGCCTCGGCTCACCACGGGTGCGCAGATGCACGAGGGCGAGGTGTCCGCGGTGCTCGGCCTCACCGGCTGGCCCGCGGTCGCCGAGGAGGCGATCATCGCGCGTGACGTCCTGCTCGCCGAGCACGTCGGGTCCAGGCTGCACGTGTGCCACGTGAGCACTGCCGGCTCGGTCGAGATCCTGCGCTGGGCCAAGGGGCGGGGCGTCGACGTCACCGCCGAGGTGACGCCGCACCACCTGGTGCTCACCGACGAGCTCGTGCGCAGCTACGACCCGCGCTTCAAGGTCAACCCGCCGCTGCGCACCGCGGCCGACGTGCAGGCGCTGCGCGAGGCGCTGGCCGACGGCACGATCGACGCCGTCGCCACCGACCACGCGCCGCACCCGGCCGAGGACAAGGACTGCGAGTGGCCCGCCGCGGCCATGGGCATGACCGGCCTGGAGACCGCGCTGTCGGTGGTGGTCGAGGCGATGGTCGAGACCGGCCTGCTCGACTGGGCCGGAGTCGCCGATCGCATGTCGGTGCGGCCGGCCCGGATCGGACGCCTCGACCGTCACGGGCGAGGGCTGCAGGTGGGCGAACCGGCCAACCTCACGCTGGTCGACCCGCAAGCCCGCTGGGACGTCGACCCGGCGGCCATGGCCACTGCGGCGCGCAACACGCCGTTCGCCGGCCGGCAGATGCACGGCCGGGTGGTCGCCACCTTCCTGCGCGGGCGGCCCACGGTGCTCGACGGCGCGCCGGTCGACGGCAGCCAGGCGGCGCACCGGTGAGCCGCCCCGCCGCCGTCGCGGTCGTCGTCCTCGTGGTGTTGCTTGCCTGGGGGCTGATGTACGTCGGGTGGCGGGGCCGCGCGCGTCGCCAGGCCGGCGTGCCCGCCCCCGCCGCGCCGTCGTCCGAGCTCGCCGGACGCGCCGAGCGCGACGGCGCCGAGGTCACCTACGTGTCGACCACCGCGCGGGCCGACTGGCTCGACCGGGTGGCGGCGCACGGGCTCGGCGTGCCCGGCCAGGCCCGTCTGCTCGTGGTGCCCGAAGGGGTGGTGCTGCACCGCGTCGGCGCCACCGACCTGCTCATCCCCGCCGCCGACGTCCACGGTGCCCGGCGCGAGAGCGTGCGCGCCGGCAAGGCGGTTCCAGGTGCCGGACTGCTCGTCATCGACTGGGCCCTCGGTGACACCGTGGTGACGACCGCCCTGCGCGTCCGCCACGGCGACGACCGCGAGGCGCTTCTCGCGCAGGTGCAGGCGCTGGCCACGACCCCCGACCAGCCAGGAGAGACCTCATGACATCGACGATCACCTCGACGATCACCCAGGACGCCCTGCTCGTGCTCGAGGACGGCCGCACCTTCGCCGGTGAGGCCTACGGCGCCGTGGGCCACTGCGTCGGCGAGGCTGTCTTCTCGACCGGCATGACCGGATACCAGGAGACGCTCACCGACCCCAGCTACCACGGCCAGGTGGTGGTGCAGACCGCACCGCACATCGGCAACACCGGCATCAACGACGAGGACGGCGAGTCGCGCCGCATCTGGGTGAGCGGCTACGTCGTGCGCGACCCCTCACCGCGCCCGTCGAGCTGGCGCTCGCGACGTGCGCTCGGCGACGAGCTCGAGGCGCAAGGGGTCGTAGGCATCAGCGGCGTCGACACCCGCGCTCTCACCCGGCACCTGCGAGAGCGGGGAGCCATGCGCGCGGGCGTCTTCTCCGGCCCGGACGCCGCCCGGCCCGTCGAGGAGCTCGTGAACGTCGTCCGGATGGCCCCGAAGATGGCTGGGTCGGCTCTCGCCGAGGAGGTGTCGACCGATCACGAGTACGTCGTGCAGGCGTTGGGGGACAAGCGCTTCACGGTGGCTGCGATTGACCTCGGCATCAAGTCCATGACCCCGACGCGCCTGGCCGAACGCGGCATCGAGGTGCACGTGCTGCCCGCCACGGCGACGATCGACGACGTGCTGGCCGCGCAGCCCGACGGCGTCTTCTTCAGCAACGGCCCGGGCGACCCGGCCACCGCCGACACCCAGGTCGAGCTGCTGCGCGAGGTGCTGCAGCGCCGGCTGCCGTTCTTCGGGATCTGCTTCGGCAACCAGCTCCTCGGTCGCGCGCTGGGCTTCGGCACCTACAAGCTGGGCTACGGCCACCGCGGGATCAACCAGCCCGTCATCGACCGCGCCACCGGCAAGGTCGAGATCACCGCGCACAACCACGGGTTCGCCGTCGACGCACCCCGTGAGGGCGAGGCGAGCACGCCGTTCGGCCGCGCGCGCGTCAGTCACGTGTGCCTCAACGACGACGTCGTCGAGGGGCTCGAGTGCCTCGACGTCCCGGCGTTCTCGGTGCAGTACCACCCGGAGGCGGCGGCGGGTCCGCACGATGCCGGCTACCTCTTCGACCGCTTCGTCGAGCTCATGAGCTCGTCCGCCACCACCAGGAAGGGTGCCTGATGCCACGCCGCACCGACATCTCCTCGGTCCTCGTCATCGGGTCGGGGCCCATCGTCATCGGCCAGGCGTGCGAGTTCGACTACTCGGGCACTCAGGCCTGTCGCGTCCTGAAGGCGGAGGGCCTGCGCGTCATCCTGGTGAACTCCAACCCGGCGACGATCATGACCGACCCCGAGTTCGCCGACGCCACGTACGTCGAGCCGATCACCCCCGACGTCGTCGAGGCCATCATCGCCAAGGAGCGCCCGGACGCCGTACTGGCGACTCTGGGCGGCCAGACCGCGCTCAACACCGCGATCGCCCTGCACGAGCGCGGAGTGCTCGAGAAGTACGGCTGCCCGCTGATCGGCGCCAACGTCGAGGCGATCCAGCTCGGTGAGGACCGCCAGGCGTTCAAGGGCGTCGTCGAGCGGTGCGGCGCGGAGTCGGCCCGCAGCGCCATCGCGCACACGATGGACGAGTGCCTCGAGATCGCGGCCGACCTCGGCTACCCCCTCGTCGTTCGGCCGTCGTTCACGATGGGCGGTCTGGGCTCGGGCTTCGCGTACGACGAGGTCGACCTGCGGCGCATCGCCGGCGCCGGGCTGCATGCCTCACCCACCACCGAGGTGCTCCTGGAGGAGTCGATCCTGGGGTGGAAGGAGTACGAGCTCGAGCTGATGCGCGACAAGCACGACAACGTCGTGGTCGTCTGCTCGATCGAGAACCTCGACCCGATGGGCGTGCACACCGGTGACTCCATCACCGTGGCTCCCGCGATGACCCTCACCGACCGCGAGTACCAGCGGCTGCGCGACATCGGGATCGCCGTCATCCGCGAGGTGGGCGTCGACACCGGCGGCTGCAACATCCAGTTCGCGGTCAACCCGGCTGACGGCCGGATCATCGTCATCGAGATGAACCCGCGCGTCTCGCGCTCGTCGGCGCTCGCCAGCAAGGCCACCGGCTTCCCGATCGCCAAGATCGCCGCGAAGCTCGCCGTCGGGTACACGCTCGACGAGGTGCCCAACGACATCACGCAGCAGACGCCGGCGTCCTTCGAGCCGGCGCTCGACTACGTCGTGGTGAAGGTGCCGCGCTTCGCGTTCGAGAAGTTCCCGGCCGCTGACCCGACGCTCACCACCACGATGAAGTCGGTGGGCGAGGCCATGGCGATCGGCCGCAACTTCACCGAGGCGCTGCAGAAGGCGCTGCGGTCGGTGGAGCGCAAGGGCTCCTCGTTCCACTGGGACGGCGCGCCCGGAGACGCGCGGGCGCTCTTGGAGGCGGCCCGGCAGCCCACCGACGGGCGGCTGCTGCTCGTGCAGCAGGCCATGCGCGCCGGTGCCAGCGTCGAGGAAGCCCACGACGCGACGGGGATCGACCCGTGGTTCCTCGACCAGATCGAGCTCATCAACGGGCTCGCCGTCGAGATCGCCGATGCTGGCGAGCTGACGCCCGCGCTGCTGCGGCGCGCGAAGCGGCACGGGTTCAGCGACGCGCAGATCGGCGTGCTGCGGTCGATGCCGGAGCCGGTGGTGCGCGGTGTGCGTCACGCGCTGGGCATCCGGCCGGTGTACAAGACGGTCGACACCTGTGCTGCCGAGTTCGCAGCCCACACGCCGTACCACTACTCGGCCTACGACAGCGAGACCGAGGTGGAACCGCGCGAGCGGCCCGCGGTGATCATCCTCGGCTCCGGCCCGAACCGCATCGGCCAGGGCGTGGAGTTCGACTACTCCTGCGTGCACGCCAGCTTCGCCCTGCGCGACGCCGGTTTCGAGACCGTGATGATCAACTGCAACCCCGAGACGGTGTCGACGGACTACGACACCTCCGACCGCCTCTACTTCGAGCCGCTCACGCTCGAGGACGTGCTCGAGGTGGTGCACGCGGAGCAGCAGGCCGGCCCCGTCGTCGGCGTCATCGTGCAGCTCGGCGGCCAGACACCGCTCGGGCTGGCGCAGTCACTGGCCGACGCCGGTGTGCCGATCGTCGGCACCAGCCCGGCGGCGATCCACCTCGCCGAGGACCGCGGCGCCTTCGGCCGCGTGCTGCAGGAGGCCGGCCTGCCGGCGCCGCGGCACGGCACGGCGTACTCGGCGCAGGAGGCCGTCGAGGTCGCCCGCGAGATCGGCTACCCGGTGCTGGTGCGCCCGTCGTACGTGCTCGGTGGTCGGGGTATGGAGATCGTGTACGACGACGAGACCCTCGGCGCCTACGTCGAGCGGGCCACGCACGCCTCGCCGGAGCACCCGGTGCTGGTCGACCGGTTCCTCGACGACGCGATCGAGATCGACGTGGACGCCCTCTACGACGGTCACGAGCTGTACCTGGGCGCCGTCATGGAGCACATCGAGGAGGCGGGCATCCACTCGGGCGACTCCGCCTGCGTGCTACCGCCCGTCACGTTGGGGCACAGCGAGATCGAGCGCGTGCGAGCCTCCACTGAGGCCATCGCGCGAGGCGTCGGCGTGCGCGGGCTGCTCAACGTGCAGTTCGCCCTCGCGGCCGACGTCCTGTACGTCCTCGAGGCCAACCCGCGGGCCAGCCGCACCGTGCCGTTCGTCAGCAAGGCGACGGCCGTGCCCCTGGCCAAGGCGGCAGCCCGGATCATGCTCGGCGCGACCATCGCCGACCTGCGTGCCGAGGGCCTGCTGACGGCGTCGGGCGACGGCACGCACCTCCCGGCGGGCGCACCGGTGTCGGTGAAGGAGGCCGTGCTGCCGTTCAAGCGCTTCGTGACCCGGGAGGGCCTGGTCGTCGACACGGTGCTCGGGCCCGAGATGCGCTCGACCGGTGAGGTCATGGGCATCGACGACGACTTCGGCACCGCCTTCGCCAAGAGCCAGGCGGCGGCCTACGGCGGCCTGCCCGACCGCGGCACGGTGTTCGTCTCGGTGGCCAACCGCGACAAGCGCGCGATGATCTTCCCGGTCAAGCGGCTGGTCGACCTCGGCTTCACCGTGCTGGCCACCGAGGGCACCGCGGAGGTGCTGCGGCGCAACGGGGTCCAGAGCACGGTCGTGCGAAAGCACAGCCAGGGACCCGCGGACGGCGAAGGCACGATCGTGCAGCGCATCCTCGCCGGCGAGGTCGACATGGTCGTCAACACGCCCTCGGGCCGCGACGCGCGCGCCGACGGCTACGAGATCCGTGCCGCGACGACGAGCATGGACCGCCCGATCATCACGACGGTGCAGCAGCTCGCCGCCGCGGTGCAGGGCATCGAGTCGGCCCGCGCCACCACCATCTCCGTCCGGTCGCTGCAGGAGCACGCCCAACACCTGGCGCAGCTGCGATGAGCGAGCAGCGGCCCGGGCCGGTGCAGGTGCGTGGCGAGATCCTGGCCTCGCGCAAGGTCGGCGACTACCGGCACCTGACCCTGCTCGCACCCGGCGTCGCGGAGTCCGCCCGCCCGGGCCACTTCGTCGCGCTCACGGTGGGCGGCGAGCCGACGAGCATGCTGCTGCGCCGGTCGTTCTCGATCCACAAGGTCTCACCCACCGGCGTGTACGGCGGCACCGTCGACGTGGTGGTCGCCGACGCCGGCCGCGGCACCCACTGGCTCACCAGCCAGCCCGTCGGTACGCCCATCGACGTCGTGGGGCCGGTCGGCCGCGCCTTCCCGCTGCCGAAGGAGCCGGTCAGCTGCGTGCTGGTCGGCGGTGGCTACGGCACCGCGCCGCTGTTCTGGCTCGCGGAGGCGTTGCGCGAGAGGGGTTGCCGGGTCGACCTCGTGCTCGGTGCCGCCACCGAGTCGCGCCTGTTCGGTGTGGTCGAGGCCCGTCGCGTGGCGAGCACCGCCACGATCACCACGGACGACGGCAGCGTCGGCACCCGCGGCCAGGTCACCGCCGTGCTGCCGGAGGTGATCGAGCGTGCCGACGCCTCGGTGGTCTACGCGTGCGGACCGATGGGCATGCTGCGCGCGGTGACGCAGGTCGCGACGGCGCACGGCGCGGTGGCGCAGGTCGCCGTCGAGGAGGCCATGGCCTGCGGCGTCGGGATCTGCATGACCTGCGTGATGCCGGTCGAGGGCAGCGACGGCCGGACCCGCATGGTGCGCTCGTGCGTCGAGGGCCCGGTGTTCCGCGGCGACCGCGTGCGCTGGGAGTCGTGGGTCGACGGCATCGGCCAGGTGCCCGACGACTGCGTGGGCGCGGTCGCGATGAAGGGGCACTGATGACCACCACCGGGACGACGGCCGCCACCCCGACGGTCGACATGACCACCGCGATCGGCTCGCTGCGGCTGCCGAACCCGCTCATGACGGCGTCCGGCTGCGCCGCCGCGGGCCGCGAGCTGCACCAGTTCTTCGACGTCTCCGAGCTCGGCGCGGTCGTGACCAAGTCGGTGATGACCCAGCCGCGTTCCGGGCGCCCGACCCCGCGCATGGCCGAGACGCCCAGCGGGATGCTGAACTCCATCGGGCTGCAGGGCCCGGGGATCGACGCGTTCCTCGAGCACGACCTGCCCTGGCTGCGGTCCGTCGGTGCACGCGCCGTGGTGTCCATCGCGGGCAGCACCGTCGAGGAGTTCCGCGGCCTCGCCGAGCGACTCGTGGGGCAGCCGGGGCTCGCGGCGATCGAGGTCAACATCTCCTGCCCCAACGTCGCCAACCGCGGCCTGGTGTTCGCCTGCCAGGCCGCGCCGTCGTCGGCGGTGATCGAGGCGGTGCGCGAGGTGACGCCGGCTGACGTGCCGCTGCTCGCGAAGCTCTCACCCGACGTCACCGACATCGTCGAGATCGCCGCGGCGTGCGTCGATGCCGGCGCGGACGGCCTCACGATGATCAACACGCTGCTCGGCATCTCGATCGACGTCGACCGGATGCGCCCGCGCTTGGCCGGGCTGACGGGCGGCCTCTCGGGCCCGGCCGTGCGTCCCGTTGCGGTGCGGTGCATCTGGCAGGTGCACTCGGCGATGCGCGCCGGGCGGCTGCGACAGGTGCCCATCGTCGGCGTGGGCGGCGTCGCCAGCGGCTCGGACGCGCTCGAGCTCGTGCTGGCGGGTGCGGCCGGCGTCCAGGTGGGCACGGTCGCCTTCCACGACCCGAGCGCGCCGCTGCGCGTCCGCGACGAGCTCGCAGAAGCGTTGGGGCAGCGAGGTTTCACGTCATTCGTCGACGCCGTCGGATACGCCCACCGAGTGCAGGCAGGAGAAGTGTGAGCACCATGGAGCCCTTCGGAGCGCGCCTTCGGGCAGCGATGGCGCAGCGCGGCCCGCTGTGCGTAGGGATCGACCCGCACCCGCAGCTGCTGAGCGCCTGGCAGCTCGCAGACGACGCTGACGGGCTCGAGCGGTTCGCCCTCACGTGCGTCGAGGCGCTGGCGGAGGTCGTGGCGGTGCTCAAGCCCCAGTCGGCGTTCTTCGAGCGCCATGGTGCGCGCGGGGTCGCCGTCCTGGAGCGCGTGCTGCACGAGGCGCGGGCCGCAGGTGCGCTCGTCATCCTGGACGCCAAGCGCGGAGACATCGGCTCCACCATGACGGCCTACGCGCAGGCCTACCTCGACCAGCAGCGACCGCTGGCAGCCGACGCCCTCACGGTGAGCCCGTACCTCGGCTACGAGTCCCTGCGTCCAGCGATCGACCTCGCTCATGAGCAGGGGGCTGGGCTCTTCGTGCTCGGCCTGACGTCGAACGCCGAGGGCCGACTGGTGCAACACGCACGCGGTGACGACGGCCAAGCCGTTGCGGCGCAAGTGGTTGATGCGGTGAGAGCCGACAACGCTGCTGCCGACGACCTCGGCTCGGTGGGCCTCGTGGTCGGTGCGACGGTCGGTGACGCGGTCGCAGAGCTGGGAATCGACCTGGCCGCGAGCCGTGCGCCGCTGCTGGCTCCGGGCATCGGTGCGCAGGGCGCGGGCCCCGTGGAGCTGCGCGCCGTGTTCGGCGACGCCCGCTCCAACGTGCTGCCGTCGTCGTCACGGGAGGTGCTCAGCGCGGGGCCGTCCGTGACCGGTCTGCGCGACGCTGCGGCGCGCACGCTCGACAGCTGCTCGCGCGCCCTCGCCTGAGGTCGCGGCCCGCATTGCCCTGGCGCTCGGGGACTCGCTAGGTTCTGACCCTGCCCCACCTACCCGGTGGGCCCGCCGTCCGGACCCTGAGGTGAACCACCGTGGCCTTGCCCTCCCTGACCCCGGAGCAGCGTCAGGCTGCGCTCGAGAAGGCTGCGGCGGCACGCCGCGAACGGGCCGCGGTGAAGAACCGGCTGAAGCACGCGCAGGGCTCGCTGGCTGAGGTCGTCCGCGAGGGCCAGACCAACGAGGTCATCGGCAAGATGAAGGTGTCGGCCCTGCTCGAGGCCATGCCGGGCGTCGGCAAGGTCCGAGCGCGCCAGATCATGGACGAGCTCGCCATCTCCGAGAGCCGCCGGGTGCGCGGGCTCGGCGCCAAGCAGGTGTCCGCCCTGGTCGCTCGCTTCCCCGGTCAGTGAGCGGCGTCCCCGACGCTGCGTCGACGGCCTCGTCGCAGGACGTGCTGCGGCGGCTCACGGTGCTCGCCGGGCCCACGGCGGTCGGCAAGGGCACGGTGTCGGCGTTCGTGCGCGAGCGCTACCCGCAGGTGTGGCTCTCGGTGTCGGCCACCACGCGGCCACCCCGCCCCGGCGAGGTCGACGGCGTGCACTACCGCTTCGTCGACGACGCCACCTTCGACGCCATGGTGGCGGCGGGGGAGATGCTCGAGTGGGCCGTGGTGCACGGACGGCACCGCTACGGCACCCCGCGCGGGCCGGTCGAGCAGGCGCTGCGCGAGGGGCGGGCGGCGCTGCTCGAGATCGACCTGCAGGGCGCGCGTCAGGTGCGGGCCACGATGCCCGAGGCGCGGTTCGTGTTCCTCGCCCCGCCCAGCTGGGACGAGCTGGTGCGCCGGCTCGTCGGGCGCGGCACCGAGACCGAGGCCGAGCGCGAGCGCCGGCTGACCACCGCCCGCGAGGAGCTCGCGGCGGAGTCGGAGTTCGACGTGACGATCGTCAACGACGACGTCGCGCGGGCCAGTGCGGCGCTCGTGCGAGAGATGGGGCTCGCTGTCTGACACAATGGACGGCGGATCCACCTGTACGTCGACGAAACGAGAGCTCCTGTGTCGCGCACCACCGCAGTCCCCGAGGGCATCACGAACCCGCCGATCGACGACCTGCTGAAGGCCGCCGACTCCAAGTACGCGCTGGTCATCTACGGCGCCAAGCGCGCTCGTCAGATCAACGCGTACTACTCCCAGCTCGGCGAGGGCCTGCTCGAGTACGTCGGCCCGCTCGTCGAGACCCACGTGCACGAGAAGCCGCTCAGCATCGCCCTGCGCGAGATCAACGAGGGCCTGCTGACCTCTGAGCCCATCGAGGGCTGACCTGAGCGAGCAGGCGAGCACCGCGCCCCGCGTGGTGCTCGGCGTGGGCGGCGGCATCGCCGCCTACAAGGTCGCCCACCTGCTGCGCCTGCTCACCGAGAGCGGGCACGCGGTGCGGGTCGTGCCGACGCGTGCGGCGCTCGAGTTCGTCGGCGCGCCCACCTGGGCCGCGCTGTCGGGCCAGCCGGTGGCCACGGAGGTGTGGGACGACGTCCACGAGGTGCCGCACGTGCGGCTGGGGCGTGAGGCCGACCTCGTCGTCGCCGCGCCCGCCACCGCCGACCTGCTCGCGCGCGCGGCGCACGGGCTGGCTGACGACCTGCTCACGAACACCTTGCTCACCGCGCGCTGCCCGGTGCTCATGGCCCCTGCCATGCACACCGAGATGTGGGACCACCCCGCCACGCGCGCCAACGTCCAGACGCTGCGGGCGCGCGGGGTCGTCGTCCTCGACCCGGCGTCCGGGCGGCTCACCGGCGCCGACACCGGCCCCGGGCGCCTGCCCGAGCCCGACGAGATCTTCGCGGCCTGCACCGACCTGCTGGCGCGCGGTGCGTGGACGCGCGACCTCGCTGGGCGAACGGTCGTCGTCTCCGCCGGGGGGACGCGCGAGCCGCTCGACCCCGTGCGGTTCCTCGGCAACCGCTCGTCGGGCAAGCAAGGACTCGCCCTCGCGCGCGTCGCCGCAGCCCGCGGTGCCGACGTCGTCCTCGTGAGCGCCTCGGCGCTGCCGGCGCCCGCGGGAGTGCGCCACGTGCCCGTCGAGACGGCGCAGCAGCTGCGTGATGCCGTCGTCGATGCGGCCGTGGACGCCGACGTCGTCGTGATGGCCGCGGCCGTGGCGGACTTCCGCCCGTCCGAGGTGAGCGGCCACAAGATCAAGAAGTCCGACGACGGCGGGGCACCCACCGTCGAGCTCGTGCGCAACCCCGACGTGCTGGCCGAGCTGTCGGCGCAGCGGTCTCGTCCGGGGCAGGTCGTCGTCGGCTTCGCCGCCGAGACCGGTGACCCGGGCGCCGACGTCCTCACCCACGCGCGCGCCAAGCTGGCGCGCAAGGGCTGTGACCTGTTGGTGGTCAACGAGGTCGGCGTCGACAAGACCTTCGGCGCCGACACCAGCAGCGCCGTGATCCTCGATCGGGACGGCGGGGAGCACGTCGTGTCCGAGGGTCCGAAGTCCGCACTCGCCCACGCCGTCTGGGATGCGGTCGTCGACCGCCTGCCCGCACCGTCCCGATAGACTGACCAACGGTGCCCGCGGGCGCCGACCAGCCAGCAGCCGCTGCACCTGAGGAGAGCACGTGTCGTCCCTTCGCCTGTTCACGTCCGAGTCGGTCACCGAAGGTCACCCCGACAAGATCTGCGACCAGATCAGCGACTCCATCCTCGACGCGATGCTCGCGGAGGACCCGCGCAGCCGCGTCGCCGTCGAGACGATGGTCACCACGGGTCTGGTGCACGTCGCCGGTGAGGTGACGACGTCGTCGTACGTCGACATCCCGCGGATCGTGCGCGACACGGTGCTCGGCATCGGCTACGACTCCTCCACCAAGGGCTTCGACGGCAACTCCTGCGGTGTCGAGGTCTCGATCGGTGCGCAGTCGCCCGACATCGCCCAGGGCGTGGACGACGCCTACGAGCGCCGCGCCGAAGGTGGCGTCGACCCGCTGGACGCGCAGGGCGCCGGCGACCAGGGCCTGATGTTCGGCTACGCCAGCGACGACACACCCGAGCTGATGCCGCTGCCGATCTACTTGGCGCACCGGCTGTCCGAGCAGCTCACTCGGGCGCGCAAGAACGGCGAGCTGCCGTACCTGCGCCCGGACGGCAAGACCCAGGTCACGATCGGCTACGACGGTGAGCGCGCCGTCCAGCTCGAGACCGTCGTGCTGTCGACCCAGCACGCGGCCGACATCTCCCTCGACGGCATGCTGACCCCCGACATCGAGGCGCACGTGGTCAAGCCCGTGCTCTCCGCGCTCGACGTCGACCTCGACACCTCCGGTACGCGACTGCTCGTCAACCCCACGGGTCGCTTCGAGATCGGCGGCCCGATGGGCGATGCCGGCCTCACCGGGCGCAAGATCATCGTCGACACCTACGGCGGCATGGCTCGGCACGGCGGTGGCGCCTTCAGCGGCAAGGACCCGTCGAAGGTCGACCGCTCGGCGGCGTACGCCATGCGCTGGGTGGCCAAGAACGTCGTGGCTGCGGGTCTGGCCCGCCGGTGCGAGGTGCAGGTCGCCTACGCGATCGGCAAGGCCCACCCGGTGGGCCTGTACGTCGAGACGTTCGGCACCGAGACCGCCGACCCGGCGAAGATCACCGCGGCCATCACCGAGGTGTTCGACCTGCGTCCGGCCGCGATCATCCGCGACCTCGACCTGCTGCGTCCGATCTACGCTCGCACCGCGGCGTACGGCCACTTCGGCCGCACCGACGACCAGGGTGGCTTCACGTGGGAGCGCACCGACCGCGTCGAGGCCCTGCGCTCAGCCGTCTCCGCCTGACCACCCGCCCGGCGACCTCTCCCATCTGATGGCGCGGGGGCACCCTGCTGCCTTCCTAGTGCAGTGAGGTGCCCCAGCGGCCACCGCCGAATGCAGTAGATCGCCCCAAGGGTGCGCTGGCGTGCATGATCACGGACGGAGTCCACCTCTCCCGTCTGGTGGACGCGGGGGCACCCTGTCGCCTTCCTAGTGCAGTGGGGTGCCCCAGTGGTCATCGCTGAGTGAAGTAGATCGCCCCGGTGGGCTGGCGTGCATGATCACGGACGGCGGGGGTGGGCTGGCGTGCATCATCACGGACGGCCGGGGTGGGCTGGCGTGCATGATCACGGACGGCGGCGGGCGAGGTGACGGTGGCGTCGGGTAGGAATGGCGCGTGAGCCAGCACCCCGACCGCGGCGCGGACGCCGAGCCTCGACCCGAGGGCGGTCCCGGTCAGCTGGCGCTGGGTGTTCCGGCCGAGGCCAAGGCGGCGGCCCGCCGCCGTCCGGCGCCGGCGCCGCCGGGGCTCGCGGACGTCGACCCCGTGGCCGAGGTGCTGGTCGACGTCCCGCTCGCGCACCTCGACCGCGTCTTCGAGTACGCCGTCCCCGCGCCGCTGGCCCAGTCGGCCCAGCCGGGCGTGCGCGTCAAAGTGCGCTTCGCCGGTGGCGACCGCGACGGCTTCGTCGTGTCGCGCAAGGCCGAGGCCGAGCACCCCGGCAAGCTGGCTCCGCTGCGGCGGGTGGTCTCGCCCGAGCCGGTGCTCACGCCGCCACTGATCCGGTTGTGCCGGGCGGTCGCCGACCGCTGGGCGGGCACGCTCGGCGACGTGCTGCGGCTCGCCGTCCCGCCCCGGCACGCCCAGGCCGAGCAGGCGGCCCCTACGGCGGACGACGCCTCGCCGAGGCCCCCTTCTCCCGCCCCCGGCGCCTGGGAGGGCTACCCCGGCGGCGCGGCTTTCCTCGGACGCATCGCGACGGGCGAGGCGCCCCGCGCCGCGTGGCTCGCCACGCCCTCGGCCGCCGACGCCTCGCACGATTGGCCTGCCGCAGTGGCGACGGCCGTGCTCACGGCGCTGAGCGCCGGCCGGGGCGCACTCGTCGTGGTGCCCGATGCGCGGGACGTCGCCCGCGTCGACGCCGCTCTCACCGCGCTCGACCCCGACGCCGGTCAGGTGGTGCTGACCGCAGACCTGGGTCCCCGCGCCCGCTACACGGCGTGGCTGTCGGTGCTTCGTGGGGCCGGCAGAGCCGTGATCGGCACGCGGGCGGCGATGTTTGCGCCGGTGCGCGACCTCGGCCTGGTGGTCTGCTGGGACGACGGCGACGACCTGCACGCCGAGCCGCACGCGCCGTACCCCCACGTGCGTGAGGTGCTGGCCCTGCGCTCGGAGCTCGAGGGTGCGGCGGCGCTCTTCGGCGGGTTCGTGCGCACCGCTGAGGTCGAGCGCATGGTGCAGACGGGCTGGGCGCGCCCGGTGCAGGCCCCGCCGGCCACGCTGCGCGCCGGTGCCCCGCGGGTGCTCGTCGCGGGGGAGGGCCATGAGCCAGAGCGGGATGCGGCCGCGGACACCGCCCGGTTGCCCTCGCTCGCGTGGCGCACCGCCGCCAAGGCCCTGGACGACGGCCCCGTGCTCGTGCAGGTACCCCGCCGTGGGTACGTGCCGGCGCTGGCCTGCCAGCAGTGCCGCACCCCAGCCCGTTGCCCGGCGTGCCACGGGCCGCTGATGCTGGCCGGCGGCTCCGGCGTCCCGACCTGCCGGTGGTGCGCGACGGCCAGCGTCGGCTGGCGCTGCCCCGAGTGCGGCGACCGGCGCCTGCGCTCGGTGGTGGTGGGAGCGCGACGCACCGCCGAGGAGCTGGGACGCGCGTTCCCTGGCACGCCGGTGGTCACGAGCGGGGGCGGCCAGGTCGTGGCCCGCGTGCCCGCCCGCCGGGCGCTCGTGATCGCCACACCCGGCGCCGAGCCCGTCGCGGACGGCGGTTACGCGGCCGCCCTGCTGCTCGACCCGTGGGCCCTGCTCGGCCGCAGCGACCTGCGCGCGGGCGAGGAGGCGCTGCGCCGCTGGGCCGACGCAGCCGCCCTCGTGCGCAGCTCGACCCTGGGCGGGGTCGTCGTCCTTGCCGGCCCGGGTGGCCTGCCGCCGGTCGAGGCCCTCGTGCGCTGGGCACCGACCTGGCACAGTGGCCGCGAGCTCTCCGCGCGCCAGGCGCTCGGCTTCCCGCCCGCACGCGCCGTCGCCACGCTCACCGGTCCCGCAGCCGCCGTCGACGAGCTCGTGGCCGGCGCGCACCTGCCCGGCGACGTCGAGGTGCTCGGACCGGTGCCCGTGCCGCCGCAGCGGTCGGCGGCGCCCGACGACGAGCCGCCCGTGCGCCTGGTACTGCGCACCGCACCGGCTGCCCGCGACCGGCTCGCCGACGGCCTCAAGGGTGCGGCGGCCGGTCGCAGTGCCCGCAAGCGGCCCGGCAGCGTGCGCGTGCAGGTCGACCCGCTCGACCTGGTGTGAGCGGCGCTGCTCGGGCGCAGGCCGGCGTCGGCCGATGACCGGTGGGGAGGCAGGGCCATGACGCGGGACGAGTCGACGACGAGGCGCGAGCGCGCGGGTGGCCGGCACCGGTTCGACCAGAGTCCGCCGGAGCCCTTCAGCGTCAGTGCCTGAACGCGCAGGCCCCGGCGCAGCCTCCTCGATCCCGGCCGGGACCCTCGGCTGCTGCTGTGGGTGCTCCTCGGCCCGGGCCTGGCCATCGGCGGGTTAGGTGGGGTCGTCCTCGGGCCGGGCTTGGTGGCTCGGAGCCGGAGCTAGTCCGCCCGATGTGCCGAGAGCAGAGCAGTGGGTCACCTGGAGGCCATCGGGTGGCCGCCTTCTCTGCACTCGACGGTCTCGACGCGAGCGACGACGGCTCAGCGCGGGCAGTACATCCGCCGCCGGCCGCCGTCCTCGTGCCAGGTGTGCTCGGCCATCGGCCGCCCGCACAGGGGACAGCTGAACTGCGGGTCGGGGGCCGAGGTCTCGGGCTCGTGCTCGGAGCCCAGCTGCGCCGGGCCGAGGAAGCGGAACAAGAACGCGTAGACGCGCGCTCCCCACCACGGACGCACGCTCACGGCCCACGCTCCCACCACGCGGCGCCGACGCCACGCACGCGTTCAGTGTCGCACCGACCCACCCGCCTACACTGGACGGGTACCCCCACGAGAGACGAGGCTCCTCACGTGTCGATCCAGGACATCCGCCTGTTCGGCGACCCGGTGCTGCGCACGCCCGCGGCCGTCGTCACCGACTTCGACAAGGAGCTGCGCCAGCTGGTCAAGGACCTCACCGACACCATGCTCGACGCTCCCGGCGTCGGGCTGGCCGCACCGCAGATCGGCGTCGGGCTGCGCGTGTTCACGTACTGGGTCGACGACGAGCTGGGCCACCTGGTGAACCCCAGCCTCGACCTGTCCGAGGAGGAGCAGGACGGCGAGGAGGGCTGCCTGTCGTTCCCGGGCCTGGCCTTCGACACCCCGCGTGCGCTGCGCGTCGTCGCCAAGGGCCAGAACATGCACGGCGAGCCGGTGGTGCTCGAGGGCTCCGAGCTGATGGCGCGCTGCATCCAGCACGAGACCGACCACCTCGACGGCATCCTGTTCATCGACCGCCTCGACCGCGAGCAGCGCAAGCTCGCGATGAAGGCGATCCGCGAGGCGGAGTGGGCCGGCGGCCCGACGCCGACGGTCAAGCTGAGCCCGCACGCCACCTTCGGCAAGGCGCTGTAGCGCGTGCGGCTCGTCTTCGCCGGCACCCCCGAGGTCGCGGTGCCCTCGCTGCGTGCGCTGCTCGCGTCGGCGCACGAGGTCGTCGCGGTCGTGACCCGGCCGCCCGCCCGCGCCGGGCGCGGCCGGCAGGTGGCCGACTCACCCGTCGCGCGGCTCGCGCGTGAGGCCGGCCTCGAGGTGCTCACCCCCGCTCGCCCGAGCGACCCGGACTTCCAGGCTCGCCTCACCGAGCTGGCCCCCGACTGCTGCCCGGTCGTGGCGTACGGCGCGCTGGTGCCGCAGTCGGCGCTCGACATCCCGCGGCACGGCTGGGTCAACCTGCACTTCAGCCTGCTGCCGGCATGGCGGGGTGCCGCGCCCGTGCAGCACGCGATCATGGCCGGTGACCCGGTCACCGGTGCCAGCACCTTCCGGCTCGAGGCCGGCCTCGACACCGGGCCGGTGTACGGGCTGATGACCGAGACCATCTACGCCGACGACACCAGCGGCACGCTGCTCAGCCGTCTCGCCGAGGCCGGCGCCGGGCTGCTCGTCGCCACCCTCGACGGCATCGCCGACGGCACGCTCGAGGCCCGCCCGCAGTCCGAGGAGGGCGTGAGCCTCGCGCCCAAGGTCGAGGTGGCCGACGCGCGCGTCGACTGGCACCAGCCCGCGACGCGCATCGACCGACTGGTGCGCGGGTGCACGCCGGCGCCCGGTGCGTGGACGACGCTCGACGGCGCCCGGCTCAAGCTCGGCCCCGTGGCGCTCGGGCCCCGCCCGGAGGCACCGGACGACGCGCTGGCCCCCGGCGAGCTCGCCGTCACCAAGCACGAGGTGCGGGTGGGCACCACCACGGTCCCCGTGGTGCTGGGGGACGTGCAGCCACCGGGCAAGCGGCCGATGCCCGCCGCCGACTGGGCGCGCGGTGCGCGCGTCGCGAGCGGCACCCGACTCGGCGAGAACGCGTGAGCGGCCCCCGTCAGCGCTCCGCCCAGCGGCCCTCGCAGCGCGCCCGGCGTCCCGACCCTGCTCGTGCGGTCGCCTTCGACACCCTGCGAGCCGTCGCCGAGCAGGACGCCTACGCCAACCTCGTCCTGCCTCGCCTGCTGCGCGAGCGTCGTCTCGCCCCGCGCGACGCCGGGTTCGCCACCGAGCTGACCTACGGCGCCTTGCGGATGCGCGGTCTCTACGACGCGGTGCTGACAGCCTGCGTCGACCGCCCGCTCGGCGAGCTCGACGCCGCGCTGCTCGACGCGCTGCGCCTCGGCGTCCACCAGCTGCTGGGCATGCGGGTGCCCGCGCACGCCGCCGTGAGCGAGACCGTCGCCCTCGTGCGCGGCCGTGTCGGCCAGGGCCCGGGTGGCCTCGCCAACGCCGTGCTGCGCCGCGTTGCCGAGCGCGACGTCGAGCAGTGGGTCGCGCAGGTGGCCCCCGACGCCGCGGCCGACGTCGTCGGCCACCTCGCCGTCGAGCACAGCCACCCGGTCTGGGTCGTGCGCGCCCTGCGTGAGGCGCTCGCCGTGCGAGGGGTCGCCCCCGAGGCTCTCGACGACGAGCTCGCGGCCCTGCTCGCCGCCGACAACGCCGCCCCGAGCGTCTCGCTCGTCGCGCGCCCCGGCCTCGCCGACGTCTCGGAGCTCCTGGACGCCGGAGCCACGCCCGGTCGCTGGGCACCCGGAGCTGCGCGCTGGGCGGCCGGTGACCCCGGAAGCATCCGCGCCGTGCGCGAGGGCCGGGCGGGAGTGCAGGACGAAGGCAGCCAGCTGGTGGCCCGCGCGCTCGCGGACGCCCCCGTCGAGGGCAGCGACGAGCAGTGGCTCGACCTGTGCGCGGGGCCCGGGGGCAAGGCCGCCCTGCTCGGGGCCCTGGCCCGCGAGCGCGGCGCCCGCCTCACCGCCGTCGAGGTGGCGCCCCACCGGGCCGACCTCGTGCGCACCGCCGTGGCGCCGCTCGCTGACACGGTGGAGGTCCGCTGCACCGACGGGCGCGAGGTCGGCGACGACGAGCCGGGGCGGTACGACCGCGTCCTCGTCGACGCCCCGTGCACCGGGCTGGGCGCGCTGCGCCGTCGTCCGGAGGCGCGGTGGCGGCGCAGCCCAGCGGACCTGTCGACCCTGGCGCCGCTGCAGCGCGACCTGCTCAACAGCGCCATCGACGCCACCCGGCAGGGCGGCGTCATCGCCTACAGCACCTGCTCACCGCACGTCGCGGAGACGCGTCTCGTGGTCGACGACGTCGTGCGCCGGCGCGACGACGTCGAGCTGGTCGACGCCTCGGCGCTCGTGCCGGTGCCGGACGTCGGCGGCCCGACCGTGCAGCTGTGGCCGCACCGGCACGGCACCGACGCCATGTTCTTGGCGTTGCTCCGACGCAGGTGAGCAGCGCGGCGGACCCTCAGGTCCGCGCTCGCGCGGCCGATGCTAACCGGTGACCGTGCCGCGGTCCTGAGTGCCAGGGGGAAGACGACGTTGGGGCAGCAGCGCTACACCGCCGAGCAGCGCGACACCGTCGCCGACGCCCTGCTGGCCGATCCGGCCGCGCGGGTGGTGGCGGTGAACGACAGCGGCCTCATCGTGCCCATGCCGCCTGCGGTGCCGGTGCGCGAGGCCGCGACCATCTCCGGGGCCGCCTCGGTGCTCGAGCTCGTCCACCCCGAGGACATCGTGACCGTCATCGACCTCTGGCACGAGGTGCGCGTCACCGGCGCCGCCAGTACGCGCGCCGGGGCGTTGCACGGGGCCGGCTCCACGATCACGATGCACGGCCTCGACACCCGCGAACGCTTCGGCGTGCTGCTGGCGTTCCTCGTGGGCTACCGCGACGTCGCGGCGGACGACTCGGCCCGCGCCCAGGACGCCCTGCGGCCGCGGGTGTGCGTGGTGCGCAAGGACGAGGTCGCCTGCCTGCTGGAGGTCGACGAGACGGTCACGCGGCTGCTCGGCTGGACGCCCGAGGCGTACGCCGGTCGCCGCACGCTCGAGCTCATCCACCCCGACGACCAGCAGCGTGCCATCGCCAACTGGATGGACCTCCTCCAGCACCCCGGTGCGGCTCGCCGCACCCGTCTGCGCCATCGCCACGACGACGGCAGCTGGCTGTGGTTCGAGGTGACGAACCGCAACCTGCTCGCCCACCCCGACTACCGCTGCGTGCTGGCCGAGATGGTCGACATCGCCGAGGAGATGGCGGTCACCCAGGCGCTGGAGGCCAGCGACCAGCTGCTGCGCCGCCTCACTGAGGCGCTGCCGGGAGGGATCCTGCAGATCGACACCACTGGGCGAGTGGTGCACCGCAACGCGCGCCTGGCCGGAGTGCTCGGTCTCGAGCTCGCCTCGGTGTTCGAGCTGTACGACGTCATGACCGACCCCGAGCCGCTACGCGACGCCCTGCGCTGCGTACGAGACCGCGGTGTCGACGCCGACCTCGAAGCCGACCTGGCAGCCGACCTGGCAGCCGACCTGGCAGCCGACCTGGCAGCCGATCTGGCAGCCGACGCGGTCGACGCGGTGCAGGGGCTGCGGCGCGTGGCCATCAGCGTGCGGGGGCTGCACACCGACTCCGGAGAGTGCACCGGCGCCATCTTGTACCTGTCCGACGTCACGGAGGCCGCCCAGCTGCGTGAGCAGCTCGCGCACCGCGCGAGCCACGACGACCTCACCGGCTGCCTGGTGCGGCGCGCTGCCATCGAGCGGCTCGAGGGATCGCTCGCGGCGCTTCCCGGCGAGTCCGGCGGCCGGGAGGCTCGGGCGAGCGTCAGCGTGCTGTTCATCGACCTCGACGGTTTCAAGGACGTCAACGACCGGCTCGGTCACGCCGCCGGCGACGCGTTGCTGCGCGAGGTCGGACGGCGACTGCTGGCCGATGCCGGACCAGGCGGCGCCGTGGGTCGGTTCGGGGGAGACGAGTTCGTCGTGCTCCGCACCGACCTGGGCTCGCACGAGGCGGTCGCACATGCCGTCGCCGCGGTCCAGGACCTCCTGCGCGAGCCGTTCGACCACGACGGCACCGAGCTCGTGCCGGTCGCGAGCGTCGGGGCGGCCTGGACGGACACGCGGATCGAGGCCGACGCGCTCGTCGCTCTCGCCGACGCGGACATGTACCGCGCGAAACGCTCGCGGCCCGACCGGCGTCGCCACACCCGCCAGCAGGCTCCGGCCTGAGGCGGGGTCAGCGTGGGGGCTCGCCCCACGCGATGGCGAGCTCGATGGCCCGCGACCACCGCTCCAGCTCGTGCGCGCGGGCTTCGCAGGTCATCTGGGGTCGCCACTCGGCGGCGCGGTGCCACTGTCGGCGCAGCACGTGCTGGTCGGGCCAGTACCCGCTGGCCAGGCCCGCCGCGTAGGCCGCGCCGAGCGCGACGGTCTCGGCCATCATCGGCCGCACGACGGGCACGTCGAGCAGGTCGGCGACGGCCTGCATCAGCAGGTTGTTCGCCGTCATGCCGCCGTCGACGGCCAGCACGCGCAGCGGCACGCCCGAGTCGCTCTGCATGGCGCGCGCGACCTCCTGGGTCTGCAGCGCCGTCGCCTCGAGCACCGCCCGAGCGATGTGGCCCTGCTTCACGTACGACGTGAGACCGACCACGACACCCTGGGCCTGCGGCTGCCAGTGCGGCGCGTACAGCCCCGCGAACGCTGGCACGACGTAGCAGCCTCCGTTGTCCGTCACGCTCGCGGCCAGCGTCTCGATCTCGGCGGGGGTGCGGATGAGGCCGAGGCTCTCGCGGCACCACTCCACCAACGCACCGGCAACGGCCACCGACCCCTCGAGGGCGTAGACCGGCGGCTCGCCGTCGAGCTGGTGCGCGACCGTGGTGACGAGCCCGTGCCGCGACCGCACGACCTGCTGGCCGGTGTTGAGCAGCAGGAACGCGCCGGTGCCGAACGTGCACTTGCCGTCACCCGGCTCGAACGCGGTCTGCCCGAACAGCGACGCCTGCTGGTCGCCGATCACCGCGGCGACCGGGATGCCGGGCACGGGGTCGACGGTGGTCCCGAAGCCACCCACCGAGGGCCGGATCTGCGGCAGCATGGCGGCCGGCACGCCCATGCAGGCGAGCAGCTCGTCGTCCCACTCGCCCGTGCGCAGGTTCATCAGCTGCGTGCGGCTCGCGTTCGTGATGTCGGTGGCGTGCACGCCACCGTCGACGCCGCCGGTGAGGTTCCACAGCAGCCAGGTGTCCATGGTGCCGAACAGCACCTCACCGCGCTCGGCCCGCTCCTGCAGGCCCGGCACGGTGTCGAGCAGCCACCGCAGCTTCGGGCCGGAGAAGTAGGTGGTGAGGGGAAGGCCCGTGCGCTCGTGGATCTCGTCCTCGGTGAGGGTCCGACAGACGCTCGGCAGCAGGTCCGCGGTGCGCGTGTCCTGCCAGACGATCGCCGGCGCCACGGGCCGGCCGCTCGCGCGGTCCCAGACGACGGTGGTCTCGCGCTGGTTGGTGACACCCAGCGCGACGACCTGCGAGGGGTCGATCCCGGCGTCCGCCAACGCCTCGGGCACGATGCGGCGCACGACCTCCCAGATCTCCTCGGCGTCGTGCTCCACCCAGCCCGGGCGGGGGTAGCTCTGCCGGTGCAGGCGCTGCGCGAGCGACACCAGGCGCCCCTGGTGGTCGAAGACCAGGCAGCGAGTCGACGTCGTGCCCTGGTCGAGGGCCGCGACGTAGCGCTCCGTCACGTGGCGCGTCCGTGCCCGAACTCGCGCGACACCGCTCGCGCCGCCCACAGCACGTCCTCGACGAGCTCGGGACGCGGCCGGGACCTGCTGTCGCACAGGAGATCGACCGGCCCCGTGATGCCGAGGGCGGCGACCACGTAGCCACCGCGGTCGCGGATCGGGGCCGCGATGCCCGCCAGCCCCGGCTCCGCCTCTTCGACCGCCGCCGCCCAGCCGGCGTCGCGGACGTCGGCCAGCTGGCGCAGCAAGGTGCTGCGGTCGCTCACCGTCCGGTAGGTGAGGCTCTCGAGCGGCTCGCCCAGGCAGGCGCGGGCCGCCCCGGGGTCGAAGGCCACGAGCACCTTGCCGAGCGCCGAGGCGTGCATCGGCACCGACGTCCCCGTCTGCATGACCTCGTCGCAGGAGTTGACCCGGAACACGTGGTGCGCGATGAGCACCTGACCGTCGCGGAAGAGCCCGACGCGCGCCGACTGCCCGGTGCGGGCGGCCAGCGCGTCGGTCCAGTTGATGGCTCGCGATCTCAGCTCGTTGACGTCGAGCGGCTCCGATCCGAGCTGCAGCAGGTCGCGGCCGAGCCGATAACGGCCCTGGGCGTTGTCCTGCTCGACGAACCCCACCGCACAGAGGGTCTGCAGCAGCCCGTGGGCGGTCGGCTTCGCCAACGACAGGGCAGACGAGATCTGCGCCAGCGCCAAGGGCTCCATCTCAGTGGCCAGGAGCTGGACGATCGCCGCCGCGCGTTCCACGGACTGCACGGTGCCCGCCATGGCCCGAGGCTAATCCGGACAACGCCCGCCAGCAGAGGACGAAGCGTTCGACATCGCCGAACGCCGTGGCGTTCGGCCATGCCGAATGGTGCCCGTTGTCGCGCTCGCTCCGTCTTCCTAGCGTCTGCGCATCTCGTTCCGGCCCTCTCAGGCCCCCAGATCCACTGCAGACGAAGGAGTCTGGCCAATGACATCACTCGGTAGGCGAACGCTCGTCGGAGAGCTGGTCGCGGAGTTCGTGGGGACGGCCGTCCTCATCCTCTTCGGCGTCGGCGTCGTGGCTCAGGTCGTGACCGGCAAGGGCGCGCTCGGCGACCACGACTCGATCGCCTGGGCCTGGGGGCTCGGCGTGGTCTTCGGTGTCTACACCGCAGGGCGCATCAGCGGTGCCCACCTGAACCCCGCAGTGTCGGTGGCGCTCGCGGCCTTCCGCGACTTCGAGTGGCGCAAGGTGGTGCCGTACTCGATCGCGCAGACCGCCGGGGCGTTCGTCGCGGCGCTCATCGTGCGCTTCACCTACGCGGACGCCATCGCGACGGTCGACCCCAAGCACACGATCGCCACGCAGGGCATCTTCTCGACGCTGCCTGGCAACGGGTCCCTCGACATCAGCATCGGCACTGCCGTGCTCGACCAGGTGGTCGGCACCGCGATCCTGCTGTTCCTCATCCTCGCCGTCACCGACGTCCGCAACAGCGCGCCGGTGGCCTGGATGGCGCCGTTCATCGTCGGCCTCATCGTCGTCGCGATCGGCATGGCCTGGGGCACCAACGCCGGCTACGCGATCAACCCGGCGCGCGACTTCGGCCCCCGCCTGGCGTCGTTCATCACCGGGTACGGCACCGCGTTCCGCGACCAGGGCGGCGGCCTGTACTTCTGGGTGCCGATCGTCGCGCCGGTCGTCGGCGGCCTGATCGGTGCCGGCGCCTACGTGCACCTCGTCGAGCGCTTCCTGCCGGCGGCAGACGAGCCGACCGAGGTCGGCGAGATGCCCACTACCGACCTGCGCGACGACGTCGCCGCCACCGCGTCCGCGCGCTGACCCAGGCGCTCACCCCATCCACCGCAGAACCCGCGAAGGAGCACTCCATGGCTGAGTACGTCGGCGCCGTCGACCAGGGCACCACCAGCACCCGCTTCATGATCTTCGACCACGGCGGCAACGAGGTCGCGCGCCACCAGCTCGAGCACACCCAGGTGATGCCGAAGCCGGGTTGGGTCGAGCACAACCCGGTCGAGATCTGGGAGCGCACCAGCTCGGTGCTGCAGACCGTCATGAACGGCCAGGGCCTGCAGGCGAGCGATCTCGCGGCCCTCGGCATCACCAACCAGCGCGAGACCACGGTGGTGTGGAACAAGCGCACCGGCCGTCCGTACTACAACGCCATCGTCTGGCAGGACACCCGCACCGACAAGATCGCGGCGGCCCTCGACCGTGACGAGCGTGGGGCGCTCATCCGCGAGCGCGCCGGTCTGCCTCCGGCGACGTACTTCTCGGGCGGCAAGATCCAGTGGATCCTCGAGAACGTGCCCGGCGTGCGCGAGGCCGCCGAGAAGGGCGACGCGATCTTCGGCACCACCGACTCGTGGGTGCTGTGGAACCTCACCGGTGGGGTCGACGGCGGCGTGCACGTCACGGACGTCACGAACGCCAGCCGCACGATGCTCATGAACCTCGAGACCCTGCAGTGGGACGACGACCTGCTGGCGATCTTCGGCATCCCGCGCCAGATGCTGCCCGAGATCAGGCCGTCGTCCGACCCCTCGCTGTACGGCACGACCCTGGCGCACGGCCCGCTGGGTGGCGAGGTGGCGCTGGCGGCCGCACTCGGTGACCAGCAGGCCGCCATGGTCGGCCAGGTCTGCCTGGCAGCCGGCGAGGCCAAGAACACCTACGGCACGGGCAACTTCCTGCTGCTCAACACGGGCACCGAGCTCGTGCGCTCGCAGAACGGCCTGCTGTCGACGGTCTGCTACCAGTTCGGCGACCAGCCCGCGGTGTACGCGCTCGAGGGCTCGATCGCGGTCACGGGCTCGGCGGTGCAGTGGCTGCGCGACCAGCTCGGGATCATCCAGGGCGCCGGCCAGAGCGAGACCCTCGCGCGTGAGGTGCCCGACAACGGCGGCGTGTACTTCGTGCCGGCGTTCTCCGGGCTCTTCGCGCCGTACTGGCGCTCGGACGCGCGCGGCGCCATCGTCGGCCTCTCGCGGTTCAACACCAACGCCCACATCGCGCGCGCCACGCTGGAGGCGATCTGCTACCAGAGCCGCGACGTCGCCGACGCGATGGAGAAGGACTCCGGCGTGCGTCTGGAGGTGCTCAAGGTCGACGGTGGCGTGACCGCCAACGACCTGTGCATGCAGATCCAGGCCGACGTGCTCGGCGTGCCCGTGAGCCGCCCGGTCGTGGCCGAGACCACGGCCCTGGGTGCGGCGTACGCGGCCGGCCTGGCCGTCGGCTTCTGGAAGGACCCGGAGGAGCTGCGCAAGAACTGGAACGAGAGCAAGCGCTGGCAGCCGCAGTGGGACGAGGAGCAGCGCGAGACCGGCTACCAGGGCTGGACGAAGGCCGTGCAGCGCACGCTCGGCTGGGTGGAGGTGTGATGCCGGACACCGTGCGGCTCGACCCGCAGGCCCGCGGGCGGGCGCTGGACGCCATGGCTGCTGAGGAGCTCGACGTCCTCGTGATCGGCGGGGGAGTGGTCGGTTGCGGCGCTGCGTTGGACGCCGCGACTCGCGGGCTGCGGGTGGGGCTGGTCGAGGCGCGCGACTACGCGGCCGGCACGTCCAGCAGGTCGAGCAAGCTGATCCACGGCGGACTGCGCTACCTCGAGCAGCTCAACTTCGGTCTGGTGCGCGAGGCGCTGCGCGAGCGCTCGCTCATCCTCAACCGCCTGGCACCGCACCTGGCGCGGGCCGTGCCGTTCATCTACCCGCTGCAGCACCGGTTCTGGGAGCGCCCGTACGTCGGCAGCGGCGTCCTGCTCTACGACACCATGGGTGGGCGGCACGGCGTGCCGGGCCACCGGCACCTGACTCGCAAGCAGGCCCTGCGGGAGTTCCCGTCGCTGCGCAAGGACGCGTTGGTCGGCGCGGTGAAGTACTACGACGGGCAGGTCGACGACGCGCGCCACACGATGATGATCGCCCGCACCGCGGCGGCCTACGGGGCGCTGTGCGCGACGAGCGCGCGGGTCACCGGCTTCGTGTCGGAGGGTGACCGCGTCGTCGGCGCCGAGGTGCAGGACCTCGAGAGCGGGCGCACCGTCACGGTGCGGGCTCGCGAGACCATCAACGCCGCAGGGGTCTGGACCGACGAGATCCAGGAGATGGTCGGCGGGCACGGCCAGTTCAACGTGCGCGCCTCCAAAGGCGTGCACGTGCTCGTGCCGCGCGACCGCATCCACGCCGGCACCGGCATCATCAGCCGCACCGAGAAGAGCGTGCTGTTCATCATCCCGTGGGACACCCACTGGATCATCGGCACGACCGACACCGACTGGGCGCTCGACCTGGCGCACCCGGCCGCCAGCCGCAGCGACATCGACTACCTGCTCGACCACGCCAACCGGCTGCTGGCCACGCCGTTGACGCACGACGACGTGGTCGGGGTGTACGCCGGGCTGCGACCGCTGCTCGCGGGGGAGTCCGACTCGACGTCGCAGCTCTCGCGCGAGCACGCGGTCGTCAGCCCGGTGCCGGGCCTGACCATGGTGGCGGGCGGCAAGTACACGACGTACCGCGTGATGGCCCAGGACGCCGTCGACGCGGCGGTCACGGGGCTGCCGGGCAAGGTGGCGGCCTCCTGCACCGACCAGGTGCCGCTCGTGGGCGCAGAGGGTTTCGCGGTCGCGTGGAACCGCCGCGAGACCACCGCGGCCGAGTGCGGTGTCCACGTCGCGTGGGTGGAGCACCTGCTGCGCAGGTACGGCACCCTCACCGACGAGGTGCTCGACCTCGTGCGGCAGGACCCTGAGCTCGGCCGCCCCATCGAGGGTGCCCCGACGTACCTGCGGGCCGAGGCCGTCTACGCCGCGGCGGCGGAGGGGGCACTGCACCTGGACGACGTCCTGACCCGCCGCACGCGCATCTCGATCGAGACGCCCGACCGCGGTGAGGCGAGTGCGCCCTACGTCGCACAGCTCGTGGCGCCGGTGCTCGGCTGGGACGACGCCACCGTGCGCAGCGAGATCGAGCACTACCTCGCCCGGGTCGAGGCGGAGCTGCAGTCGCAGAAGGAGCCGGACGACCAGACCGCGGACGCCGCCCGGCTGGGCGCACCGGACGTGCGCGGGCTCGGGAGGTCTGGCCGGCCCGCGGCCTGACCGCGCCCGAGGAGCGGGAGGCGGGGCGGCGGGCGTGGAGCGGCGGATCGCTAGGCTCGCGACGTGGCCCCGCAGATCTCGCCCAGCATCCTGTCCGCCGACTTCGCCCACCTCGCGTCCGAGCTCGAGCGCATCGCGAGCGCCGACTGGGCGCACGTCGACGTCATGGACAACCACTTCGTGCCCAACCTCACGCTTGGCCTGCCAGTGGTCGAGGCGCTGGTGAAGGCCAGCCCCCTGCCGGTCGACGCGCACCTGATGATCGACGACCCCGATCGCTGGGGCCCCGGCTACGCCGAGGCCGGCGCGCAGAGCGTGACCTTCCACGCCGAGGCGGCTCGCGCACCCGTGCGCCTCGCCCGTGAGCTGCGCCGACTCGGCGCCCGCGCTGGGCTGGCGCTGAAGCCGGCCACGCCGATCGAGCCGTTCGTCGACCTGTTGCCCGAGATCGACATGGTGCTCGTGATGACCGTCGAGCCGGGGTTCGGCGGCCAGGCGTTCCTCGACGTCTGCCTGCCCAAGGTGCGCCGCGCCCGCCAGGCCATCCGCGACAGCGGGCTCGACGTGTGGCTGCAGGTCGACGGCGGCGTCACCCCCGAGACGATCGAGCGAGCCGCGGACGCCGGAGCCGACGTCTTCGTGGCCGGCTCGTCGGTGTACGGCGCTGAGGACGCCGCGGCCCAGATCGAGACGCTGCGCGAGCGTGCGCAGCGTCACAGCCACGACGGGCCCGTTCGCACCTGACGGGGCTACACTCCTGGCAGCAGCACGCGTGCTCCGGGGTCGGTGAAATTCCGAGCCGGCGGTGACAGTCCGCGACCCGACCGCAGCCAGCGGCCGGTTGACCTGGTGGAACTCCAGGACCGACGGTGAGAGTCCGGATGGGAGGAGACACGCGGCGGTGCAGGTGCCTCGGCGCCCGTGCCGCCGTCGACGCGCTGTCCCCGACAGGGGTCAGCCGTCGGCGTGGTGGTGACCGCTCGCTTGGCGAGCCGAGGCCCGGCCCGACGGCCGCGACCTCGCACCACCCGACCCCGGAGCCCGCCCCGAGCGAGGCGAGAGGGGTTGACGGTGGAGATCGGCGCAGCGAGCACGTCCGAGGCCGCGATGGCCCGCGCGCTCGACCTCGCCAGGCGTGGGCCGGTCGGGGTGAACCCCCGCGTGGGTTGCGTGGTGCTGAGCACCGACGGACGCGTCGTCGGCGAGGGCTGGCACGAGGGTGCGGGCACGCCCCACGCCGAGGTGGCGGCGCTCGCCGAGGCCGGGTCGGCTGCGCGCGGCGGCACCGCGGTCGTGACGCTCGAGCCCTGCGGCCACACCGGCCGCACGGGCCCGTGCACCGCCGCTCTGATCACGGCTGGCGTCGAGCGGGTGGTGTTCGCCCGCCCCGACCGCACGGCGGACGCCGGTGGTGGTGCTGAGCGGCTGCGCGCCGCGGGCATCGAGGCGGCGCTGATCGACGACGTCGGGCTGTGGGCCGCCGCTGACGCGCTCGTCGCCGACTGGCAGCACGCGGTCGACCTCGGTCGGCCGGTGGTCACCTGGAAGGTCGCGACCACGATCGACGGCCGCAGTGCCGCGGCCGACGGCACGAGCGCGTGGATCACCGGCCCCGAGGCCCGGCGCGACGTGCACGCCCTGCGGGGCGACGCCGACACGGTGCTCGTCGGCACCGGCACGGCCTGGGTCGACGACCCCCGGCTTAGCGTGCGCGACGAGGGGGGCGAGGAGGTCGAGCGCCAACCGTTGCGCGCTGTGATGGGGCTGCGCGGTCTGCGCCCGGGCAGCGCGCTCGAGCGGGCCGGCGCCACCGAGCTGCGCACGCACGACCCCCGCGAGGCGCTGCAGCGGCTGTGGGACCTCGACCGCCGGCACGTCTGGCTCGAGGGCGGCCCCACGCTCGCCGCCGCCTTCTGGCGCGCCAAGCTCGTCGACCGCCTTGTCGTCTACGTCGGGGCCGCCCTGCTCGGCAGCGGACGTCCGGCCGTCGAAGACCTCGAGATCAGCACCATGGCCGACATCGCGCGACTGCGGCTCGACGACGTCACCCGTTTCGGGGCCGACGTCCGGCTCACCTACACGCCGATCGAGAGGACGCCCTGATGTTCACTGGCATCGTCGAGGAGCTCGGCAGCGTCGTCGCGATCGAGCACGGCGAGCAGTCGGCGCGGCTGGTGCTGCGCGGCCCGCTCGTGGCGTCCGACGCCACCCACGGCGCCTCCATCGCCGTCAACGGCGTGTGCCTCACGGTGGTCGACCACGACCCGACCACGTTCTCGGTCGACGTCATGCTGGAGACCTTGCGCCGCAGTGCCTTGGGGCAGCTCGCGCCCGGCGACCCCGTCAACCTCGAGCGCGCCGTGCGCAGCGACGGGCGCTTCGCCGGTCACGTCGTGCAGGGGCACGTCGACGGGGTCGGCGAGGTGGTGCGCCGCGAGCCCGGTGACCGCTGGGAGGTCGTCACCGTGCGGCTGCCCCCCGAGCTCGCGGCCTACGTCGTCGAGAAGGGCTCGATCGCCGTCGACGGGGTCTCGCTCACCGTCAGCGCCCTGGACGGCGCCGCCGGCACCTTCAGCGTCTCGCTCATCCCCACGACCCTCGCGCTGACCACTCTCGGTCGGCGCGCCGTCGGCGAGGTGGTCAACCTCGAGGTCGACGTCCTCGCCAAGTACGTCGAGCGGCTCCTCGCCGCTCGCACCGACACCCTCCGGAAGGTAGAAGCACCGTGAGCCTGCTCAAGTGGCTGTTCGAGTCCCAGCTGACCATCGGCAGCCAGCACATCCTGTGGCGCGAGGTCATCGGCAACCTGTTCGGCCTGGCGTCGGCGGTGCTCGGCATGCGCCGCAAGGTGTGGGCCTGGCCGGTCGGCATCATCGGGAACGCGATGCTGTTCACGGTGTTCCTGGGTATCGCCTTCACCACACCGCAGGGGCAGACGCTGTACGGCCAGGCCGGGCGGCAGGTGTTCTTCATCATCACGAGCGTGTACGGCTGGTGGAAGTGGTCGGCGACCCGCCGCGCCGGGGGCGCGGGCGCGCCCGCGGTGCAGCCGCGGTGGGCGACCACCACGGAGCGGACGACGTACGTGGTGGCCGGGCTGGCCGCCGTCGTCGTCGCAGCCTTCGTGTTCCACGCGCTCGGCGCCGGCTTCCCGGCGCCGTGGTGGTTCTTCGTGGCCGACGCCTGGATCTTCGTCGGCTCCATCGTGGCCACCTACGCGATGGCCCGCGGCTGGGTGGACTTCTGGCTCGCCTGGATCGCCGTCGACGTGGTCGGCGTGCCGCTGCTGCTGCACTCGCACTTCTACCCGTCGGCCGTGCTGTACGCCGTGTACGCCGGCTTCGTCGTCTGGGGCTTCGTGGTGTGGCGCCGAGTCGCCCGCGACGAGGCGCCTGCCCTCGGGATCGCCGATCCGGCCGCGGAGTTGTCCGCGTGACCGGCCTGGCGAGCGTGCCGGAGGCGCTGGCGCAGCTGCGCGTCGGACGTCCGGTGCTCGTCGTCGACGACGAGCACCGCGAGAACGAAGGCGACGTCGTGCTGGCGGCGGAGCACGCCACCCCGGAGTGGGTCGGCTGGACCGTGCGGCACACGTCGGGGCTGCTCTGCGCCCCGATGCCCGCCGAGACCGCCGACCGCTTGCGCCTGCCCGCGATGGTGACCGACAACGAGGACCCCCGCGGCACCGCGTACACCCTCACCGTCGACGCGCGCGACGGCGTCACCACCGGCATCAGCGCCGCCGACCGGGCACGAACCCTGCGGCTGCTGGCGTCGGCGACGACGACCGCCGACGAGCTCGTGCGTCCCGGCCACGTGCTCCCGCTGCGGGCACGACCGGGTGGTGTGCTCGAGCGGGCGGGTCACACCGAGGCCTCGGTAGACCTGTGCCGCCTCGCGGGTCTCATGCCGGTCGCCGTGATCGCCGAGCTCGTGCACGACGACGGCAGCATGATGCGGCTGCCGGACGTGCTCGCCCTCGGTGCCGCGCACGACCTGGTCACCGTGAGCATCGCCGACCTGGCGCTGTGGCGGCTCACCCACGACGACGCGGTGCCGAGCGCGCCCGCTCAGGTCGCGGCGCCGCGGGTGCAGCACGTGGCCAGCACCACGCTGCCGACTCGGCACGGCACCTTCGTCGCGCGCGGCTACCGCGACCTGCTCACCGGCGCCGAGCACGTGGCGCTGGTGAGCGGCGACCTCACCGGGCCGGACGCCGTCGTGCGGCTGCACTCCGAGTGCCTCACCGGCGACGTCCTCGGCTCGCTGCGTTGCGACTGCGGGGCCCAGCTCGACGCCGCCCTCGAGCAGGTCGCCCGCCGTGGGGGAGCGGTGGTGTACCTGCGCGGCCACGAGGGACGCGGTGTCGGCCTGCTCGCCAAGCTGTCGGCGTACGCGCTGCAGGACCTCGGCCGCGACACCGTCGACGCCAACCTCGAGCTCGGCCTGCCCGCCGACGCCCGTGAGTACGGCGCCGCCGCGGCCATCCTGGCCGATCTCGGCGTGAGCCAGGTGCGGCTGCTCACCAACAACCCGGCCAAGGTGGAGGGGCTCGCGGCGCACGGCGTCGCGGTCGTCGGCCGCACGCCGCTGCGCGCCGGCGAGTCGGTGTTCAACGCCCGCTACCTCGCCACCAAGCGCGACCGCATGGGGCACGACCTCGGCCCGCAACGGGGTCAGGACGGCTCGCCGTCGTCGACCGCCGCGCAGCGCAGGCCGGCATGAGCGGCGCGGGCTCGCCCCGGATCGCCGTCGACCCCACGGGCGCCCGCGAGCTGCGCGTCGCCGTCGTGGCAGCGCAGTGGCACGAGCGCGTCATGGACGGTCTGGTCGACGGCGCCCTGCGGGCGCTGGCCGAGGCGGGCGTGGTCGACCCCCTCGTCGTGCGCGTCCCCGGGTCGTTCGAGCTGCCCGTGGCGGCCGCGCGTCTCGCGCGAGCCGGCTACGACGCGGTGGTGGCGCTGGGCGTCGTGGTGCGGGGCGGCACCCCGCACTTCGACTTCGTGTGCCAGGCCGCGACGTCCGGGCTGACGGACGTCGCCGTGAGCACCGGCGTCCCCGTGGGTTTCGGGGTGCTCACCTGCGACGACGACGCGCAGGCCCTCGACCGCGCCGGACTACCCGGGTCGCGCGAGGACAAGGGCCACGAGGCGGCGACCGCGGCGGTGGCCACGGCGCTCACCCTGCGGACGCTCGCGGTGCCCCGGCCCGGCGACGCGCGCTGACGCCGTAGGCTGGTGGCCTGTGAAGACCTTCGACGCGCTGTTCGCCGAGCTGGCCGACAAGGCGGCCACCCGTCCGGAGGGCTCGGGCACCGTCGCCGAGCTCGACGCCGGGGTCCACGCCATCGGCAAGAAGGTCGTCGAAGAGGCCGCCGAGGTGTGGATGGCGGCCGAGCACGAGGGCGCCGAGCGCACCGCCGAGGAGATCAGCCAGCTGCTGTACCACCTGCAGGTGCTGATGCTCGCGCGCGGGCTGAGCCTGCAGGACGTCTACGCGCATCTGTGAGCGGACGCCCCGCACGCCGCTCCCGCCGTCCCACCGCACCGGAGGACCAGATGCTCCGTATCGCCGTTCCCAACAAGGGCGCGTTGTCCGAGGCCGCCAGCGACATGCTGCGCGAGTCCGGCTACCGCCAGCGCTCCAGCAGCCGTGAGCTGGTGCTCGCCGACCCCGACAACGACGCCGAGTTCTTCTTCCTGCGACCGCGCGACATCGCCGTCTACATCGGCTCCGGCACGCTCGACGTCGGCATCACCGGACGTGACCTGCTGCTCGACTCCGGCGTCGACGTCGAGGAGGTGCTGCCGCTGGGGTTCGGGCGCTCGACCTTCCGCTTCGCCGGGCCGCCCGGGGTCGCCAAGGCCGTCGGCGACCTCGCCGGCCTGCGCGTCGCGACGTCGTACGCCGGTCTGCTCGAGCGGCACCTCGCCGACCACGGCGTCGACGCCACCGTCGTCCGCCTGGACGGCGCCGTGGAGTCGGCGGTCGGGCTCGGGGTGGCCGATGTCGTGGCCGACGTCGTCGAGACGGGGTCGACGCTGCGTGCGGCCGGACTCGAGGTGTTCGGCGAGCCGATCCTGCAGTCCGAGGCGGTGCTCGTCCGGCGGGCGGGGGCCGACGGCAACCCCTCCGTGGGCGTCCTCGCGCGGCGGTTGCAGGGAGTTCTCACCGCCCGTCGGTACGTGATGATGGACTACGACGTGCGCGTCGAGCTGGTCGAGCGGGCGTGCGCGCTCACCCCCGGGCTGGAGTCGCCGACGGTGTCGCCGTTGCACGACAAGGGCTGGGTCGCGGTGCGAGCGATGGTGCCGCGGGCCACCACCAACCGCGTCATGGACGAGCTGTACGAGCTCGGTGCGCGCGCCATCCTCGTGACCGACATCCACGCCTGCCGGTTGTGACGGGCGAATGACGGGCGGTAGCGGCGCGGCGGGCGACCCCTTCGGGCCGTTCGTGCCGCGGCGCGGGCGCCGGGTGGCCACGGGCTTCGCGGTGGGTGCGCTGGTGGTCTT
>NZ_LMER01000014.1:0-14779 GCF_001426435.1 Angustibacter sp. Root456 | reverse complement strand
CCCGCCGCAGCACGTCCTGCGCGCGGCGATGTGGCAGGCGGCGCGCTACGGCCTGGAAGGTGGGCTACTCGATCCCACAGCGGCTCGCACGGTCGCAGCCGACGACGTCGTCGACGCGCTCGTGCGACACGCCGAGCCGGGCCTGGAGCGCACCGGCGACGCGGACCTGGTGCGCCAGGGCCTGCAGCGGCTGCGGCGGGACGGCAACGGGGCGATGCGGCAACGACGCGCCTTCACCAGGGCCGGCTGGCCCGGCGTGCTCGACGTCGTGCGCGTCGACCCGCACGCCGCGCTGGCTCGCCCGACGACCGGTGACGGCAACGGCTGGGTGCAGTGCGCCTGTGGCGGCAAGCACTGGGGACGCCACGGGGCGGCGGGACTGCTCGCGCGACGGCCGGGCGACCGCGGGCCGCAGGTGCTGCTGCAGCTGCGCGCCCCCTGGACCCACGAGGGCGGAACGTGGGGACTGCCGGGCGGCGCCCGCGACAGCCACGAGACCGTCGTCGAGGCCGCGACCCGCGAGGCGCGTGAGGAGACCCGCCTCGACGTCTCCGCACTCGTGGAGCTGGCCCGCCACGTCGACGACCACGGGCCGTGGTCGTACACCTACGTGGTGGTCGAGGCACCGGCCGGCACCCGCGCGAGCGTCGCGAACCCGGAGTCCGACGCGGTCGAGTGGGTCGACCTCGACCGGGTCGAGCAGCTGCCGCTGCACCCCGCGCTGGCGGTGCGCTGGCCCGTGCTGCGCAGCCTGCTCGAGCCGCGCTGACCTGGCCGGCGCCCGTCGGGTTCGCTCGTCAGCGGCAGCGAACGTCGGCTGGCAGCGCCTCGCGCACGAGCTCGCCCACCTGGGCGGTCTCGATCAGGAACCCGTCGTGGCCGTACGGCGAGTGGATGGTGCGCAGCGGCCGCGCGGTCGGTGCGGCCGCCACGATCTCCTGCGACAGCCGTGGCGGGTACAGCCGGTCGGTGTCGACCGCCGCCACGACCAGGTCGCACGTGACGCGCGCCAGTGCTGCGGTGGCACCACCGCGGCCGCGTCCCACGTCGTGCGAGCTCATCGCCTCGGTGAGCACCACGTACGAACCGGCGTCGAACCGGCGCGCGAGCTTGGCGGCGTGGTGGTCGAGATAGCTCTCGACCGCGTAGCGCCCGGACCCGCCGATCGGCTGCTCCTCCCCCTGCGCAGAGCGGCCGAAACGGTCGGCCAGCTCCTGCTCGCTGCGGTAGGTCACGTGCGCGATGCGGCGGGCGATGCCGAGCCCAGTCTGCGGCCCCGGGCCGTCGGCGTGGTGGTAGTCGCCTCCTGCCCAGTGCGGGTCGCTGCGGATGGCGAGCAGCTGCGGTTGGCACCAGGCGATCTGCTCGGCGCTCGCTGCGGCCGCCGACGCCAGCACCACCGCCGACCGCAGTCGCTGCGGGTGGGTCACCGCCCACTCGAGCACGCGCATGCCACCCATCGAGCCACCGATGACGCTCGCCCAGCTCTCGATGCCCAGCTGGTCGGCGAGCCGCACCTCGGCCTCGACCTGGTCGCGCACCGTGATGAACGGGAAACGCGAACCCCACGCCCGACCGTCCGGCGCCGCGGACGACGGCCCCGTGGTGCCCTGGCATCCGCCCAGGACGTTCGGCGCCACCACGAACCAGCGGTCGGTGTCGAGGGGGCGGCCCGGACCGACGAGCGCGTCCCACCAGCCCGGCGTCGGGTGGCCGGGGCCGGCCGGGCCAGCCACGTGGCTGTCACCGGTGAGCGCGTGCAGCACCAACACCGCGTTGTCGCGCGCCGCGTTCAGCGTGCCCCAGGTCTCGTACGCCACCTCGACGTCCGGCAGGGCGCCACGTGCCTCGAGCGTGATGGTGCCGACGCCGACGGTGCGTCGTCGACCCACGGGGTCGCCTGCTCGCCAGCCGGGCACCTGCTCAGGCCTCCTTGGCTGCGCGAAAGCCCGCCTCGAGGTCGGCCAGGATGTCGTCGATGTGCTCCAGGCCCACGGCCAGGCGCACCAGACCCGGCGTGACACCGCTCGCGCGCTGCTCGTCCGGCGACAGCTGGCTGTGCGTCGTCGAGGCCGGGTGGATGACCAGGCTGCGCACGTCGCCGATGTTGGCGACGTGGCTGTGCAGCTCGAGCGCCTCGACGAACCGTTGACCGGCCGCGGCGCCGCCCTTGATCTCGAAGGCGAGCACGGCGCCGACACCCTGCGGGGCGTACTTGCGTCCACGCTCGTACCAGGGGCTGTTCGGCAGGCCCGCGTACGCGACGCTCTCGACCTCGTCGCGTCCTTCGAGCCAGCGGGCCACGGCCTGCGCGTTCTGGACGTGCCGTTCGACCCGCAGGCTGAGCGTCTCGACGCCCTGCGCGATGAGGAACGCGTTGAACGGCGAGACCGCCGCACCTAGGTCGCGCAGCAACTGCACCCGGGCCTTGAGGATGAAGGCGAGGTTCGCACCCAGCGGGCTGCCCACGCCGAGGTCGCGGGCGTAGACCAGACCGTGGTAGCTCGGGTCGGGCTGGTTGTAGTTGGGGAACCGGTCGGGGTACGCGGCGTAGTCGAAGCGGCCGCCGTCGACGATGACGCCGGCGATCGACGTCCCGTGGCCACCGAGGTACTTGGTGGCCGAGTGGATGACGACGTCGGCACCCCACTCCAGCGGCCGGATCAGGTAGGGCGTGGCGATCGTGTTGTCGACGACGAGTGGCACACCGAACTCGTGCGCCACTGCGGCGACCCCCTCGATGTCGAGGACGTCGGACCTCGGGTTCGACACCGTCTCGGCGAAGAACACCTTGGTGTTCGGCCGGATCGCAGCCTTCCAGGAGTCGAGGTCGTCGGGGTTCTCGACGAACGTCGTCTCGATGCCGAGCTTGGGGAACGTGTAGTGCAGGAGGTTGTACGTGCCGCCGTACAGGCTGGGGCTGGCCACCACGTGGTCGCCCGCCTCGGCGACGTTCAGCAGGGCGAGCGTCTCGGCGGACTGTCCGCTGGCCACCAGCAGGGCTCCGACGCCACCCTCGAGGCTGGCGATGCGCTGCTCCACCGCGTCGGTCGTGGGGTTCATCAGCCGCGTGTAGATGTTGCCGAACTCCTTGAGCCCGAACAGATTCGCGGCGTGCTCGCTGTTCTTGAAGACGTAGGACGTCGTCTGGTAGATCGGCAGTGCCCGCGCCCCCGTGGTGGGGTCCGCGGCCTGGCCGGCGTGGATCTGTCGGGTCTCGAAGGACCAACCGTTGCTCATGGTGTCTCCTGGGATCGGGCGCGCACGAGGGCGCCCGGTGGCTGCGGGCAGGTGCGAGGACGAACGAGGGTGCAGTCGCTCAGCCGGCGCGACGAATCGCGGGTGGAGGCGCGGGGCGGTCAGCCCCGGCGCGACCGGTGGATGGGTGAGCGACGGTCGAGGTCAGCGACGCATTCGACAGGTCACGGAGGGCTCCCAAGGTTCTGGGCCCGTCGGTGACGGACCCGCGCTTGCCCACACCTGCTGGTGTCGGCCAGGTCATCACCCGGGGCACCCCACCGCGGTTGGAGGGTTGCCGGCCAGCGAGCCGGGGCTTCGCGCTGGCACTCATGACCTGCGTCGAAAGTACCAGCGAGTGCCTCGCACGCCCAGCACGCGGGATCAGTCTCTCAGCATCCGAGACGCCGAGGCCTCCTCGCTCGGCCGCTCTCCCGCGCCGAACCGCCGAGTCGTCTGGACCCAGGCCGGTGGGATCGCTGCTCGCAGCAACTGCGCCAGGAGCACCGCCAGGCGGTAGTCGGGGTCGAGCGAGAGCGCCCGCTCCACGGCGGCGTTGGCGAGGGCGCCTTCGCCGGCGCCCCAGTACTGGGCGGCCAGCAACGTCAGCGGTGCGACCGCGAGCTGGCCGTCGGACATCACGGCGAGCTCGCGCAGCACCCTCGTGACCGGGTCGTCCTCGTGGTGCTCCGGTCGGCGGGGAGGGTGACTCCCGCCGCGACCCTCCGGCAGCCCCTCGAGCCAGGCTGAGCAGCGTTCGCAGAGCGCGTCGCGCAGCCCGATGTCGAGCATCCCGGCGACCAGCAGACCCGCTTCGTCGGCGTCCAGACGCAGGCTCGCGTCACCGCGGCTGCGGCTCACCGCGGCATCGAACAGGCCGGTCACCTCGCTCACCCACGCCCGCACGCCCTCCACCCCGCCGTCCTCGAGCGCAGCGCGCCGGGCCAGCTCGCGCTCGGCGACGCTCGCCACCGCTGCCGTGGTGAGGGGGCCGCGTGGCGCGACCCGGCTGACCAGGTCGTCGCGATCGGCGAGCGGCGCGCGGCCCTGCAGCACGAGCGTCGCCGCGGCCTGGGTCGATCGCACATCACTCACCGGCGTCCCGGCCTCCGGGCAGCACCTGGCCGACCGGCAGGTCATCGACCAGAAGCGCTCCCGGCCGACGTACACCGCCTCCTTGACCGGCACGCCGTCCTCGGCGAACCGCTGCTCGACCGCGTCGACCAGCACCTGACCGGGACGCAGCCGCGGCTGCCAGGGCGTGTCGTCGTAGACCAGCAGCGCCACCTGGCTCGGCTCGTCGCGCAGCACGCACGGCACCACCTCGGTGGCGAACTCCTCGGCCGCCGTCGTGCCGTCCGGCAGGTCGAAGCGGGCGGCCAGACCGCACCGCAGTCGAGGACCACGCAACGACAGGACGACGAGGCTGCGCCGGGGATGAAAGCCGAGGAGATAGGGCACGAGCGAGACGAGGTCACCCGGGCCGCTCACGGTGAGGACGGGCTGACTGGCAGAGGGGGAGGTGGTCATGGCGACCACTGTGGCCAGTGCCCACGACCGTGCGTCGGTGCCGGCGCCGGCACTGTGGACCGCCCGGCCCCTGTGGACGACGGCCTGTGGAGGACGAGCGGTGGTCCACAGGCCACGATGAGCGACTTGCGCCGCTCACCGGGTCAGCGCACGACCTGCCCGGGGACGACGTGCGGTCGCCGGCCGGCGGGCTCCGAACGCTCCCAACACAAGAACGCCTCGGTCTCGGCGAGCACGCGGCCAGCCACCCACGTGACGACGAACGCGTCGTCCGCGAGCCCGATCAGGGGGATGATCGCCTCGGGCACCAGGTCGACCGGCGACACCGCGTAGAGCACGCCGAGCGCCAGCAACCCGAGCTGACCGCGGGTCGTACCGCGGTAGCGGCCGGTCAGGGTCGCCACGACGAGCCGGGGCAGCGCGGCGAGGCGCTCACCGACCCCGGGCGCGCCATCGCGTCCGGCGCCCCGCAGGGCGCGGGCCAGCGCGACGAACGCCGTGGTCTTGCGCCACCGGGCCATGACTTCGCTCCTCACTCCCCGCCACCACGGCGGGGTCACCGTGCGCTTGGACGTTCCAGCGTCGCGCCAGGTTCCCGCTCAGCGGGCCGTGACCGCCTGCGGGAACTCGCGGCGGCCGCTCTCCGCGATCCGCCGCATGAGGTAGAGGTCGACGCCGGCGCCGACGACGCCACCGACCACGGGCACGCCCTTGCCGAAGCGCGAGAGGGCCGACTTGCCCACCTGGCTGACCAGACGGAAACCGATCCCCTTGTTGATCACCATGATCGCCGGCCCGGGCAGCCGCTGAGCCGCGAGGCTGGCCAGTCGCCCGCTCGTGCGGACGCCCGCCTTCGCGAGCAGGTCAGCGGCGTCCGCGCCCACCAAGGTGAGCATGACGGCCTCGCGCACGCCGGTCTGGCGCAGGTCGTAGCCGCGCAGGCTCGCGACCGACCCCACCATGCGCGTCGCCACCGCGTAGAAGCCCAGGATGTTGGCGGGCAGCGCGACCGGCAGGGTGACGAAACCACCGAGGCCGGTGACGAACCCACCGGCCGCCGCGAGCCGCAGGTGCGAGCGCACGACGGCGTCCACCGAACGCTCGGTGTCGCCGTGGTCGCTACGCGCCGAGTCGGCCACCTTCTGTGCCGAGTCGAACGGGCCACGACCGTCCAGGCCGACGTCGAGCAGCTGCTCGACGACCTTGCCGGCGTGGGCGGCCAGACCCTGGGGGTCGTCCTGACGTGCGTCGGGCACTGTTCCTCCTCGGTCGGCGTCCAGAGCCGCGGCAGCCGCTCCGGGTGTCGTAGCCACTGATCCTGCCTCGCCGTTCCGGCCACCGCACGGCGACGGGCCGGGGTCGAGGAGAAGCGAGGGCGCAGTGGGGGCTGTCGGTGGCGGCTGTCGGTGGCGGCGGACAGCATGAGGGGCGTGCTGCTCCAAGAGGTCGCCACCGCCAGCGCCGACGTCCGCTCGACCGGCGGGCGCCGTGCCAAGGTCGCGCGGCTCGCCGCGTGCCTGCGTGATGCGGCGGCCACGGGTGACGCGCACCTGGTCGCAGTGGTGTTCAGCTACCTCACCGGAGTTCTGCCACAACGACGCACCGGGCTGGGTCCGGCGGCGCTGCGTGAGGCGCCGCGGCCTTCGCCGGGCAGCGAGGCGGCGCTCACCGTGGAGCAGGTGGACGCCGCCTTCACCACGGCTGAGGCGCTCACCGGCGCGGGGTCGACCACCTCACGGCGCACGCTGCTGCACCAGCTGCTGGCCCACGCCACGGTGCAGGAGTGGCAGCTGCTCGCGGGGCTCGTCACCGGCGAGCTGCGTCAGGGGGCGCAGGAGGGCCTGCTGCTGGACGCACTGGCCGAGGCCGCCCAGGTGCCGGCACCGCTCGTGCGACGCGCGGTCACCGTGGCGGGTTCGGCGTCCGAGGTGGCCGTGGCTGCGCTCGTGGGCGACGCCGAGGCGCTGTCCCGGTTCACGCTGCGAGTGGGAACCCCGCTGGGCCCCATGCTCGCGCGGTCCGCTCCAGACGTCGCCACCGCCGTGCACCAGGTCAGTCCCGCCGCTGTGGAGTGGAAGCTCGACGGCAGCCGCGTGCAGGTGCACCGCGACGGTGACGACGTCCGCGTCTTCACCCGCAGCCTCGACGACATCACCTCGCGCGTGCCGGAGGTCGTCCAGGCCGCACTGCAGCTGCCCGTGCGGTCGGTGGTGCTCGACGGCGAGGCCATCGCCCTGCGCCCCGACGGACGGCCCCGGCCCTTCCAGCAGACGTCGGCGCGCGTAGCGGTGCAGGACGCCACGCGGGCCGAGCAGGCCGTACGCCAGTGGCCGCTCACGACGTACCTCTTCGACGTCCTGCACCTCGACGGTGACGACCTCACGGTGCAGCCCCTTCGCCTGCGACGCCAGGCCCTCGAGCGCTTCGCTCCCCCGCACCTCGTGGTTCCGCACTTGGTGGTCGACGACGGCGACGGCGCGTCAGCGAGCACGCGCACCGCCCAGGAGTTCGCTGACGACGCGATCGCGCGCGGCCACGAGGGCGTGGTGGTGAAGGCGCTCGACGCGCCGTACGAGATGGGGCGGCGCGGCGCCGGGTGGGTGAAGGTCAAGCCGGTGCACACGTTCGACCTCGTGGTGCTGGCCGCGGAGTGGGGCCACGGCCGGCGCACCGGCAAGCTGTCGAACCTGCACCTCGGCGCGCTCGACCCCGACGGCGACCACGGCCCTCCGGGCGGCCACGTCATGCTGGGCAAGACCTTCAAGGGCCTCACGGACGCGCTGCTCGCGTGGCAGACCGACGCCCTGCTGGCCTTGGCCGACGGGCCGACCGACGACTGGGTGGTGCCCGTGCGCCCGGAGCTGGTCGTCGAGGTGGCGATCGACGGCGTGCAGACCTCGTCGCGCTACCCGGCCGGCATCGCGCTGCGGTTCGCGCGCGTGGTGCGCTACCGCCCCGACAAGACGGCGCAGCAGGCCGACACCGTGGCGACGCTGCAGGCGCTGCTACCCCGATGACCGCGGCCCACGATGTGAGACTTCGCGTGCGGACTGGGATCATCGAGACGGCGACCGGTGTTGTCGCCCAGGACGACCACCGCTACCCCACCTCCGGAGGCCCCAGTCGTGACCGCCCCGCTCGACACCGACCCGAAGCTCGCCGAGTACGCCCACCCCGAGCGGCTGGTGACCACCGCCTGGCTCGCGGAGCACCTCGCCGACCCCGGCCTGGTCGTGGTGGAGTCCGACGAGGACGTCCTGCTGTACGACAGCGGTCACATCCCCGGCGCGGTCAAGGTCGACTGGCACACCGACCTCAACGACCCTGTCACCCGTGACTACGTCGACGGCGCCGGCTTCGCTCGCCTGATGAGTAGCCGAGGCATCTCCCGCGACACCACCGTCGTGATCTACGGCGACAAGAGCAACTGGTGGGCGGCGTACGCGCTGTGGGTGTTCACCCTCTTCGGCCACGAGGACGTGCGCCTGCTCGACGGCGGACGCGCCAAGTGGGTCGAGGAGGGCCGCGAGCTGACCCGCGAGGTGCCAGAGCGACCGACAGTCGACTACCCCGTCGTCGAGCGCGACGACGCCCCGATTCGTGCCTACAAGGACGACGTGCTGGCGCACCTGGGGCAGCCCCTGGTCGACGTCCGCTCCCCCGGTGAGTTCACCGGTGAGCTGCTGCACATGCCCGACTACCCGCAGGAGGGTGCGGTGCGCGGCGGCCACGTGCCGGGTGCCCACAACGTTCCGTGGGCGCGCGCGGCCGCCGACGACGCGACGTTCCGCCCGCGGGCGGAGCTGGAGTCGATCTACCTGACCGAGAAGGGGCTGTCGCCGTCCGACGACGTCATCGCCTACTGCCGCATCGGTGAGCGCTCGTCGCACACGTGGTTCGTCCTCACGCACCTGCTGGGCTTCGACCACGTTCGCAACTACGACGGCTCGTGGACCGAGTGGGGCAACGCCGTGCGCGTTCCCATCGAGGTCGGACCCGAGCGCGACGCCGGCACGCAAGGGGCCTGAGCGTGGTGGACGAGCTCGCCCCCCTGCCCGAGTCGTTCGCCGAGCTCGTGCGCGACTTCTCCGAGGCGTCGTCGGCCGAGCGGCTGCAGCTGCTGCTCGAGCTGAACGACGAGCTGCCCGGGCTGCCTGAGCGGTACGCCGGACGGCTCGATGAGATGGAGCAGGTGCACGAGTGCCAGTCCCCGCTCTTCCTCGCCGTGGAGGTCGACGCAGACGACGTCGTGCACGTCTTCTTCGACGCCCCGCGTGAGGCGCCGACCACCCGCGGGTTCGCCGGCATCCTGCACGAGGGTCTCGACGGCCTGACGGCGGCCGAGGTGCTGGCCGTGCCCGATGACGCGCCGTACCGCTTCGGCCTGGCCGAGGCGGTCAGCCCGCTGCGCATGCGCGGCATGGTCGCGATGCTGTCGCGCATCAAGCGTCAGGTGCGCGAGCAGACCGCGGCCTGAGGCCCCCGCCCAGGGTCAGCAGGGGTCGACAGGGGTCAGCAGGGGTCAGCGCAGCGACATCACCGGCTCGCCGCGTGACGTCAGCCCCTGTCCCGTGCGCACGCACGTGCCGCCCCGGACGGCGCCACCGGCGTAGGCCTGACGCACGCAGCTGCGGGTGGCGAGCTGGGCCCAGTAGTTGGGGTGCCCGCGCTTTCAGTGTGGGAGTATCTTGCTCGCCATGCCCAGGACCACGAAGCCCAGCGCCAGCTCTGCCAGCTCCAGCAAGCGAGCTGTGCTCTACCTCCGCATGAGCCAGGACCGCACCGGCGAAGGTGCAGGGCTGGAGCGCCAGGAGGAAGCCTGCCGAGCTCTCGCGCTAGCTCGCGGCTGGGAAGTGGTGGGCGTCCGTCAGGACACCGTAAGCGCGTCCACTGTGAAGGCCAGCCAGCGGCCAGGCTGGAGCCAGGTGCTCGGGCTCGTGGAGGCTGGCGAGGTAGACGTGGTGCTCACCTGGCACCTAGACCGCATCACTCGCACGATGACGGACCTAGAGGAGCTGATCCTGCTTGCCGTGGACAAGGGCGTGGGCATCGCCACCGCCACGGGCGACATCGACCTGACCACGGACTCAGGCCGCATGGTCGCTCGCATCCTCGCCGCAGTCGCTCGCCAGGAGGTAGAGCGCAAGGCTGAGCGCCAGCGGCTCGCCGCTCAACAGCGAGCCAAGGCAGGCCGTCCCCAGTGGTCTACGAGGCCTTTCGGCTACGAGCGCGACGGCTCTCCCAGGGAGCCTGAGGCTGCCGTGGTGAGAAAGGCGTACGCCGATGTGCTCGACGGTCGCTCGCTCGCATCGGTGACAGCGGACTTCAACGCATCGGGCTTCACCACCACGAAGGCTGGACAGTCCCGAGCTGACGGCTCCACCTACTCCGGCGAGTGGGACACACCTACGGTGCGGCACATCTTGCTCAACCCCCGTAACGCTGGGATCAGCGCGTACCGGGGTGAGGAGGTAGGCCCTGGCTCGTGGGAGCCGCTCGTGCCAGAGCAGACGTACCGAGCCGTGGTGCACGTCCTCACCAGCCCTTCTCGCCGCAAGGCTGGAGGCTTCGCTGCCGACGTGAACCTACTGACGGGCTTCGCCACCTGTGGCCGTTGCGGTGCCGGGGTGAAGGCTGGCTGGCGCGGTGGGCGCAAGGGAGACGATGGCGCGTATCTCGTCTACACCTGCCGCCGCTCCGGCTGCGTCTCGCACCAGGCGGACTTCGTGGAGTCGCTCGTGCTGCGGCGAGTGGTGGAGGCTCTGGAGGAGCCGAGCTTCTGGCTGCGGTGGCTGGCGCCAGCGTCTGAGGCTGGCGACCCTGCGGCCCTGCGAGCTGAGGAGCACGGCCTGCACGAGCGGCTGGAGGCTCTCGCCACTGACTACGCGGACGGGCTGCTGTCTCGCTCGCAGATGCAGGCTGGCACCGCTCGGCTGCGCGAGCGGCTGGAGGAGGTCGAGCGCGAGATGGGTCTACTCGGACGTACCGACGTGCTGGCCGGGCTGCGAGATACCGAGTACGTCTGGCAGGAGCTTGACGCCATGCCGACAGATCGGTTGCGCGCGGTCGTCGAGTCGGTGATCGAGTCGGTTCGGCTACTTCCAAGAGGAAGGGGACGACGCAAGCCAAGTGCCACTCAGCTTGACATCACCCTCCGAGCGACTGGGAGCGAACGGTGAACCGACCTTTCCGGAGTCGACAGCCTGCCGATCCTGTGATGCGAGCCGACGTTGAAAAGTCAGTCCGGCGGCCTACGGGCGGAGAGGCGGCGCAACCCGATCGGGTGGAACGCATCATGCGGAGAGTCCAAATCGCGCTTGATGAGCGTCCGACCCAACGTTCCAACAACACACGCGGCGGGCACGTCATCGTCGGCGAGCTCGCCGATCCACAGCGCAACCGCGACTCTCATTGGTTCTGGCTCGGCGCCCACGAGGCCGACGGCAGGGCCGTGGTCCAAATCCAAAGGAAGAAGCGACAGGTGCGACGAGTGCTCTGGACCATCTTCCGCAACAGCCCGTCGGTAGAGAAGGTGATCAAGGGAACGTGCGAGGCACAGAGCTGCGTCAATCCTTGGCACGCCGTCATGGTCAAGAGGGGTTCTTGGCAGGTCGACCCAGATCGGCTGGCCGAGGAGCAGCGGCAGATTGCGCGTCTCATCGAGTCCAGGAACCTCAGCGTCCGGGAACAGGATCGGCTGGCCGAGGAAACCGGCCTGCCCATGAGGCTGGCAGCGGTCGGTCGAGTGCTCTCCGCATGGGACGACGCAGACAAGGACGCTAAGGGACGTTTGTTGAGGTCAGGCCATCAGTGAAGCCTATCTATAGGTGAGCAGATGTAGTCAGCTCACGCTTGACGACTCTGCTGCTTAACCCAGCCGAGGGCCAGTCCGCACGGACTGGCCCTTTGTCATGCCCGGTTGAGGGCAGAACAGGAGCAGTCGATGATCATGATCGAGGGAACCAACTACATGACGGTGCGCGAGCTGGCGCACCTGCACGGCGTCACTGTCGGCACCGCTCGCAACTGGCGGGCTGAGGGACGAGAGCCAGTCGAGGGGCTCAAGCTCGGGCACTCGGTGCTCTACCGAGAGGCGGACGTGCTCAAGGACATCGCCAGCAACGGGCGACGGGCTCGCCAGTGAGAGCAGCAACACTGGAGCGCCTCGAACTAGAGGCTCCGGCGAGAGGCAAGCCCACGACACACGGGGCCTGCGGCCAGTGGTGGCGACAGGTGGGCAACCGGACAGGCCACTGCTCAGGCTGCCACCGCACCTTCGCCAGCGGGCAAGCCTTCGACCGGCACCAGCGGATCAGTGAGGGTCGGTCGGTCTGCTCTGATCCTTTCGAGCTGACTGGTGCCGATGGACGGCCTCTCTACGCGAGCGCATCCGATGGGCTGGCGATCGTCTGGCGCATCGACCGGGACACCCCCTGAGAGGGGTGTGGGACTGGGGTTCGGGGGTCATCTGGCCTTCACAGGTACAGACACCCCAGCAAGGCCATTGAGGGCCTCAGACCACGCCCCACACACCTCTGACAGCACTACCTACCCAAGCCCTGCTCTGGACCTACCGGAGCGGGGCTTTCTCATGCCCGCAGCAGGGCACACAGGCCCCGGCAGAGAGCTGGGGCATCCATCACAGCAAAGGAGCACTACCACCAATGAGCACCACCGCAAGCCGTACCCGCAAGGCTTCGACCACCACCGAGGAGTCGGCCCTGGCTGACGCCAAGGCCCTGCACGCCCAGCGTGTCGAGGAGCAGGAGCGAGCCGAGCGTGAGGCGGAGAACCTGCGTGATCGTCTGTCCGCTGGCGACGAGAGCGTGACTGCCGAGGAGCTGAGCCGAGCTGACCGTGAGGTGGAGCGGACTGCTCTACTCGCGAAGGCAGCCAGGCGCCAGGTGCAGACCGCCGAGCGTCGCCAGAGCTTCACCCCCGACCTCGCCGAGATGCTCGCTCCGACGCTGAGCGAGGCGCTGGGCGTGCCGGTGCACGTCTGCGAGAAGCTGCCCTCCGAGCTGCCGGACAGCGACAGCCTGCCGGTGGCCTACGTTCACCAGCCGAAGGCAAGCAAGGCCGACGTGCACGATGGCACCGTGGCCGGTGCCGTGGAGGTGGCCTTCTACCGGACCAAGCTGCACCGCGAGGCTCGAACGGACGGGATCGAGGCCAAGCTCGCGCAGGCCCAGACCTTCGCCCGCGTGGACAGCATCGGCGAGTACGTCGAGAGCGGCGCCGTGGTGAGCGACCGCCTGCGTATCGACGTGCGCTCGGGCTTCCTCGCCGAGCCGGTCGTGGGATCGGTGCCGAGCTGGCGCGTCAGCCGCTTCGCCCAGACGGTTGCCGCCGAGGCTGCCCAGGACCGCTTCATCTCGCGAGCTGAGGCTGGCGTCCGCATGGGCCACAACGGCGACGCGAGTGCGACGCTCGCCAGCATCCGCGGATACGTCGATAGCCAGCGGCTCGTGAACGTGCAGGAGGCCAGCGGCAAGCGCACCGCCGAAGTTGAGGTGACCTTCACTATCGCGGCTGTCGGCCCCCGGCGAGGTGAGTGGAGCGGCGAGGCTCTCACCAGCCAGGCTCGCGAGGCTGTCGAGCGCCAGGCTGGACGAGCTGCCGCTGGGCTGGGCCGCGTCGAGAGCGCAACCGTGGTGAGCATCGGCGCTGAGGCTCGACTGGCTCGCCAGGTCGTTGCCCGCTTCACGTTCTCCAGCCGCATCGAAGGCTGAACCTGCCGGGGTCTGACGGCCCACTAGACCCAGACGCCGGGGCCAGTGAGTTAGTCCGCCGAGCTCGCTGGCCCTGGCTGTCTGGCATCGACCACGAGGCCCTCGGACGGGGCCACCTAGCCCCTGTCGGCGCTCCTGCCGGTGGGGGCTTCTTCACGCCCGCATGAGGGCACACAGCACACGCACCAGCACGACGAAAGGGAAGCCCACATGAGCACTCAGTCACTCCTCGCCCTGGCACAGACCGGAGCCAGCCTCACCCTGCCCGAGCTTCGACGGCTCGCGGTCTACGAGTGGGTGCTGCTCGGGGGCTTCGACTGCCAGCCGGGGCACCAGCGGCCTTGGCTGTGGGCGGAGCGAGGAGAGCGCGAACAGATGCACGAGCAACGACGAAGGGAGAACCGACAGTGAGTGAAGTCTGGATCAAGGGGAAGCGGATCAAGCTGTGCCGAGACTGCGGCAAGTGGAAGGCCGGCTGGGACTTCAAGCGGCGGAGGAGTCAGCCGGGAGTGGTCTTGATGGACAGGTGCCGACCCTGCCACCGCGACTGGCTGGAGGGTGAGCGATCTCGACGGCGAGCTGATGCGCTAGCGAAGGGCAAGGGCCAGTGACGCCCGCTGACGTCGAGGCCGCTTTCGAGAGCTGGCGGCAGAGCGCGGGCCTGCCCGATGCCCAGACGCTCGCCGAGCTGGAGAGCCAGCTAGACGCCTGGCTAGACCAGGGCGACGAGCTCAACAACGGCGAGGAGGTGAGGGCCAGTGGCTAGGCCCAGACCGTTCAAGGTGGAGTGGGAGACAGCCCTGCTCCGTGGCTCGCGTCTGCCGCTGCCTGTCTGTGCGGTGCTGCTCGCCTTCGCCACCTACGCCGATGCGGACGGGACGAGCATCCGAGTCTCTCAGTCGAGGGTGGCTGAGGGGCTCGGTGCCACCGAGCGCACCGTGAGGAAGTGGCTGGGTGTCGGCAGGGATGCTGGATGGATCGAGCGCACACGCGAGAGCGTCGGCACCGGCAGCGCGGACCACTACCGGCTGACCATTCCAGAGCAGACCACCGGAACGAGCATTCCGGTACCCCCAGAGCCGACCACCGGAACGCTCGTTCCGGTACTAGGGGCTGACCACCGGAACGAACGTGCAGAGGTACCGGAACGAACGTGCACGACCACCGGAACAATCGTGCACGACCACCGGAACGATCGTTCCGCCTACCAACCCAGTTGTCAACGACGGGTGAAAACGGACCCCCTGGCGTCGTGTGAAAGTGGACCCCTCTCGTGGTGT
>NZ_LMER01000013.1 GCF_001426435.1 Angustibacter sp. Root456 | reverse complement strand
AGGGCGGTGTTCTCCATGCCCACCAACCTAGAAGAGACCACCGACAGCCATGTCAGTTGTTGCCGCAGCAACTTCTCTCGCTACGCTCGCCGGTAGGGGGCTGCGCCAGGGCGCGCTCGGCGTCGGACGGCGTCAGATCACGCACGCTCGCAGCATGCCAGCGCCGCCCTCAGCGCGCGACGACCACCGGGCAGCTCGCGCGGTGCAGCACCCCGCGGCTCACCGAGCCGAGCAGCAGGCTCGCGAAGCCTCCGCGGCCCCGGCTTCCCACCACGAGCAGCTCGGCCGACTCGCTCGCGCGCACCAGGGACGTCGCCGGGTGGCCCTGGACGAGCACCCAGCGCACCTTGACGTCCGGGTAGCGCTCCTGCCACGGCGCGAGGGTGTCGCGCAGCAGCTTGCCCTCGGCCTGGTCGACGTCCTCCCAGGCAGCCATCAGCGGCGGCGCGACGAGCGTGTCCATCCACCACGTGTGCACGGCGGTGATCTCCGCGTCGCGCTCGGCGGCACGGGCGAACGCGTACTCGAGCGCGCGCTGCCCCTGCGGCGCGTCGTCGACGCCGACGACGATGCCGGAGCGCAGTCGGTCGGCGTCCGCGGGAGTGTGGACGACGGCCACCGGGCTCGCCGCGTGCGCCGCCACGGCCAGCGACACCGAGCCGAGCGCCAGGTCGTGCAGCCAGCCCGCGCCGTGCGCGCCCACCACGACGGTGTCGGCGCCGTGCGAGGCGTCGACGAGCATGCCGGACGGCGAGCCAGCCGCCGTCGTGGTGCGCACCTCGAGGTCCGGGTGGGTGCGGCGCAGCTGCTGCTGGGTGTGCTCGACGAGCGCCTCGGCGGCGTCGCGGCGCGCCGCCTCGATGGCCATGAGCTCCTGGCCCGGCAGCGGCAGCCCGCCGGCCCGCGGGTAGACGGTCTCCCACGGGTACGCGTGCAGCACGTGCAGCGGTAGCCGGCGGCGCGTCGCCTCGCCGGCAGCCCACGTGACGGCCAGGTCGCTGACGGTGGAGCCGTCGATGCCGACGACGATCTCGCGGGCGGTGGGGCTGGTGGTCATGGTGGTCCTCCCTCGGCTCGACCCTGCCGGTCGCGGGCGCCGGATCGCAGGGCCAATGGTCCCGGCGCCGGTTTGGTCGGTGACCGGGTCAGCCTCTACCCTCGACTTAGGTGAGCCTCACCTATGTTGCCTCACCGGACGACCCCCTGACCCTCCCGTCGTGAGAGAGAGTGCCGTGCGCCTGCGTCCTACCCCCGTCCGTCAGCGAGCCTCCCGCCGTCCTGGCCTGCGCGTGGCCGCCGCCGTGGCGTCCGTCGCCGCGGCCGGCCTGGTGCTCGCCGCCTGCGGTGGCGGCTCCGGCGCCGCGTCCGGCGGTGACAAGCCCACGCTGACGCTCTACAACGCCCAGCACGAGGACCTCATCAAGCTGATGGTCGACGGGTTCACCAAGGACACCGGCATCAAGGTCCAGATGCGCAACGGCGAGGACTTCGAGCTGGCCAACCAGCTGGTGCAGGAGGGCTCGGCCTCGCCGGCCGACGTGTTCCTCACCGAGAACTCGCCCGCCATGACGCTCGTCGACGGCAAGGGCCTGTTCGCCACGGTCGGCTCCGAGGCGCTGTCGAACGTGCCCGAGCGCTACACGCCGTCCGACAAGAGCTGGGTCGGCTTCGCCGCCCGCGCCACGGTGCTCGCCTACAACCCCACGCAGGTGAAGGACGCCGAGCTGCCGGGTTCGCTGCTCGACCTGGCCGACCCGAGGTGGAAGGGCAAGGTCGGCATCGCGGCCGGCGGCGCGGACTTCCAGGCCATCGTGAGCGCCGTGCTGGCGCTGAAGGGCGAGGCGGCGACCGAGCAGTGGCTCAAGGGCCTGAAGACCAACGCGAAGATCTACCAGGGCAACGGTGCGGTCATGCGCGCGGTGAACTCCGGTGAGATCGCGGCTGGCGTCATCTACCACTACTACTGGTACAAGGACCAGGCCGAGGCCGGTGACAACAGCAAGAACGTCAAGCTGCACTTCTTCGGCCACCAGGACCCGGGTGCGTTCGTCAGCGTCTCGGGCGCCGGGGTGCTGAAGTCCAGCAAGCACCAGGACGAGGCGCAGCAGCTCGTCGCCTTCCTCACCTCCGAGAAGGGGCAGAAGATCCTCGCCGACAGCGACGCCCTCGAGTACCCCGTGGGCAGTGGTGTGCCCGCCAACCCCGCGCTGCCGCCGCTGAAGAGCCTGGACGCGCCCACGCTCGACGTGGCGTCCCTCAACGGTCCGCAGGTCGTGGAGCTGATGCGCCAGGCGGGTCTGCTCTGAGCGCCTCCCTCCCCGCGATCGACGCGCCGTCCGCCCCGGTGAGGGGGCGTGCGGCGCGTCGCCGTGCCGACGCGCGCGGACGGCGTCCCCCGGCTGTCGTGCTCGGGCTGTCGCTGCCGGTGCTCGCGCTGGCCCTCGTGCCCCTCGTGTTCGTCGTCGTCTACGCCGTGAGCACCGGGTGGGACGAGGCGTGGCGCCTGCTGGTGCGGCCCCGCGTGGGCGAGCTGCTCGTCAACACCGTGCGGCTGGTGGTGGGCGGTGTCGTCGCCTCCGCCGTGATCGGGACGGCGGCCGCCTGGCTCGTCGAGCGCACCCACCTGCCGGGGCGCCAGGTCTGGAACGCGCTGCTCGTCGCGCCGCTGGCGGTGCCGGCGTTCGTCAACAGCTACGGCTGGGTCTCGCTGACGTCGAAGGTCGAGGGCTTCGCCGGCGCGGTGCTGATCGTGACGATGTCGTACTTCCCGCTGGTCTACCTGCCGGTCGCGTCCACCCTGCGTGGTCTCGACCCCGCGCTGGAGGAGACAGCGGCCGCCCTCGGCCACGGCCGGTGGCGCACCTTCTGGCGCGTGGTGCTGCCGCAGCTGCGCCCCGGCCTGCTCGGCGGCTCGCTGCTCGTCGGCCTGCACCTGCTGGCCGAGTTCGGTGCCCTGCAGCTGTTGCGGTTCCCGACGTTCACCACGGCGATCTACGACCAGTACCGCTCGTCGTTCAACGGCCCGGCGGCCAACATGCTCGCCGGGGTGCTGGTGCTCTGCTGCCTGGTGCTGCTGCTCGGTGAGCAGCGGGCGCGCGGGCACGCCCGGCTGGCCCGGGTCGGCAGCGGCGCCCGGCGGCAGATCGAGCGGGTGCGACTCGGCCCGTGGCTGCCGCTCGCCCTGCTCGCCCTGGCGCTGCTGGCCGTGCTGGCGCTGGGCGTCCCGGTGGCGAGCCTCGTGCACTGGCTGGTGTCGGGCTCGTCCACCGCCTTCCCGGTGGGCTCGCTCGTGTCGACCACGGTGACGTCGCTCGCGCTCGGCGCAGGGGCCGCGGCCCTCACGGTGGTGGCCGCGCTGCCCGTGGCGTGGCTCGCCGTCCGCTACCCGCGCTGGACCACCACGCTCATCGAGCGCGGCACCTACACCGCCAACGCGCTGCCCGGCATCGTCGTGGCGCTCGCGCTGGTCACGGTGGCGATCCGGTTCGCCCAGCCGGTGTACCAGACCACGCTGCTGCTCGTGCTGGCCTACGTGACGATGTTCCTGCCGCGCGGGGTGGTCAGCGCGCGAGCGGCGATCGTGCAGGCCCCGCCGATCCTCGACGACGTCGCGCACTCGTTGGGCGTCAGCCGGTGGGGCACGTTCCGCCGGGTCTCGCTGCCGCTCATCGCTCCGGGGCTGGGTGCCGGCGCGGCGCTGGTGTTCATCGCCGTGGCCACCGAGCTGACGGCCACGCTGCTGCTCTCGCCGATCGGCACGCAGACGCTCGCCACCCAGTTCTGGAGCAACAGCAGCAGCATCGCGTACGGTGCGGCGGCGCCCTACGCCGCGATGATGATCCTCATCTCGCTGCCGGCGACGTTCCTGCTCACCCGCGAGGCCCGGAGGTCGTCCACCGCATGATGTCGGTCACCGTGCACGGCCTGCAGAAGAGCTTCGACGACCTGCCGGTGCTCGTCGGCGTCGACCTGGAGGTCGCGCAGGCCAGCACCACGGCGGTGCTCGGGCCGTCCGGCTGCGGCAAGACGACCCTGCTGCGGCTGGTCGCCGGCTTCCTGCGCCCGGACGCCGGCCTGATCCGCCTCGGCGGTGAGCTGGTGGCCGATCCCACGACGGCCGTGCCCACCGAGCGGCGCCGGGTGGGCTACGTCGCCCAGGAGGGCGCGCTGTTCCCGCACCTCGACGTCACGCGCAACATCACCTTCGGCCTCGACCGCCGCGCGCGCCGCTCCGGACGGCGGGTCGAGGAGCTGCTCGACCTCGTCGGCCTGCCCGCCGGGGTGGCCCGCCGCTTCCCGCACGAGCTGTCGGGCGGCCAGCAGCAGCGGGTGGCCGTGGCGCGCGCGCTGGCTCCCGAGCCGCGCGTGGTGCTGCTCGACGAGCCGTTCTCCTCCCTCGACGCCGGCCTGCGCGAGGAGACCGGACGCGCGGTCATCCAGGCGCTGCAGGCGACGGGAGCCACCGCGATCCTCGTCACCCACGACCAGGACGAAGCGCTGTCGCTCGCCGACCAGGTCGCGGTGATGCGCTCAGGCCGCGTGGCGCAGGTCGGCACGCCGCGCGAGGTCTACGAGGCGCCGGTCGACCGCGGCGTGGCCGAGTTCGTCGGGGCCGCCGTGGTACTGCCTGCCGAGGTCTCCGGCACCACCGCCAGCTCAGCGCTCGGCGACCTGCCCCTGGTCGGTGAGCCGTGGTCCGGTAGCGGGCTGGTGCTCGTGCGCCCCGAACAGATCGCGCTCGCGTCGGCCGAGTCGGCACCGCTGCGCGCCCGCGTGGTCGAGGTCAGCTACCACGGGCACGACGCGTCGGTGCGGCTGCGGCTGGAGCCCGCGGACGTCGAGGTGCTGGCGCGACTGCCCGGCAGCACCGCGCCGTCGGTCGGCGAGCTCGTGGGCGTCACGGTCAACGGCCCGGCTCGCCTGCTCTGAGCGGCCTCGCGACCCGCACTACCCTGGGGGCGAACTGCCCGCGCCCTGACGAATCGGACCCCTGATGCTGCGCCCCATGCTGCTCGGCAAGATCCACCGCGCCACGGTCACCGAGGCCGACCTGCACTACGTGGGGTCGCTCACGCTCGACGCCGACCTGCTCGACGCCGCCGGGCTGCTCGCGGGCCAGCAGGTCGACGTCGTCGACGTCACGAACGGCGCTCGGCTGACGACGTACGTGATCGAGGGCGAAAGGGGCAGCGGCGTGGTGTGCGTCAACGGCGCGGCGGCGCACCTCGTGCACCCGGGTGACGTCGTCATCGTCATCGCCTACGGCCTGCTCGATGACGCCGAGGCGCGTGACCGGGGGCCGCAGGTCGTCTTCGTCGACGAGGCCAACCGCATCGTCGAGCGCGGCACCGACCCGGCGGACGTGCCCGACGGTTACGGCCTGCGCACCTCCGGCGTGCTCGTGTGACGGCGTTCCTCGACGCCGAGGGGCGGCGCCTCCTGCGGTTCGCCGAGCAGGCGGTCGACCCGCGCGGCGGCTTCGGGTGGCTGGACGACGACGGTCGGCTGGACGCGTCCCAGCCGCTGCACCTGTGGGTCAACGCGCGCATGACGCACGTGTTCGGCCTGGGCGAGCTGCTCGACGTCCCGGGCGCCGGAGCCCTCTGCGACCGCGGGCTGGAGGCGCTCACCGGCCTGCTGCACGACGACGAGCACGGCGGCTGGTGGTCAGCGGTCGACGCCGACGGCAAGCCCACGCAGACGCGCAAGAGCGCCTACGACCACGCGTTCGTCCTGCTGGCGGCCAGCACGGCCGTGCAGGCGGCACGACCTGGCGCGAAAACCCTTCTGCGCCAAGCCATCGACGTCATCGAGCAGCACTTCTGGGACGACGACGCAGGGGCTCTCGTCGACACCTGGGACGCCGCGTGGTCGGCCCCCGAGCCCTACCGGGGCGCCAACGCGAACATGCACGGGGTCGAGGCGTTCCTCGCCGCGGCCGACGCCACGGGCGACACCGTCTGGCTCGCGCGCGCCACCCGGATCGCCGATCGGCTCGTGGGCCGAGAGGCCCGCGCGGCCGGCTGGCGCGTGCCCGAGCACTACGCCGCCGACTGGACCCCCCAGCCCGACTACGCGCGCGACAGCCCGGCTGACCCGTTCCGCCCCTACGGCGCCACGATCGGGCACGGCCTGGAGTGGTCGCGGCTGCTCGTGCACCTCGATGCCGCGTTGGCGCTGCACGCCACCGGCGCCACCGATGCCACCGGCGCCACCGGCGCAGTGACCACCGAGGTCGCCGCCGAGCCGTGGCTCGTTCCCGCCGCGTGCGCGTTGTTCGACACCGCGGTCGGCGAGGGGTGGGCCGCCGACGGCAACCCGGGGTTCGTCTACACCGTCGACTGGGACGGCGTGCCCGTGGTGCGCCAGCGCATGCACTGGGTGGTGGCCGAGGCCATCTCGGCGGCTGCGGTGCTCTACCAGGTCACGGGCGAGGCCAGGTACCGCGAGCACTACGAGGAGTGGTGGCAGTACGCCCGCGAGCACCTGCTCGACGACGCGCGGGGCAGCTGGTGGCACGAGCTCGACCCCGACCAGCGGCCGGCGCACACCGTGTGGTCGGGCAAGCCCGACGTCTACCACGCGCTGCAGGCCACGCTGCTGCCGCGCCTCCCGCTCGCGCCCAGCCTCGCCGCCGCGCTCGCCGCTCGCCGCCGGTGAGCCCCTACTCGCGGGACGGCGGGTGCACGCCCTCGTTCTCGACGAGCTCGCGAGCGATGGCAGAGATCTTGCGGTTCAGGTGCGACGAGGCCTTGCGCAGGGTCGCGAACGCCTCCTCGGCGCTCAGCCCGTGCGCCGCCATGAGCAGGCCGATCGCCATGCCGATCTCGCGGTTGCTGGCCATGCCCTCCGACAGCGTGCGCGCCTCCTCGTGGCTCGACGAGCCGCCGAGGGCCACCGAGGCGAACGACGCCAGCACAACGCCGGCGTCGGCCGACTCCGCCGTCAGCGCGCCGGGTGTGTCGGAGAACAGGTTCAGCGCACCGGTCTTGCGGCCGTCGACGAGCAAGCCGTAGCCCGCCATACCCCGCACCGGAGTCTCCGCGAGCACCCGCTCGGCGAGCGCGGGCCAGCGCGAGTGCTCCGCGATGTCGGCGTCGAGCTGGTAGGACTCGGTCTCGATGGCGTCGACGCACGGCCCGGTGCCCACCTCGCGCTCGAGCTCGTCGACGCGGCTCCCGATGGCGTCGCTCGACGCGGCGGTGCGGAACCGGCCGCGCTCGCGCAGCATGATGCTGGCGTGGTCGCAGCCGGGCACCAGCCGGGTGGCGGCGTCGACGACGGCCTGGCACACCTCGTCCAGTCCCGGCTGCGAGTGCACCAGGCGGGCGAGCTCGGCGAAGGTCTCGGCCAGCGTCGGCCGGTTGCCGTCAGGAGTGGACTGAATCACGTGCGCATTCTGCCCCGGCGTAAGGTCGGCCCGCACCCACTGACCAAGGAGTAGGCCGTGCGATCGCCCCAACTGTCTCCGATGTCCGGTCTGCCCGACCGCGTCACCGTCTACGAGGTCGGGGCCCGCGACGGCCTGCAGAACGAAGCGGCCGTCGTGCCGGTCGAGGTCAAGGCCGAGCTGGTGCGCCGCCTGGTCGCCACGGGGCTGTCCGCCGTCGAGCTCACCAGCTTCGTGCACCCGAAGTGGGTGCCCCAGCTCGCCGACGCCGAGCAGCTCCTCGACCTGCTCGGGCCGCTGTCGACCGGCCCGCTCGCCGGCGTGCGCGCACCGGTGCTGGTGCCCAACCAGCGCGGGCTGGAGCGGGCGCTGGCCCGGGACGTCCCCGAGCTCGCGGTGTTCGTGAGCGCCACAGAGTCCTTCGCGCGCAAGAACCTCAACGCCTCCCGCGACGAGGCGCTCGCGATGTCGGCCGACGTCGTGTCGGGCGCCCTGGCGGCCGGCCGCTCGGTGCGCGGCTACGTCTCGATGTGCTTCGGTGACCCGTGGGAAGGCGACGTCGACCCGGCCGCGGTGGTCGACGTCGTCGTCGCGCTGCGCGAGCAAGGCTGTCACGAGATCTCGCTCGGCGACACGATCGGCGTCGCGACGCCGGGCCAGGTCGTCCGGCTGCTCGACGCGCTCGCGGACGCCGGTGTGCCGCGGGCACAGCTGGCCGTGCACTTCCACGACACCTACGGTCAGGCGCTGTCGAACACCCTGGTCTCGCTGCAGCAGGGCATCACGACGGTCGACGCCTCGGCGGGCGGCCTCGGCGGCTGCCCGTTCGCCCAGTCGGCCACGGGCAACCTCGCCACGGAGGACCTCGTCTGGCAGCTGCACGGTCTCGGCATCCAGACGGGCGTCGACCTCGAGGCGCTGGTCGCCACCAGCGTCTGGCTCGCCGGCGTCATGGGGCGCCCGAGCCCCTCGAACGCCGTCCGCGCCTTGGGCTAGTTCCCCAGCCTCCGCCGCTCGACCGCGCTCGTGGCCGTCACGACGCTCATCGGTGGCACGTCCTTCGCGACGACGGCCCCGGCGCCGACCACCGACCCGCGGCCGATCGTCACCCCGGGCGTCACGGTGACCGCAGCCCCGATCCACACGTCGTCCTCGATGACGATCGGCGCGTGGGTGATGAAGTCGAACCGCTCCTCGGGCTCCACGGGGTGCCCGGCGGTGCTCAGCGTGACGCGCGGCCCGATGAGCACCCGGTCGCCGATCGTGATGCCGCCGAAGTCGAGGAAGAAGCAGCCCTGGTTGACGAAGACGCGCTCGCCGAACGACGAGCCCAGCCCGTAGTCGCAGTAGAACGGCGGCAGCACCGTCAGCGACTCCGGCAGCGGCTGGCCGAAGATCTCCGCCAGCAGCCCGCGTCGGCCCGCGAGGTCGTCGAACGGCAGCGCGTTGAGCCGCGCCGTGAGCGCCATGACGGTCTGCACGCGCTCGGCGAAGGCGCGGGACTCCGGCGTCCGCGTCGGCAGGCGCTGCTCGTCGCGCACCGGTCAGTCCCCTGGAGGCTGCAGCGGCTCGGGTCGCGGGCGCTTGGGTTGCACGGTGTCACCGGACGACTGCCGGCGCAGGCGGCGACCCACCCACGGCCCGACGTACTGCCGCAGCCACTGGGCGTCCTCACGCCACGCCTCGCGGCGCACCCGCGCGGGCGCCGGTGGCAGCAGCTCGTGCCAGCTGCCGTCGCCGCGCAGCCCGAGCACGTCCGCGGCGTAGCGCGCCACGCGCTCGTGCCCCCCAGTGGTGAGGTGGATGCGGTCGGCGGCCCACATCCGCCTGTCCTGCAACGACCTCATGCCCCACAGGTCGATGACGTACGCACCGTGTCGCTGGGCGATCGACCAGATGCTCGTGCCGAACACCGCCGCCTTGCCGCGCGTCAGGTTGATGATGGGCGACTGCACCGGGTCGACCGGAGTCGCCAGCAGGACGTCGGCGCCCGACGCCCGCAGTCGCTCCACCGCGCGCTCGAGGTCGGCGGCCAGCGCGTCGGGGTCGCTGCCGGGGCGCAGGATGTCGTTGCCCCCGCCCACGAGGCTCACGAGGTCGGCGCCGTGCTCGAGGGCCGCCGGCACCTGCTCGCCGAGGATCTGGCCGAGCAGCCGCCCGCGCACGGCGAGGTTGGCGTAGCCGAAGGACGCGTCGCCCGGTGCCGCAGCGGCCAGGAGCGCGGCGAGCCGGTCGGCCCAGCCGCGGTAGGTGCCGTCGTCCGTCAGGTCCTCGAGGCCCTCGGTGAAGCTGTCACCGAGGGCGACGTAGCGGCGCCAGGGCGAGGTCCAGGCATCGGCGGTCTGCGACATGTCCCCATGGTCGCGTCCCGGCCGCACGCCGATCACCCCCACCCCCGCAGATGATCTCGAAAGGCGCGAACGGCCCACCGGGTCTACGTTGCTGGCGTTGGATCGATGCCCCACGACAACTGGCGCGCACCACCAAGGAGTTGAGGCGCAGATGAGCACCAGCAGCAGCGACGTTCAAGAAGCGGACGGGCGGCAGGGACTGCGGCGGGACGTGGGCCTGGTCGGCCTGCTGTTCGCCAGCGTGGGGTCGATCATCGGCTCCGGATGGCTGTTCGGCGCCCTCAACGCCTCGCAGGAGGCCGGCCCGGCGGCGATGATCTCGTGGGCTCTCGGCGGTCTCATGATCCTGCTCATCGGCCTGGTCTACGCCGAGCTCGGCACGATGTTCCCGCTCTCCGGCGGGGTGGTGCGCTTCCCGCACCTGTCGTTCGGCTCGTTCGCCAGCTACCAGGCCGGGTGGATCACCTGGCTGGCCTGCGCCACCGTCGCACCGATCGAGGTCGAGGGTGCCCTGCAGTACGCGACGAAGTACGCACCGTTCACCGAGAAGCACACCGTGCACGGCGAGATCGTGCACACGCTGACGTCGCTCGGCTACGTCGTCGCCGTCATCGCGATGGCCGCGTTCGTCGTCATCAACTACGTGGGCGTCCGGTGGTTCGCCAAGGTCAACAACATCCTCGTCTGGTGGAAGCTCGCGATCATCACGCTGGTCATCGTCGCGTTCCTCGTGACGTCGTTCCACGGCGAGAACTTCACCTCGCACGGCTTCCGGCCCGAGGGCTGGCAAGGCGTGTTCACGGCGATCGCGACGTCCGGGATCGTGTTCTCCTACCTCGGTTTCCGGCAGGGCGTCGAGCTCGCGGGTGAGACCAAGAACCCCAAGCGCAACGTGCCCCTCGCCGTCATCGGCTCGGTCGTGATCACGGCGATCATCTACGTGGCCCTGCAGTTCGCCTTCATCGCGGCGGTCGACCCCGGCACGCTGTCGTCGTCCGGTGGCTGGGCGAAGCTGCAGTTCGCCAACGACTTCGGCCCGCTGGCCGCGATCGCGAGCGCGATCGGCCTGGCCTGGCTCGCGGTGCTGCTCTACGCCGACGCGGTCGTGTCGCCGGCCGACACCGGCCTGATCTACACGACGACGACGTCGCGCATCTCGTACGCCATGGCGCGCAACCAGAACGCCCCGGAGTCGCTGGCTCGCACCAACCGCAGTGGCGTGCCGTGGATCAGCCTCGTCGTGGCGTTCGTCGTCGGGCTCATCATCTTCCTGCCGTTCCCGAGCTGGCAGCAGCTGGTCGGTTTCATCACCTCAGCCACGGTGCTCTCGTTCGCCTCGGGCCCGCTGGTGCTCGCGGCCCTGCGCCGCCAGGCGCCCGACCACCCGCGCACCTTCCGCCTCATCGGCGGCGACGTCATCCCGCTGCTGGCCTTCTACTCCTCGAACCTGATCGTGTTCTGGGCCGGCTGGCGGGTGAACTGGAAGCTGTTCGTCGCCGTGCTCATCGGCCTGGTGCTCATGGGTGTCTTCCACGTCACCGGCCACCTCAAGGCGAAGATGGAGTGGCGCTCGGGCGCGAGCTGGATGGTGCCGTGGATGGCCGGCCTCGCCGTCATCAGCTACCTCGGCCCCTACGGTGGCGGCCGGGACGTCATCGGTTTCGGCTGGTCGTTCCTCGTGATCGGCGTCCTCACGGCGGTCATCTACGCCATCGCGTTGGCGGTGCGGCTGCACCCCGACGCCGTCGCGGAGCACGTCGAGCAGTCCCGCGCCGAGGCGTCGGCGGAAGCTGAGGAGCTGGGCGCGAAGGTCTGAGCGGCGCCAGGTCAGGCGCCGAGCACCAGCAGGTCCTGCGGCGTCGGCTCAGCGGCCGCGGTGGCGAACGCCTCGAAGCCCGCGAGCACCTGCTCTCGGCCCTCGGGCGACAGGCGCGAGAGGATCTCGGCCGCCTCGGCCGCCCGCCGCTCGGTCACCTCGCGCACCAGGGCGGCGCCGGCGTCGGTGAGCTCGATGAGCACCTCGCGGCGGCTGAGCGGGTTCTCCAGGCGGCGCACCCAGCCCCCGCGCACCAGGCGGTCGGCTGTGCGGGTGAGGGTCGAGGCGTGGACGCCGCTGCGCTCAGCCAGGGCGCCGGTGCGCAGGGCGCCCGACGTCGACAGCAGCACCAGCACGCGGAACTGCGGCAGGGTGATCTGGTCGAGCACGCTCGCCATCGACCGCGCCATCACGCCCATGAGGGCGCGGGAGGCGGCCAGGGTGGCCTGCACGGCCCGGGCGTCGAGGTCGGCGTCGGTGGTGGAGGGGCTCGCGGTGTTCTCAGCGAGGTGGGCGCTCATGATCATCACTGTACCTGCCGCGAGCCGTGACTACAACGTTTGCTCGCATCCAAATATTGGATCGATGGCGATCGCGGCGCGGAGCCAGCGCGGCACGTCTGCGCGGTGGTAGACCCGCTCGTCGGGCTCGATGCGGTCGAGGAAACCCTGGTAGATCAGGGCCTGGCGCAACGCGGCCAGCGGCTCCACCAGGGCCATCGCGCGGGCCACATCGGCTTGCGGCGCGTGGTGACGCCAGCGCGCGGTCCACGCCGCCAGGACGTCGGCCCGGCTCGCTGGCGGCACGCGCTCGAGGAACGCCGGGCCATCGAGCATCGGGTGGCCCACGCCGCTGTCACCCCAGTCGAGCAGTACGAGCCCACATGGCCCGTGCCTCCAGTTGCCCGGGTGCAGGTCGCCGTGGACGAGGGTGTCCGGCAGGCCGCAGGCGGCGAGCTCGTGCGCGCGGCGCGGCAGGTCGGCGACGAGCGCGTCCAGCGCCGCCCGCTCGGGAGCGGTGAGCTGCGCGCGGACGTCGGCGCGCCCGCACAGCACCGCCAGCGCCGAGGCGAGCGCGGGGCCTCGCCAGTCGGGGAGCCCGAGGCGCCGCAGCTCCTCGACCCACTGCACCGCGTCGTGCTGCAGGTCGACCACGGTCTCGACCATCTGCAGCAGCCGCCCGAGCGGGGCCTGCCACTGGTCGGTGCCTGGCAGGTCGGCCAGCAGCATGGAGCCGGTGGCCGCGTCGCGGCCCAGCACCTGCGGGACGAGACGGGCGTGCCGGCGTCCCACGCGGTCGATCACCGCCGCTTCGTGGGCGAAGAACGGCGGCACGCTCTTGCACCACACCGGCCCGGTGTCCGTGGGCAGTCGCAGGATCGACGACAGGTTCCACGTCTTGACCTGCTCCACCGGCCCGGTGCGCGGCGTACCGCGGGCGGCGAGCACCCCATCGGCCCAGCGGGCGATGCGGCCGGGTCCGCCCACCTGGGCCCACGGTGCTCTCAGCGGTTCGCCGGCCAGCGCCGCCTCGACGAGGCCCGGTTCGGCGGCCCGCAGCGGGGCTCCCTCGGCGCCGCCCGGGCACTGCGCCAGGTACGTGACCACCCCGCCCTCTGCCGCGTCGCCGTCGGCTTGCGGACGTGAGCTGCCGCTCAGCACCCGCAGCACCTGGACGTCGAGGTCCCAGCGCTCACGCACCGCCCGCACCACCGGCTCGACGTCGGGCCACCAGGGCGTGGGCGCCTCCACCGGCCCGAGCAGCCCGAGCGGCCGGGCGCTGGCATCGACCAGCAGCAGGTGCACCTCGCGGGCGGCCACGGCTCAGCCCAGCGACCAGTCGACGGGGGCACCGCCCTGCTGCACCAGCAGCGCGTTGGCCCGGCTGAACGGCCGCGAGCCGAAGAAGCCGCTCGACGCCGACAGCGGGCTCGGGTGCGCGCTCTCGACCCGCGGCACGTCGCCGAGCAGGGGCCGCAGGGTCTGGGCGTCGCGTCCCCACAGCACGGCGACGAGCGGGCCGCCACGCGCCACGAGCGCCCGGATCGCCTGCTCGGTCACCGCCTCCCAGCCCTTGCCCCGGTGGCTCGCGGACGCGCCGGGGCGGACGGTGAGCACCCGGTTGAGCAGCAGCACGCCCTGATCGCACCACGGCGACAGGTCGCCGTCGGCGGGCGGCGGGCAGCCGACGTCCTCGACGAGCTCGCGGAAGACGTTCTGCAGGCTGCGCGGGAGCGGGCGCACTCCGGGTGCCACCGAGAACGACAGGCCCACCGGGTGGCCGGGCGTGGGATAGGGGTCCTGGCCGACGACGAGCACGCGTACGGCGTCGAAGGGCTGGCGGAAGGCGCGCAGCACGTGCTCGCCGGCGGGCAGGTAGCCGTGCCCCGCGGCCGCCTCCGCCCGCAGGAAGTCGCCCATCGCGCGGATCTGCGGCTCCACCGCCTCGAGCGCGCGGGCCCAGCCGGGCTCCACCAGGTCGCTGAGGGGTCGGCTCGGCACCGGCGCACTGTATCGAGGGGGATCCACCGGCAGAAGATGATCACTCTTAGCGATCATGCCAATGCTCCAAGTGACGTAACCATGTTGTGATCTTCGGAGGCCTCACGTACCGTCGTGGAGTCGTCCTGACGTACCGCGCCCGCAGCGCCGAGCTCCACCCAGCGGGTCGCGGCTCCTAGATACACGCCGTGGGTGGAGGCGGGGGACCCAACGTACGTGACCGCTTCGGTGGTCTTGGGGTGAAGCCAGCGCGACTGGCCGGGTACTCACGAACCCGAACCCGACAGCTCACCTCGAAGGCGCTCACCGTGAGAGGTCACCCATGTCTTCGTACTCCCCTCGTCACCGCGCCCCCGCGGCTGCGAACCGCTCCGCGCGTCTCGTCGCCGGCGTCACCACGGCCGGCGCCGTCGTCGCCGCACCCCTCGCCCTCGCCAGCCCGGCCCACGCGGCCAGCGGCTCCACGTGGGACCGCCTCGCCCAGTGCGAGAGCAGCGGGAACTGGGCCATCAACACCGGCAACGGCTACTACGGCGGCCTGCAGTTCTCCTCCAGCACCTGGCGCGCGTTCGGTGGCGGCGCCTACGCCTCCACCGCCAACCACGCGTCGCGCGCGGAGCAGATCGTCATCGCCGAGCGCGTGCTCGACGCCCAGGGCTGGGGTGCGTGGCCGTCGTGCTCGCGCAAGCTCGGCCTGAGCCGCGCCGACGCCGCCGGCGCGCCGCGCGTGAGCCGCTCGACCAGCCGCACCGCGATCAAGCACACGGTGAAGAAGACGGTGAAGAAGAAGGCCGCCGCCAAGGTCACGCACCGCACGCGCACCCACCGCGCCGCCAAGAAGGTCGCGACGACCCGAGCGGTGCGCGGCCAGTACCTCGTGCGCTCGGGCGACACGCTGAGCAAGATCGCCGCTCAGCAGCACGTGCGCGGCGGCTGGCGCGCGCTGTACCTGAAGAACAAGCGCCTCGTGGGCTCCAACCCCGACCGCATCTTCGTGGGCCAGCACCTGGCGCTGCCCCGCTGATTCGGGCTGACCTGGGCTGACCTGGGCTGACCTGGGCTGACCTGGGCTGACCTGGGCTGACCTGGGCTGACCTTCGCGCGGGCGGCAGCGGAATCTCGCAGCCGCCCGCGCGCTGCTTACACTCACGCACGTGCACCGATTCGACTCCGACGTCGAGGCCCTGAGCCAGGCCGTCCTCGACTACACGCTCAAGCGCTCGCGGATGCACCCGGTGCCGCTCGACGGGCCCCGCTCGGCCGCCGAGCTCGACGAGGCCGCGGGCCGCACCATCACCGCCGGTGGCCTCGGGGGCCAGACGGCCCTCGAGCTGTTCACCGAGGTGCTCGCCCCCGCCTGCATCTCCACCGACCACCCGCGCTACCTGTCGTTCATCCCGTGCGCGCCCACCGAGGCCAGCACGCTGTTCGACCTCGTGGTGGGCGCGTCGTCCATCTACGGCGGCTCGTGGCTCGAGGGTGCCGGTGCCGTGCACGCCGAGAACGCCGCCCTGCGGTGGATCAGCGACCTCGTGGGGCTGCCCGAGGGGGCGGGGGGAGTCTTCGTGCCGGGCGGCACCATCGGCAACCTCTCGGCGCTCGTCGCGGCGCGGCACGCGGCCAAGGTGAGCCGTGCGGGCGACCCGCCCGCCCGCTGGAAGGTGGCCGGCACCACGCAGGCGCACTCGTCGATCAAGAGCGCGTGCGACGTCATGGACGTCGACTTCGTCGGCGTGCCGGTCGACGAGCACGGGCGGCTCACCGGTGAGAACCTGCGCCGCACGCTGGAGACCGTCGGCGCCGACGGGCTGTTCGCCGTCGTGGCCACGGCCGGCACCACGAACTTCGGCATCGTCGACGCCCTCGACTCCGTCGCGGACGTCTGCGCCGAGCTGGGCGCGTGGTTCCACGTCGACGGTGCGTACGGCGGCGCCGGGCTGGCCGCACCGAGCATCCGCCACCGCTACGCCGGCATCGAGCGCTGTGACTCGTTCATCGTCGACCCGCACAAGTGGCTGTTCGCGCCCTTCGACTGCTGCGCGCTCATCTACCGCGACCCTCAGCAGGGCCGCGCCGCGCACACCCAGAAGGCCGGCTACCTCGACGTGCTCACCGACGCGGCCGAGTTCAACCCCTCGGACTACTCGGTGGGGCTCACCCGCCGGGCCCGCGGGCTGCCGTTCTGGTTCAGCCTCGCCACGCACGGCACCGACGCCTACACCGAGGCCATCGAGCGCACCCTCGAGGTCACGCGGTTCGCCGCCGCCGAGATCGAGCGGCGCGACTACCTGGAGCTGCTGCGCGAGCCCGACACCTCCGTCGTGGTGTTCCGGCGCGTGGGCTGGACGCCGCAGCAGTACCAGCTGTGGTCCGACCGCCTGCTCATCGCCAACCTCGCGTTCGTCGTCCCCACCTCGCACGAAGGGGAGACCGTCACGCGCTTCGCCATCGTCAACCCCAACACCACCGAGGGTGACATCTCGACCATCCTCGACACGATGGCATGACACGCGATCGACTGAGGGTGCGGCGAATGACAACGCTGTGGTTTACGCTCTACCGTGGAACGCACGCCGAGCAGGAGGGTCAGCATGGACGCCGCAACGACCGACCGCACCGCCGACACGGTGGCCAGCGGGCTGTCCGAGCGCGACCGCGAGGTCCTGTCCTTCGAGCGGCAGTGGTGGAAGTACGCGGGCGCGAAGGAGCAGGCGATCCGCGAGCTGTTCGACATGTCCGCCACCCGCTACTACCAGGTGCTCAACGCCCTCATCGACCGGCAGGACGCCCTGGAGTTCGACCCGATGCTGGTCAAGCGCCTGCGTCGCATGCGCGCCTCGCGCCAGCGGGCGCGTTCGGCGCGCCGACTCGGCCTGCAGGTCTGACCCTGCCCGGCTGCGCCGGCTGCCGGGGGTGCGCGGCATGAGCACCGGCTTCCCCGAGCGCCGCGGCGCGCACCGCCCGGCGAGCCAGGGCCCGACGTCGGCCATCCCGTGGCTCGTCGCCGCCGTGGCGATCCTGCTCATCGTGGGGTTCGCGAGCGGCTGGTTCACCGGCTCGGACGCGCCGGCGTCCAGCACCGTCAAGGCCGGCTCCTCGCCGTCGACCGCCAAGACCGCCAAGGGGTCGACCACGAAGACGGCGGCGCCCGCCCCGACCACCCCGGCGCCCACTGCCGACCGCACCCTGCCCGTCACCGTCCTGAACTCCACGTCGACCAGCGGCCTGGCGAGCAAGGGGGCAGCCCGGCTGAAGACGGCCGGCTGGGCCATCCGCAGCACCGGCAACTACCGCGGGGGCGTGAGCGGCACCACGGTCTTCTACGGCAGCGCGTCCCTGCGCGCCACGGCCCAGGCCGTGGCGGCCGATCTGGGACTCGGCACGGTCACCGAGTCGGCCGACTTCGGGTCGAACCGGGTGACGGTGGTGCTGGACGGCGACTTCCGGCCCTAGCGCCCGTCGGGCTCGGGTGCGAGGTAGCCGCCGGCCACGAGACCGGCCCGCCGCTCGAACACGTTCCCCAGGGCGGTGTCACGCACCGTGGCCAGCGACCAGAGCGTGGCCAGCCCGTAGGCCAGCGGGAAGCCGGCGACGCCCAGCAGCCAGGCCCACTGCACGCTGTGCCGCGCCTCGTGAGCGAGCAGCTGGGGCCGGGTCGCCAGCGCGGCGTCGTCCAGGCGCAGCAGGATCACGTCGCCGATCGTCAGGGCCGGGGCGCGCGGCGCCGGGAAGCGCGAGCGATACCCCGCGGCCACGATCGTGCCGTGTGGTCCGGGGTGCAGCCGCGCGTGGCCCAGCCGCGCGAGGAGCAGCCCCAAGGGGGTCGCCAGGGTGAGCACGTTGACCACCTGGCGCACCCGGTCGCGTCCGCGAAGCCCCGCACCCATGCCGTGATCATGCACGTCAGCGCACCCTGTGCCCAACCATTTGCACTCAAGGGGGCCGAGTGCTAATCATTGACCTAGCACTCTGCAACCCCGAGTGCTACAGACGTCGACCGCCTGGTGAGGGCGCCGGCCGGTGCGTGACCAGAGCGCTCCGGCCCCGCTCGTCCGTCGCGGGCACCACGCGGTCACCACCACCCGATCACGGGAGGAACCCGAGAGCATGGCCAAGATCATCGCCTTCGACGAGGAGGCCCGCCGCGGGCTCGAGCGGGGCATGAACACCCTCGCCGACGCCGTGCGCGTCACGCTCGGTCCCAAGGGCCGCAACGTCGTCCTGGAGAAGAAGTGGGGCGCCCCCACGATCACCAACGACGGTGTGAGCATCGCCAAGGAGATCGAGCTCGACGACCCCTACGAGAAGATCGGCGCCGAGCTGGTCAAGGAGGTCGCCAAGAAGACCGACGACGTCGCCGGTGACGGCACCACCACCGCCACCGTGCTGGCCCAGGCGATGGTCCGCGAGGGCCTGCGCAACGTGGCCGCCGGCGCCAACCCGATGGCCCTCAAGCGGGGCATCGAGCAGGCCGTCGAGGCCGTCTCGGAGCAGCTGCTCGCCTCGGCCCGTGAGGTCGAGACCAAGGAGCAGATCGCCCAGACCGCCGGCATCTCCGCCGGCGACGCCTCCATCGGCGAGCTCATCGCCGAGGCCATGGACAAGGTCGGCAAGGAAGGCGTCATCACCGTCGAGGAGTCCAACACCTTCGGGCTCGAGCTCGAGCTCACCGAGGGCATGCGCTTCGACAAGGGCTACATCTCGGCGTACTTCGTCACCGACACCGAGCGCATGGAGACCGAGCTCGAGGACCCCTACATCCTCATCGCCAACTCCAAGATCTCGACGGTCAAGGACCTCCTGCCGCTGCTGGAGAAGGTCATGCAGTCGGGCAAGCCGCTGGTGATCATCGCCGAGGACGTCGAGGGCGAGGCCCTGTCGACGCTCATCGTCAACAAGATCCGTGGCACCTTCAAGTCCGTCGCCGTCAAGGCGCCGGGCTTCGGTGACCGCCGCAAGGCCATGCTGCAGGACATCGCGATCCTCACCGGTGGCCAGGTCATCAGCGAGGAGGTCGGCCTCAAGCTCGAGACCACCGACCTCGACCTGCTGGGCCGCGCGCGCAAGGTCGTCATCACCAAGGACGAGACCACCATCGTCGAGGGTGCTGGTGACGCCGAGCAGATCGCCGGCCGGGTGAACCAGATCCGCGCCGAGATCGAGAAGTCGGACTCCGACTACGACCGCGAGAAGCTCCAGGAGCGCCTCGCCAAGCTCGCCGGCGGCGTCGCCGTCATCAAGGCGGGCGCGGCCACCGAGGTCGAGCTCAAGGAGCGCAAGCACCGCATCGAGGACGCCGTGCGCAACGCCAAGGCGGCCGTCGAGGAGGGCATCGTCGCCGGCGGTGGCGTCGCCCTCATCCAGGCGGGCAAGACCGCGTTCGACAAGCTCGAGCTCGAGGGTGATGAGGCCACCGGCGCGAACATCGTGCGCGTCGCGGTCGAGGCCCCGCTGAAGCAGATCGCCATCAACGCCGGCCTCGAGGGCGGCGTCGTGGCGGAGAAGGTGCGCGGCCTGGAGTCCGGCCACGGCCTGAACGCCGCCACCGGCGAGTACGTCGACATGCTGAAGGCCGGCATCAACGACCCGGTGAAGGTCACGCGGTCGGCGCTGCAGAACGCCGCATCGATCGCCGCGCTGTTCCTCACCACCGAGGCCGTCATCGCCGACAAGCCGGAGAAGACCCCGGCGGCGCCGGGTGGCGACGGCGGCATGGGCGGCATGGACTTCTGATCCCAGAAGCCGACGCAGCACCGCGCGGGGCGGTCCTCCTACGGGAGGGCCGCCCCGTTCGCGTGCCGGGGTGCGAGCGCCTCAGTCGCGCAGCGACCCGGCGCTACGGCGCAGCAGCCGCCGGTGCCACTGGTCGAGCTCGCGCCGCAGGCGGCGCCCGACGAACGCGCCGAGGCTGACGCCGGCGGCCAGGCCGATGCCCGTCGCAGCGGCCCCGAAGAGCGAGCTCAGGCCGGGTCCGAGCGCCTGCGTCGGGCCCTGCTCGACGAGCTGGAACAGCCCCCGGTAGACCGCGAGACCGGGCAGCAGCGGCACGATCCCGGCCGTCGTGATGACCAGGCTGGGCACCTGCCAGCGCTCGGCCACCACCTGAGCCACCAGGCCGATGACGGCCGCCGCGAACGCCGACGACCCCGCCGGGCCGACCCCCGCCGTCGTCGCGGTGACGAAGGCCGCCCACCCCAGGCCGCCGGCTCCGGCCGCCACGACCACACCGCGGCCGCGGGTGTAGCCGGACACGGCGAACAGGGCCGAGACCCCGACGGCGGCCAGCACCTGCACCACGGGGTCGCTCGCGAGCGACTGGCTGGCGACCACGCGCAGAGGCACCCCCACGTGCTGGGCCATCGACAGCACCGTGACGATGCCGGCGACGATGCCCAGGGTCAGCACGAGCACCTCCAGGCCGCGCGCGCCGGCGGTGACGTAGAAGCCGTCGAGGGCGTCCTGGGCGGCGCCGACCACCGACAGGCCGGCCAGCAGCACGACGATGCCGGTGGCGACGACCAGCGACGGCGAGACCTGGCTGTCGCGCAGGGCGCCGCGCGGAACCAAAGACAGCAGCCCGACGGCCACGAGGGTCGGCATCGCCCCGCCGACCGCCTGGGTGAAGAACGCGGGCAAGCCCACCCGCTCGAGTGCCCGCTGCACGCGGTCGATCGCGGCGGTCGTAGCGGCCGCGATGCTCATGAGCAGCGGCCCGCCGCCCAGCAGCGCGGCGACCGCGGCGCCCATCCCGGCGAGCGCGACGGTCACGAGCCACCGCTGGTAGGGGTGCGGCGCGCGCACGGTCTCCTCCAGCCGCACCCGGGCCTGCTGGACGTCGAGGTCGCCGGCGGCGGCGTCGCGCACGATCGCCTGCAGGTGCTGCAGGCGGTTGTAGTCGGCCGCACGGACCTTCACCACGCGCAGCACGGTCATCGGCTCGTCGACCTCGCCGCGGTGGTACGACACGGTGATCGAGGTGTACGTGACGTCGACGTGGCACGACGACAGGCCGAAGCCCTCGACGAGGCGCAGCACCGACGCCGTGACGTCCAGCGCCGGCGCGCCGGTCGACAGCAGCGCCTCACCGGTGCGCAGTGCCAGGTCGATCACGGCGCGGGCGGTCGTGTCGTCGACGCCGTCGGCTCCGGCGGCCGGCGCGAGGGGACGCATCGGTGGGGACGACGACCGCACGGCGCGCGAGGCTCGGCGGCGCAGGGTCTCGCGGGCGGAGCGGGGCGTGGACGGCACGGACTCACTCTCCCAGGCGCGCGGCGCTCTCACCGACCCCGGCAGGGGCCAAGATTTCTTTCGGCGCCGTCCACAGGGGGCGTCCGAGACGTCGTCCACACCTGTCCACGCCTGGGTCGCGTCACCGTCCACAGACGGCACCACTCGAGTCCACAGCTGGTCCACAGGGACGTCCACAGGTGGGCACCGAGCCGGCGCCCACCGCAGGCGAAGAAGTTCGCCAAACCCCTTGCGCCGCAGCGATCGCAGGGGATAGAACTTGCTCACACCGCAGCGGACGGCGGGGCCGGAAGGGCCGGGGAGACCCGGGCCGGACGGCGCCGACAAGGCTGAGGTGGACGGTCAGGAGACCGGCGTTCCGTACCTGGGCGGCTTGCCGCTCGGGGAGCACCGTTGACGAGGTGCTCGGGACGCGCGGGCCTGGTCGGGCGGAGCGCAGGGCGTCAACCCGGTGGCCGGCAGGTTACGACCGAGTCGAGCCGCAGCCCGCACACACGCGAGGCCCCTCCAACTCATACTTGGAGGGGCCTCGTCGTGTCTGCCCTCCTGTTGTATCGAACCTCGGCAGGGTGCGCGCGCCGCCACGCCGGGGATCGTGGCGCAGATCACCCGCGACGGGAGCGCACGTCAGCGGAACAGCGCCGCCGTCGCCTGCTCAGCGGCGGCGTACTGCTGGCCGGCCTGACCGAGCAGGCGGCTGATCTGATCGAGCGCCTCGCGCACGTGGGCCTGGGCCCCGCGCCACTCGGTCGCGACCTCCTGGAAGCGCCCGGCCGCCTGGCCCCGCCAGGCGTCCTGCAGGCCCACGAGCCGGGTCATCATCGCGCCGACCTCTCGCTCGATGTCGGCGCTGATCCGGTGCACGTCACCGGCCGCCGCCTGGATGCGGTCGGTGTCGACCTGGAACTGCGTGCTCATGCTGTGCCCTCTCTGTCGCCGTCCGGCTCGTCCGCCGTGAGCCTTCGACGCTAGAGGAACCGGCGGGTGCGGCTCGGCCGTCATCCACAGGCTCCGGCCACCTACCCTCGAGGGGTGGCAGTGCTCATCGACCCGCCGTCGTGGCCGGCGCACGGGCGGCTGTGGTCGCACCTGGCCAGCGACACGTCGTACGAGGAGCTGCACGCCTTCGCCGACCGGCTGGCGGTGCCGCGCCGGGCCTTCGAGGGCGATCACTACGACGTGCCGGCCGACCGCTACGACGCCCTGGTGAGTGCGGGGGCGCTGCCCGTGGCCTCGCGCGACCTGCTGCGCGCGCTGCAGGGCAGCGGGCTGCGGCGGCCGAAGCGCAAGGGCGAGCGCGTGATCGCCTCCGGACCCGTGGGCGAGCACCTGTGGTGGGACCTCATCGCCTCGCGGCTGGCCGCCCCGGTGCCGTCGCCCGTCGTCGTGCTCGTGCAGCGCTCGCGCGGGCCCGAGGTGCTCGCCGGGTCCGGGGACGACGGCTGGGACCTGCTGTCTCTGGACGCCGCGCGCGCCGCGGGAGCCGACGTGGCCGGCGCGCACCTGTGTGCGCACGAGCGCACGTCACCGCTGCGCGACGCCGGCCCCGACCTCAGCCGCGCCACCTGGCGCACGGTGCTGCGGGCCGACGTCGCGGCGGCCGCGCCGGTGCCGGACGGCGCGCGCTGGCTGAGCGCTGCCGACGTCGGTGCCGACCCGCCGCGGTGGTGGCCGCTCGTCGACTGGCTCGCAGCCCGGCGCTGACCCTCAGCCGAAGAGGTTGCCGACGATGCCGCCGGGACCTTGGCCGCCCTGCTGCGGCTGGGTGCCGCCGACCTCGCTCTCGCTCGGCTGCACGACGACGAAGCCCGGGCCGTGGAAGGCGTACTGGAAGGCCTCGCCGCTGCCGCCGCGCAGCAGGGACTTCACGTTCATGCTGCTGCGCACCTGCGGTACGAGGTTCGCCGACCACGCCACGGCCGCCTGGATGTCGACGAACGTCGGCTGCTGCGAGCAGTCGAGCAGCATCGGCGGCCCGTCGCTGGTGAGCGCCACCTGGCCGTGCCCGCTGAGGACGACGTTGAACAGGCCGCCGCTGAAGACGCCGGCGCCCTGCACCCGGTGGATGTCCCAGCTGAGCGAGGCGTCGAACGCGAGCAGGTTGGCGCCGTCGATGCTGATCGCGTCGCCCTCGAGCTGCACGGTGAAGATGTCCTGCGCCAGGCGGGCGAAGAAGACCTCGCCCTGGCCCGAGACGCGCATGAGCGGCGTGTCCTCCGACGTCAGCATCTTCTTCAGCATCTTGTTGACGCTGCCGGCGCCTTCGTGGTGGAACTGCACGTTGCCCTGGTAGGCGACCATCGCCCCCTTGGCGGACAGCACGTCTGTGCCGAGCGTGACCTTGAGCATCTTGGAGCTCTGCATGGTCCACGCCTCGGTGGACTGCTTCTCCTGCAGGGCCTCGTCAAACAGGTGGCTGCGCATTCGCGGGAGTCTAGAGGTGGAGTCAGGCCTCGCGGGCGAGTTCACGCAGCTCGGCCCCGACGTTGGCCCGGGCCGCCGCCTCCCAGCGCTCGTGCGCCGAGGGCGTGCGGTAGATCTGCGGGCGCTCCAGCAGCCCCCGAAGCAGCTGGGAGCGTCCGGCCCGGAAGGCGTCGTCCGGCACGATCGCGAACTCGCGGCGGACGTCGGCGGTGTAGGTGGCGTAGCGGTGCGGTGGGCTCGCGAGGATCGCGAGGTCGGCGTCGCAGAGCACCTGGCCGTCGGCGTCCTGCGGCTCGGGGTCGTGGGTGGCGGTGAGCCGCACGAGGTCGCCGACGTGCAGGACGCGGTCGGGGTCGGCGTCCCAGGAGGCGAGGGTGGCAGTGGCCAGGCGGGCGCTGGCCTCCTCGTTCTCGTCGGCCCCCACGATGTAGATCGCGTCGTGCCACCAGGCGGCCAGCATCACCGCCGACAGGTCGCGGGCGTGCTCGGCGAGCAGCGCGACGGCCGCCACGACCTCGCTGAGGTGCCTCTGGTCGTGGTAGTACCGGTGCGGCTCCTCGTACCGAGCGAGCAGGTCGAGGCCGGCCGCCTCGAGGTCGGTGCGGTCGACGCCGGGCGCCAGCCGTCGCGTGTGCCGGACCCAGCCGCCGAGGAGCTCCATACGCTCCATCCTGCCCGACTGCGCGGGCGGTGGTGTCATGCTGAGCCCATGACCGCGCAGCCGGTGCCGGACAGCGCCGAGTCCCTGGCCGACGCCCTGCGCGCCACGGGCTACCTGCCCGACCCGGGGCTGGCCACGATCGCGTGGCTCGCGCTGCGCCTGCACCGCCCGCTGCTGCTGGAGGGCGAGCCGGGCACGGGCAAGACGGCGCTCGCGGAGGCCCTCGCCCAGGTGGCGGGCGCGCCGCTGATCCGGCTGCAGTGCTACGAGGGCATCGACGCCAGCCAGGCCCTCTACGACTGGGACGTCACCCGCCAGGTGCTGCACCTGCGGGCGCTGGAGGCCACGCGCGGCGAGCAGCCCGTGGACGTCGAGAGCGCCGAGCGCTCGCTGTTCGACGAGCGGTTCCTGCTGGCCCGGCCCGTGCTGCAGGCGTTGCGCACGAGCCCGAGCGTGCTGCTCGTCGACGAGGTCGACCGCGCGGACGACGAGTTCGAGGCCTTCCTGCTCGAGGTGCTGTCGACGTACGCCGTCACGGTGCCCGAGCTCGGCACGGTGAGCGCCGCGACGCCGCCGGTGGTCGTGCTCACGAGCAACCGCACGCGCGAGGTGCACGACGCGCTGAAGCGACGCTGCCTCTACCACTGGGTCGAGCACCCGTCGCTGGCCCGCGAGGTCGAGATCGTGCGGGCGCGCATCCCCGAGGTGCCGCAGCGGCTGGCCGAGCAGGTGGCCGCAGCCAGCCAGCGGCTGCGCACGTTCGGGCTGCTGAAGCCGCCCGGCGTGGCCGAGTCGCTCGACTGGGCGCGCTGCCTGCTCGAGCTCGGCGCGACCGAGCTCGACGCCGAGACCGCCGCCAGCACGCTCGGTGCGGTGCTGAAGTACCGCGAGGACGCCCAGCGCGTGCGCGACGGGCTCGACCGGCTGCTCGCGGGCTGAGGGGCGCCCGGCCGTGAGCGCTCGCACGGACCCGGTGCCCGACGTCACGCGCGCGCTCGCGGGGTTCGCCCGTGCCGTCCGGGCGGCGGGGGTGCCCGTCACGCTCGACCGCACGACCGCCTTCCTCACCTGCGCCGCCGAGCTGGGCGCCGACCAGCGGGCGCACGTCTACTGGGCCGGCCGCGCCACGCTGTGCAGCGACCCCGACCACCAGCGGCTCTACGACCTCGCCTTCGCCGACTGGTTCGGCGGCGAGCCGGGGCGGTTGACGCTGTCCGCGCCACCCCCCGTGCAGGTGGGGGCCATGGCCCGGCTCGACACGGGGCAGCCCGGCGAAGCTGGCCCACCCGACGACGACCCGCTGCGCGCCGCCGCCAGCGCCACCGAGGTGCTGCGCCACCGTGACGTCGCCGATCTCGACCCGGTGGCCCGCGACGAGGTCAACCGGCTGCTCGCCGCGCTGCCGGTGCAGGTGCCGAGCCGGCGTTCCTCGCGCCAGCGCCCAGCCGGCCGAGGGCGCCTGGACGTGCGCCGCACGCTGCGCGAGGAGCTGCGGCGGGCGGGGGAGCCCGGGCCGCTGCGCTACCGCCGGGCCGGGCGGCGTCCGCGTCGGGTGGTGTGGCTGGTCGACGTGTCGGGCTCGATGGCGCCGTACGCCGAGGTGCTGCTGCGCCTCGCGCACGCGCACCTGCGCTCGGGGGTCGGCCACGGGCCGGCGCGCGTCGAGGTCTTCACGCTCGGCACGCGCCTCACGCGCGTGACGACGGCGCTGCAGCACCGCGACGTCGAGACCGGGTTGCGCGCGGCCGGCCAGCAGGTGCCCGACTGGTCGGGCGGGACGCGCCTGGGGGAGACCCTGCAGGCGTTCGTCGACCGCTGGGGGCAGCGGGGCGTGGCGCGTGGTGCCGTGGTGGTGATCTGCTCGGACGGCTGGGAGCGTGGCGACCCCGCGCTGCTGGGCGAGCAGGTGCAGCGGCTGTCGCGGCTGGCGCACCGGATCGTGTGGGTCAACCCGCACCGGGGCAAGGCCGGTTACGAACCGGTGCAGGGCGGGATCGCAGCGGTGCTGCCGTACGTTGACGACTTCGTCGCCGGTCACTCGGTGGCGGCGTACACCCAGCTCATGGAGGTGGTGGGCCGTGCGTGACGTGCTCCCGTCCCTGCTCGACTGGTGGCGCGCGGGGCGTCCCGCCGCGATGGCCACCGTGGTGGCCACCTGGCGCTCGGCGCCGCGGCAGGCCGGTGCGGCGATGCTCGTGGGGCCCGACGGCGAGGCCGTCGGCAGCGTGAGCGGCGGCTGCGTCGAGGGCGCCGTCTACGAGCTGGGACAGGAGGTGATCGAGTCCGGGAGCCCTGCGCTGCAACGCTATGGCGTGAGCGACGACGACGCGTTCGCCGTCGGGCTCACCTGCGGCGGCATCCTGGACGTCTACGTCGAGCGGGTCGACCCTGACTCGTTCCCCGAGCTGGCCGCCGTCGCCGACGACATCGCGGCCGGCCGGCCGGTGGCGGTGTGCACGGTGATCGAGCACCCGGACGCCGCGGTGCGCGGACGCCGGCTCGTCGTCCGGCCCGAGGGTGAGCCGGTGGTCGGCGACCTCGGCTCGCAGCGCGCCGACGACGCGGTCGTCGACGACGCGCGCGGCCTGCTCGCGGCTGGGCGCACCGAGACGCTCACCTACGGCCCGGACGGCGAACGGCGGGGCGAGGGCATGCGCGTCTTCGTGGCGTCGTACGCGCCGAAGCCACGGATGATCGTCTTCGGCGCCATCGACTTCGCGGCCGCCGTCGCGCGGATGGGCTCGTTCCTCGGCTACCACGTGACGGTGTGCGACGCCCGGCCCGTGTTCGCGACGCGCTCGCGGTTCCCGGACGCCGACGAGGTCGTCGTCCGGTGGCCGCACCAGTACCTGCAGGCCGAGGCGGACGCCGGCCGGGTCGACGAGCGCACGGTGCTGGCGGTGCTGACGCACGACCCGAAGTTCGACGTGCCCGTGCTCGAGGTGGCGTTGCGCCTGCCGGTGGCGTACGTCGGGGCCATGGGCTCGCGGCGCACCCACGACGACCGGTTGGTGCGGCTGCGGGAGGCGGGTCTGGACGACGTCGAGGTGGCCCGGCTCAGCTCGCCGATCGGCCTCGACCTCGGTGCGCGCACGCCCGAGGAGACGGCCGTCTCGGTGGCGGCCGAGATCGTGCAGCTGCGGTGGGGCGGGCGCGGGCAGCGGCTGACCGAGCTGCAGGGCCCGATCCACCACACCGCGGACGAGCCGGCGAACGCCGCGCCCGCCCCGTGACGCCGAAATCCCCGGAACTTGTACGCCTGCCCCAGCCCAGGCGTACAAGTTCCGGGGATTTTGGCGTGGTGGTCAGGCGAGGGCGGCGGCCGGGTCGGCGCCCGTCGCTGCGCTCGGACGGGACGCCGCCGCGCGCAGCATGGTGGCGCCCACGACGCCGAGCGACGCGAGGCCGGCCAGCAGGCCGACGACACCCGCGGCGACCCCGCTCACCGCTCCGGCGACGACGAACACCACGGCCGCGACGGGTACCCAGATCGGCACGACGCCGGCGCGCCGCAAGCCGATCGTGAGCAGCACCGGCCCCAGCAGCATCCCGAGCATGAACACGGCGATGGCCACGCCGCCGAGGACGTCGTTCGCCTGGCTCAGCCCGTTCAGCGTCGACGCGTCGAGCCCGCTGTCGGCGTACCCCGCGTAGGTGCCGAAGTACCCGATCGTGTGGCCGACCGAGGCGACCGCGCCCGCGACGAGCAGGCCGCCGCCGATCGCGGTGAGCCGGGCGCCACGGGCCGAGGCCAGCCGCCTGGCCGACAGCGCGCCCACCAGCAGCAGCGCCGCCGACGCGAGCTCGAGCAGCCCGGCGGCCAGCCACAGCCCGGTCTGGGCGTCGACCGACGCCGTGATGGCCGCGGCCGACGACGCGTCCGTCGGCTCGACGACGCGGCGCAGCAGGTCGCCGGCGCTGAACGCGAGCACGCCGGCGAGCAAGCCGGCGCCGGCAAAGCGGCTGGGGACGAGGGGGTGGTGCATGGTGGCTCCTTCGGTGGTGCGGTTGGTGCCACCACCGTCGCGCCCGCGACCCGTCCGGCACGTCCGCCCGCGATCTCGACCCACGCACCGCTCGGGTGACCTTCGTGGGCCGCCGATCCGCCGTCCGGGCGACACCTCTCACCCTCGAGGTGGACGCCGCGCACCCCCGTGCCGCCCTACTGTGGCCCAGGTGAGGGGTTGGCTGCCGCGGAACGACGTCCTGCTCGCCGTCGTGCTGGCCCTGCTCGCGGTGCCCAGTGCCGCGCTCGGCCTGCCCGACGACGGCCCGGTGGCGCTCACCGTGCCCGTGGCCCTGCTGATGAGCGCCGGGCTCGCGTGGCGTTCGCGGGTGCCCGCCCTCACCCTCGCCCTCGTGCTGGTGCCGGGGCTCGTGCAGACCGTGCTGGCGCAGGAGCCGGGGTCGCTGTGGGCCTTCGCCACCTACCTCGTCACGGCCTACTCGGTGGCCGTCGCCTGGAACGAGGCCCGGGCGGCGGCGGGTGGTGCGGCCGTGGTCGGCGTGCTGTGGCTGCAGGAGTGGCTGGAGCACGGGCACGACTACCTGTTCGTCGTCGTGGTGTTCGGCGGCGCGTGGCTGCTCGGCCGGCTGGTCACGCAGTGGCGAGCCCGGGCGATGGTGGCCGAGCTCAACTCCGGCGAGCGGGCGCGCCTGGCCGTGGCCGAGGAGCGCGCCCGCATCGCGCGCGAGCTGCACGACGTCGTGGCGCACGGCGTCAGCGTCATCGCGGTGCAGGCCGACGCCGCGCAGGCGGTGCTGGACGTCGACCCCGAGCGCGCGCGCGAGCCGCTCGACGTCATCCGCACCAGCGCCCGCGAGGTGCTCGACGAGATGCGTCAGCTGCTCGCTCTGCTGCGGCCCGACGGTGACGAGACGGTGCACCCCCAGCCCGGGCTCGCCGACGTCGAGGAGCTCGTGGCGTCGGTGCGCGCGGCGGGCCTGCCGGTGCGGCTCGAGGTGACCGGGCCGGCGGTGGCGCTGCCGGTGGGCGCCGACCTGTCGGCGTACCGGATCGTGCAGGAGGCCCTCACCAACGTGCTCAAGCACGCGGGCCGCGCCTCCACGGCCGTGCTGGTGCAGCACGCGGACGACGCGGTGACCGTCGAGGTGCGCAACGCCGCCGGTCGTCCCCAGCACCCAGCCGTGGCACCCGGCGGCCACGGCCTGGTCGGCGTCCGCGAGCGGGTCAGTCTCGTCGGAGGCCGGCTGGACCTCGGGCCGACGCCGGACGGCGGGTTCGTCGTCCGGGCGAGCCTGCCGCGCCAGCCCCATCGGTGGGACGCAGACAGGCGGTGGGACGCGTGACCCGCATCCTGCTGGTCGACGACCAGGAGCTCGTGCGCGCCGGCTTCCGGATGATCCTCGACCTCGAGCCGGACTTCGAGGTGGTCGGCGAGGCCGCGGACGGCGAGGAGTGCCTGCGCCGGGCGCGCGAGCTGGCGCCGGACGTGGTGCTCATGGACATCCGGATGCCCCGGCTCGACGGCATCGAGGCCACGCGTCGGCTCGCGCACGTACCGAACCCGCCCCGGGTGCTGGTGCTCACCACGTTCGACCTCGACGAGTACGTCTACCGCGCCATGCGAGCCGGGGCGAGCGGCTTCCTGCTCAAGGACGTCCCGCGCGATCAGCTCGTCGCCGGCGTGCGCGTCGTCGCGCGCGGCGAGTCGCTGCTCGCACCGGCCATCACGCGCCGGGTCGTCGAGCGGTTCTGCCGGCTGCCCGACCCGGCGCAGGGTGTGCCCCCGCCGCTCGCGGCCCTCAGCGCGCGCGAGCTCGAGGTGCTGCGTCTGGTGGCCCGCGGCCTGTCGAACGCCGAGATCGCCGCGCAGCTCGTGCTGGGCGAGGCGACCGTCAAGACCCACGTCGGGCGCGTGCTCGGCAAGCTCGACCTGCGCGACCGCGTGCAGGCGGTGGTGCTGGCGTACGAGACGGGGCTGGTGCAGCCCGGCGCGGCCGACGCCCCCTGAGCGAGCCGGTGTGGGGAGAAATCGCGCCGACCGCCGATGACCCCTTGCGCCGCTGATACCCCCCGGGGTGAGATGCGTGTACACCGCAGGTTCGCGCGTTCGCCCCAGGAGGCCGCATGACCCGTGTGACCGTCACCGTCGACGGAACCCAGTACACCGACGACGTCGAACCGCGGATGCTGCTGGTGCAGTACCTGCGCGAGACGCTCGGCAAGGTCGGCACCGTCATCGGGTGCGACACGAGCAGCTGCGGCGCCTGCACCGTGCACCTGGACGGCCAGAGCGTGAAGTCGTGTTCCGTGCTCGCGGTGCAGGCCGACGGCCGCGAGGTGACGACGATCGAGGGGCTCGCCACCGACGGGCAGCTGCACCCGGTGCAGCAGGCCTTCCACGAGAACCACGCGTTGCAGTGCGGCTTCTGCACGCCGGGGATGATCATGCAGTCGGTGGCCCTGCTGAAGGACAACCCGAACCCGTCCGAGGCGGACGTGCGACACAACCTCGAGGGCAACCTGTGCCGGTGCACGGGCTACCAGAACATCGTCAAGGCCGTGCAGGCCGCGGCGGGAGGTGCTCAGTGACCGCCGTCGACGACCGGCCCGCCGACGTCGCCGACGAAGGCGGGCGCGAGCTCGGCCGCGCGCGACGGCGCAAGGAGGACGCGCGCCTGGTCACCGGGCGCACCCGCTGGACCGACAACCTCACGCTGCCGGGCATGCTGCACCTGGCGTACGTGCGCAGCCCGTTCGCCCACGCCCGCATCACGTCCATCGACACGAGCGCGGCGAAGGAGGCCCCCGGCGTCATCGCGGTCTTCACGGGGGCGGACCTCGACGCCGAGCAGGGCAGCCTGCCCAACGCCTGGCCGATCACCGCGGACATGAAGGCGCCGCGGCACCCGGCGCTCGCCGTCGACCACGTGGCGTTCGCCGGTGAGGCCGTGGCCGTCGTCGCGGCCCGCAGCCTGCGTGAGGCGCGCGACGCCGCGGAGCTGGTCGACGTCGACTACGACGAGCTGCCCCCGGTGCTCGACATGCCGACCGCCATCGAGGACGGCGCCGACCTGGCGCACCCCGACCTCGGCAGCAACATCAGCGCCACGTGGGTCTACGACTCGGCGGAGGCCGGCAGCGGCACCGACGTCGACGCCGCGATCGAGGCGGCCCGCCAGGACGGCGTCGTCATCGAGCGCACGTTCCGCCAGCAGCGGCTCGTGCCGGCGTTCATGGAGCCGCGCTCGGTCGTCGTCGACCCGACGAGCGAGCAGATCACGATGTGGACCGCCACGCAGGTGCCGCACTTCGTGCGGATCTTCCTGGCGCTCGTGACGGGCGTGCCCGAGAGCAAGATCCGCGTGATCGCCCCGGACGTCGGCGGCGGCTTCGGCGGCAAGCTGCAGTTCACGCCCGAGGAGCTCGTGACGTTCATCGTCGCGCGGCGGCTCGCCAAGCCCTGCAAGAGCACCGAGACGCGCACCGAGTCGATCATGACGGCCCACCACGGGCGCGACCAGATCCAGCGGCTCACCCTCGCGGCCCGCAAGGACGGCACGGTGACCGGGATGAAGGTCGACCTGCTGGCCGACATGGGTGCCTATTTGGGGCTCGTGACGTCGGGCGTGCCGATCCTCGGCGCGTTCATGTTCAACGGCATCTACCGCTTCGACGCCTACCGGTTCACCTGCACCAACGTGTTCACCAACAAGGCCTGGACCGACGCCTACCGCGGGGCCGGGCGCCCCGAGGCGACGTTCGCCATCGAGCGGATGATGGACGAGCTGGCCGCCGAGCTCGGCCGCGACCCCATCGAGGTGCGCGAGCAGAACTGGATCCGGCACGACCAGTTCCCGTTCACCACGGTGGCGGGCATGACGTACGACTCGGGCAACTACGAGGCGGCGACGGCCAAGGCGACCGAGCTCTTCGACTACGCGGGGCTGCGCCGCGAGCAGGCCGAGCGGCGCGAGCGCGGCGACACGGTGCAGCTGGGCATCGGCGTCTCGACGTTCACCGAGATGTGCGGTCTGGCGCCGTCGCGGGTGCTGGGCGCGCTCAGCTACGTCGGCGGCGGCTGGGAGTCCGCGTCGATCCGGATGCTGCCCACCGGCAAGGTCGAGGTCGTCACGGGCGCGAGCGCGCACGGCCAGGGCCACGAGACGGCGTTCAGCCAGATCGTGGCCGACCGGCTCGGCGTGCCGTTCGAGGAGGTCGAGGTGCTGCACGGCGACACCCAGATCGCCCACAAGGGCCTCGACACCTACGGGTCGCGCTCGCTCGTGGTCGGCGGGATCGCCGTGGTGAAGGCGGCCGAGAAGGTCGTGGAGAAGGCCAAGGTGATGGCTGCGCACCTGCTCGAGGCCAGTGCCGACGACCTGGAGTTCGGCGACGGCAAGTTCACCGTGCGCGGCACCGACCAGGCGGTGTCGATGGGTGAGATCGCGTTCGCGGCGTTCCAGGGCCATAACCTGCCGGACGGCATCGAGCCGACGCTCGACTCCGACGCGACCTTCGACCCCGAGGACTTCTCGTTCCCGCACGGCACCCATCTGTGCGCCACGGAGGTCGACACCGAGACCGGCCAGGTGAAGATCCGCTCGTACGTGTGCGTCGACGACATCGGTGAGGTGGTGAACCCGCTCATCGTCGAGGGGCAGGTGCACGGCGGCCTCGCGCAGGGCATCGCCCAGGCGCTGTACGAGGAGGCCGTCTACGACGACCAGGGCACGCTGACGACGGCGACCTTCGTCGACTACCTCGTGCCGAGCGCGGCCGACCTGCCGCACTTCGTCACCGACCGCACCACCACGCCGTCGACCACGAACCCGTTGGGCGTCAAGGGAGTCGGCGAAGCGGGCACGATCGCCTCGACTCCTGCCGTGGTCAACTCGGTGGTCGACGCGCTGCGCCACCTGGGGGTGAAGGACGTCGAGATGCCGATGTCACCGCAACGGGTCTGGCGCGCCATCCAGGAAGGGAGCGCGTCATGATCCCGGCGCCGTTCGACTACCACGCGCCGACGTCGGTCGACGAGGCCGTGCAGCTGCTCGGGCAGGCGGTCTCCGACGGCCGTGACGTCAAGGTGCTGGCCGGTGGGCAGAGCCTGCTGCCGGTGCTGCGCATGCGGCTCGCGGCCCCCGAGGTGGTCGTCGACCTCGGCCGCATCACCGACCTGGCCGACATCCGAGACGACGGCGACGCGGTCGTCATCGGCGCCATGGCGACGCACGACGCGGTGATGCGCAGCGACGTCGTGCGGCAGCACGCGCTGCTCCTCGCGCTCACCACCGAGACCGTGGCCGACCCGCAGGTGCGCCACCGCGGCACGTTCGGCGGTGCCCTGGTGCACGCCGACCCGGCCGGTGACCTGCCGGCTCCCGCCCTCGCCCTCGACGCCGAGATGGTGATCGCGGGGCCGGGCGGCGCGCGGCGCACCGTCGCGGCGGCCGAGTTCTTCGAGGACCTGTTCACCACGGCCGTCGGCGAGGACGAGCTGCTCGTGCAGGTGCGCGTGCCGAAGTACACCGGCTGGGGTGCCCACTACGAGAAGTTCAACCGCATCTCGCAGGCCTGGGCGATCGTGGGTGCGGCCGTGGCGCTGCGCGTCGACGGCGGCTCGATCGCCGAGGCGCGCGTCGGGCTCACCAACATGGGGTCGGTGCCCGTGCGGGCTCGAGAGGTCGAGCAGGCGCTCGTCGGGCTGTCGCCGACCGCCGAGTCGGTGCGCAGTGCCTGCGCCGCAGCGGCTGCGGGCACAACGCCACCGTCCGACAGCAACGCGGACGCCGACTACCGCCGGCACCTCGCCGGTGTGCTTACCGGCCGCGCCGTCGTCGCCGCCGCCGGCGTCTGAGGCCGGGCGATGGACCTCCAGCACACCTTCACCGTCCCCATCGGCATCGACGAGGCGTGGTCGGCGTTCACCGACATCGAGCGCATCGCCCCGTGCCTGCCGGGCGCCACGATCACCTCGGTCGAGGGGGACGAGTTCCACGGCACGGCCAAGGTGAAGCTCGGGCCCATCGCCCTGCAGTACGCCGGCAAGGGGCTCTGGGTCTCGCGCGACGACACCACCTACCAGGCGGTGATCGAGGCGCAGGGCAAGGACAAGCGGGGCAACGGCACGGCCGGTGCGACGATCCGCGCGCACCTCGAGCCCGAGGGTGAGGGCACGCGCGTCGTCGTCGACACCGAGCTCAAGATCACCGGACGGCCCGCGCAGTTCGGGCGCGGCGTGATCCAGGACGTCGGCACCAAGCTGCTCGACCAGTTCGCCGCCTGCCTGGTGACCCGGCTGGGCGAGGCTGCTCCGGACGAGGCTGCTCCGGTCGAGGCCGAGGCGGTCAGCGCACCGGAGGCGGCCGCGGTCGCCGGGCCGACCACCGAGGCCGAGCCCACCACCGCCGAGCTCACGGCCGCGGCAGCAGCCAGCGAGCCGCCCGTGGGTGCTGCGCCGGTGCCCGTGCCGGCCGCGCCGATCCCGCCGCCGACCGCCGAGATCAACCTCGGTGGCGTCGTCGGGCCGGTGCTGCTCAAGCGCTACGGCCCCTGGGTCGCCGCACTGGTCGTCGTGGGCATCGTGATCTGGCTCATCGCCCGCCGCTGACCCCGCCCCACGCCACCTACCGGCAAATTCCCAAGAACTTGTGCGCCTGGCGCGGCCCAGGCGTGCAAGTTCTTGGGAATTTGCCGGGTCAGGCGCCGCTGAGGGGTGCGGGCAGGTCGCGGGCGTGGACGACGGTCAGGCCCGTGACCGCACGGGTGAGCACGACGTAGAGCCGGCGCAGGCCGGTGCGCTCGTCCGGCTCGGCGGCGGCGATGGCTCGCGGCTCGACGACGACGACGCGGTCGAACTCCAGGCCCTTGGCGACCGTCGCCGGCACCAGGTGCAGGCGGTGGGTGCCGTCCTCGTGGTCGGCGGCGCCGGCATCCAGCTCGTCGTCGCGTCCGAGCCGCAGGTGCTCCAGGCCGGCGTCGGCCAGCGCGTGTGAGGTGTCGGCCACTTGCGCGTCCGCGACGATCAGCCCCACCGACCCCTCGTGGGCGAGCGCGTCGCGCACAGCAGCGGTGGTCGCGGCGGCGAGCGCGCCGTCGCTCACCCGGACGACGGACAGCTGCCCTGGGTCGTCGCGCACAGAGACCGGTGCGGCGAGGCCGGGCGCCATGTGCGGCAGCAGGCGGGCCGCGAAGTCGATGACGGCCGTGGGCACGCGGAAGCCGCGGACGAGCTCCTCGACGTGCGCGCCGTCCTGGCCGAGGTGCTGCAGCGACTCGGCCCACGAGCGCGTCGCCCACGGCGTGGTGCCCTGCGCGATGTCGCCGAGCACGGTCATCGACCCGGTCGAGCAGCGGCGCCCGACCGCGCGCAGCTGCATCGGCGAGAGGTCCTGCGCCTCGTCGAGCACTACGTGACCGAGCGACGGCGTGCGCTCCAGGACGTCGGCGACCTCGTCGAGCAGCACCGCGTCGGCCGCCGTCCACGGCGCGCTGCGCGTGCCCTTCGCCGGCCGGTCCCACAGCAGCAGCGCCTGCTCCTCGGGGGTGAGCACGCCGTCGGCGCAGGCGGCGAGGAACGTGGCGTCCGACCACAGGCGCAGCAGCAGACGCGGGCCGTCGACCGCCGGCCACACCGCGTCGGCGTACGCCTTCACCGGACGTGAGCGTGCGACGGCGCCCTGCACGCGGTCATCGGGGGAGTCACCGGCCGACTCCATCTGGACGAGCACCGCGTGCGCCAGGCGGTGGGGCAGCATGGCCCGCGCCGCGGAGTAGCGCACACCCCGCGCGCGCAGCTCGGCGACGATCTCGCGCACCTCATGCGTCGGCACGCGCCAACGCCGCGACCCCCGTGGCACGACGAGCGCGTCGTCCGGCTCGCGCACCGACGCCCACACCGCCCGGTGCAGCACCTCGGCCAGCCGGGCGTCGCCCTTGAGCGCCGCGACGTCGGCAGAGTCGTTGGCGCGCAGGCGGATCGTCGCCGTCAGCTGCTCGACGGTGGTGTGCGACACCTCGACCTCGCCCAGCGCCGGCAGCACCGCGCCGACGTGCTCGAGGAACGCGCGGTTCGGACCCACGACCAGCACGCCGCTGCGGGCGAGCCGCTCGCGGTAGGCGTAGAGCAGCCACGCGGCGCGGTGCAGGCCCACGGCCGTCTTGCCCGTGCCAGGCGCACCTTGCACGCAGACCGTCGTGGTGACGTCCGCGCGCACGATCTCGTCCTGCTCGGGCTGGATGGTGGCGACGATGTCGCGCATCGGGCCGACGCGCGGTCGCTCGATCTCGCCGGCCAGGATCTGGCTGGTGCGGTCGGCCTCGGAGGTGTCGGTGAGGTGCTCGTCCTCGTAGGCGGTGATCTGGCCGCGGTCGACGCCGAAGCGCCGGCGCAGCCGCACGCCCAGGGGCTCGGCCCGGCTGGCGCGGTAGAAGGCGCGGGACACGTCCGCGCGCCAGTCGACCACCACCGGGTCACCGGCCTCGTCGGCGACGTGCCGGCGTCCGACGTACCAGCGCTCGGGTTGCCCGTTGGCGTCGGTCGGGTTCGTGCCGTCGGTGTCGATGCGCCCGAAGAACAACGTGGACGTCGGGTCGTCGGTCAACGCGGCGGCGCGGCGGTAGAGCGTGGCGGCGAGGTACTCGCTGGAGACGGCGTCACCGCCGTGCGCCTCGAGCGACAGCGTGCGCTCGCGCATGCGGGCCAGCTGCCGGCGCGCGTGGCTGAGGTGCGCCTGCTCGGCGGCGAGGGGATCGGCGGCAGGCACGAGCGGCGACTCTACTCTCGAGGGCGTGACGCCGTCCGCCGCTTCTGCCCTCGTGCGGTTGGCCGGGCGCTCCTTCGTCCCCCTCGGGCTGGCCGCCAAGCTGCCGCTGGCGATGGGGCAGCTCGGCGTGCTGCTGCTGGTGGCCGACCGCACCGGCAGCTACGGCACCGGCGGTCTCGCGGCGGCGGCCATCGGCATCGGCTCGGCCGTAGGGGCTCCGGTCTCGGGTGCGCTCGCCGACCGGTGGGGTCAGCGCGGGGTGCTCACCGTGGGAGCGGTGGCGTACGCGGCCGGCATGCTCGCGGTGGTGGCGGTGACGCGCAGCGCGGCACCGACCGCGGTGCTGCTGCTGGTGGCCGCCGCGGCGGGACTGTTCGCCCCGCAGATCGGGCCGCTCGCGCGCGTGCGGTGGGTCGCCATCGTGCGGCGGGCAGCTCGCCACGACAGGTCGCGCCGGCTCACCGAGGCGTTCGCGGTCGAGAGCGCCACCGACGAGGTCAGCTTCGTCGCCGGGCCCGCGCTCGTCGGGGTGCTGGCGTCCGCCGCCGGGCCCTGGCTGGGGCCCGTGGTGACGGCCGGGCTGTCGCTCACCGCCGCCCTGGCGTTCGCGCTGCACCCCACGGCGGCGCTCGTGCGGCCGCGCCACGACGCGCACCCGCAGGCCGCGGCCGAGGTCGCGGGGGAGCCGGGCCCACGGCCGCTGCGTCGCGGTGCCATCGCGACGCTGCTCGCTGCCGGGGCCATGCTCGGCCTGGTGTTCGGCGGCACGCAGGTGGGGGTCACCAGCCTGAGCGCCGAGGTCGGTCGCCCTGGTGCCGCCGGCCTGGTCTACGCGCTGCTCGGCGTCGGCAGCGCGGTGGCCGGGTTGGCGAGCGCGGGCCTGCCGCCGGCCTTCCGTCTGGCCGACCGCCTGGTGGCCTTCGCCGGGGCGCTCGCGCTGCTCGCCGCGCCCCTGCTGCTCGTCGGGTCGGTGCGCTGGGCCGCGGGCGCCGTCCTGCTGCTCGGCTGTGCCGTGGCGCCGTACCTGATCGTGCTCTACGCGCTGGTGGAGCGGTCCGCTCCCTTCGAGCGGGCGGCCACCGTGATGACCCTGCTGTCGAGTGCGGTGATCGTCGGCTACGCCGCTGGCAGCAGCGGCGGGGGACTGCTCGCAGACGCCGGCGGCCACCGGGCGGCGTTCGCCGTCCCGGTGGCCGCGGGCTGTGCTGCTCTCGTGCTCGCGCTGGCGGCGCGGGGCCGCCTGCTGCGGCTCGGCGCTACTGCGACGCGCGAGCCGTGAGCTTGGCGGTGACGTCGAGCTGCTTGCCGTCGCGCACCAGCGTCAGCTTCACCGTGTCACCGACCGCGCGCTCGCGGATCTGCGCCACGAGGGACTCCGCGGAGTTCACCGACTCACCGTCGACGGCGATGATCGCGTCGCCGGCCTTCAGGCCCGCGGCGTCGGCCGGGCTGCCCGGCTGCACCTGCACGACGGTCACGGCGGCGCGCTGCGCGGCGCCCTGGGTGATCTGGCCGTCCTTCAGCGAGATGCCGAGGAACGGGTGCTCCGCGCTGCCGTCGGCGAGCAGCTGGTCGGCGATGGACTTGGCCTCGTTGATCGGGATCGAGAAGCCGAGGCCGATGCTGCCGGACTGCCCACCGGACGACTGACCCAGCGTGGCGATGGACGACGGGATGCCGATCACGCGCCCGGTGGCGTCGACGAGCGCCCCACCGGAGTTGCCCGGGTTGACGGCGGCGTCGGTCTGGATGGCGTTGGTGACCACCGGCGTGCCGCCACCTTGCAGGGCGGCCGGGCCGCCCTCGGACTCGGTGGACGTCGTCACCGGCCGGTCGAGGGCGCTGACGATGCCGGTCGTCACGGTGCCCGCCAGGCCGAGCGGGTTGCCGACGGCCATCACCGGCGCGCCGACCTGCACGGCGTCGGAGTCACCCAGGGTGGCCGGGGTGAGGTTCGTGGCGCCCTTCATGACGATGACGGCGAGGTCGGTGGACGGGTCGGTGCCGACGATCGAGGCCTGGTACGACCGGCCGTCGTTGAGGGTGACGGTGAGGTGGCCACCCTGGCTGGCACCGGCGACGACGTGGTTGTTCGTGAGCACGTGGCCCTTGTCGTCGAGGATGACGCCCGAGCCCTCGCTGAGCGAGAACTGCGAGCGGTTGGAGATCGCGACGACGCTGGGCTCCACGGCCTTGGCGACCTTGGTCCAGTCGACGGGTTGGCCGGCGGGCTGGGTGACCGGCGCCTTGACGCTCGACGACCCGGCGTCGGTGCTCGACGACGAGGTCGCGGCCACGGGCTGGTTGTCGTCGGTGGCGGCCACCACGCCGGCGGTCGTGCCGCCAGCCACCACGGCGGCCACGAGCGCGGCGACGCCGACGTCGACCCAGCGGCGCCGGCCGCGACCGCCACCGGTGGGCGGCTCGGAAGCGGCCGGGGGCGGCCCGAGCGGAGGCTGCGGCTGCGGGTACGGCTGCGGCTGGGTGGGCTGCTCGGCTCCGTACCAGTGCACCTGCGGGTCGTTGGTCTGCGTGTCGTGCGTCGGGTGGGTCATCTGATGTCACCTCTCGGTTGCTGGCTTGACTCCAGCAGACCGCATCAGCTTGGCCGGACCCTTGACACTGCCTGGGAGCCACCTGTGAACCTCGGCGGGGTGGCGGTCTCGGGGTCGGGCACCACCGGCACCCGCACGGCGAAGGTGGCGCCGCCGCCCGGCGTCTGGCTCACGCCGACCTGCCCGTGGTGCGCGGCCACGATGGCGGCGACGATGGCGAGCCCGAGTCCCGAGCCGCCGGAGGCCCGCTGGCGGGAGGCGTCGGCGCGGAAGAATCGCTCGAACACCTGGTGCACCTGCTCGGGCTCGATGCCCTGCCCGTGGTCGCGCACCTCCAGCACGCCGTAGCCGGCGTCCGGGCCGACTGCCAGCTCGATCGGTGTGCCGGGTGGGGTGTGCCGCAACGCGTTCGCGACGAGGTTGGTGACGACCTGGCGCAGGTGCGCCTCGTCTCCCAGCACCACCGTCGGCTGCACCGGGGCGCCGCGACCGACGAGGGAGACGGTGCGCGAGGTGTCGAGCGCGCGCGCGTCCTGGACGACGTCGGCGGCCACGACGGTGAGGTCGACGGGGCTGCGGCGCCCGGGGCGCTGCTCGTCGAGCCGGGCGAGCATGAGCAGGTCGTCGACGAGACCGCCCATGCGCGTGGCCTCGTCCTCGATCCGGCGCATGGCCGACGCGACGTCGTCGGGGCTGCTGACGGCGCCCTGCCGGTACAGCTCGGCGTACCCCCGCACGGCGGCCAGCGGGGTGCGCAGCTCGTGGCTGGCGTCGGCGACGAACCGGCGCATGCGCTCCTCGGACGCCTCTCGGGCGGCGAACGCCCGTTCGATCTGGGCGAGCATCTCGTTGAGCGCGGCCGACAGCCGCCCGACCTCGGTGGACGTCGGGTGCTCGGGGACGCGCTGGGTGAGGTCACCGGCGGCGATGGCGCCGGCGACGTCCTCGACCCGGCGCAGCGGGCGCAGGGCCTGCCGCACGACGAGCCAGCCGAGCAGCCCCACGAGCACGAGCACCGACAGGCCGACCACGACGAGCAGCACGGCCATGCGGGTCACGGTGTCCTGCACGCCCGCGAGGCTCTGCCCGATGACGAGCGTCCCGTCGCCCAGACCGTGGTTGTCGGTGACGCGGACGGCCACCACGCGCCAGCGGCCGGAGCCACCGTCGGCGTCGACGGTGAACGGCCGGCCGTCGTGCTGCTCGATGGCCCGCGGGGTGACCTCGTCGAGGTCGGGGGCCGACGTCCCGACCTGGCGGCCGAGCAGCCGGGTGAAGCCGGCGTCGAAGATGACGATGCCGAAGGTGGACGTCGGCAGGCCACGGGGTGCCGGCGAGGTGTCAGGGGCGTCCTGCGGGCCGCCGACGAAGGCGCGCTCGCTGGCGACGATCTGGTCGTCGACCTTGCTGATCAGCTCGCCGCGCAGCAGGGCCACCGCGGTCGCCCCGGTGACGGCGAGGGCCGCGAGGGCGAGCACCACGAGGACGGCGACGAGCCGGTCGCGCAGCGAGAGCTGCGCGAGCCGAGGAAAGCGTGGGCGGCGGAGCTCAGGCATGGCCGGGGGGGAGTCGCAGGACGTAGCCGACGCCGCGCTTGGTGTGGATCAGCGGGGTGTCGGAGTCGGCGTCGATCTTGCGTCGCAGGTAGGAGATGTAGGACTCGACGATGCCCGACTCGCCGCGGAAGTCGTAGTCCCAGACGTGGTCGAGGATCTGCGCCTTCGACAGCACGCGGTTGGGGTTGAGCATCAGGTAGCGCAGCAGCTTGAACTCGGTGGGCGACAGGTCGATCGCCCGGTCGCCGCGGTGCACCTCGTGGGAGTCCTCGTCCATCTCCAGGTCGGCGAAGACCAGGCGCGCGCCGTCGTCGCCGCCCGGGCCCCCGGTGCGGCGCAGCACGGCGCGGATGCGCGCGACGACCTCCTCGAGGCTGAACGGCTTGGTCACGTAGTCGTCGCCGCCGACGGTCAGGCCGGTCACCTTGTCGTGGGTGTCGTCGCGGGCGGTGAGGAAGACGACCGGCACCTGACGGCCCTGGTCGCGCAGCCGGCGCGTCACCGAGAAACCGTCCATGTCGGGGAGCATGACGTCGAGCACCAGCAGGTCGGGGCGGGTCGACTCGGCGAGCCGCAGCGCCGTCTGGCCGTCCCCTGCGGTGTGCACCTCGAACCCTGCGAAGCGCAGGGACGTCGAGAGCAGCTCGCGGATGTTGGGCTCGTCCTCGACCACGAGCAGGCGGGCCTCGGGCGCGCTGGTGGCTGACATGCCTCCCAGTCTGCGCGCTCAGCCTGGGAGTTCGCTGAACGTCGGCTGCGTCCTGGCCGTACGCTGCCGTCGTCCACCGGGTCGGCTGGCGGGGTCAGGCGTCGGGCTCGTCGGCCTGCTGCAGGTCGCCGGCGTCGACGATGCGGTAGGCGTAGCCCTGCTCGGCCAGGAACCGCTGCCGGTGCGCGGCGAAGTCAGCGTCGACGGTGTCGCGCGCGACGATGGTGTAGAACCGCGCGGCGCGGCCGTCGCCCTTGGGTCGCAGCACCCGCCCGAGGCGCTGGGCCTCCTCCTGGCGCGAACCGAAGCTGCCCGACACCTGGATGGCGACGCTCGCCTCCGGCAGGTCGATCGAGAAGTTCGCCACCTTGCTCACCACGAGCAGGTCGATCTCGCCGGTGCGGAAGGCCTCGAACAGCCGCTGGCGCTCGGCCACGGTCGTCTCGCCCTTGATGACCGGGGCGCCGAGGTGCTCGCCCAGCTCGTCGAGCTGGTCGATGTACTGGCCGATGACCAGCGTGGGCTCGCCGCGGTGCTGGGCCACCAGCTGCTCGACCACTCGGGTCTTGACGTCGCTGGAGGCGGCCAGCCGGTAGCGGACGTCGGGCTCGGCCGTCGCGTAGGCCAGGCGCTCGGCGTCCGGCAGGGTCACCCGCACCTCGACGCAGTCGGCGGGCGCGATGTAGCCCTGCGCCTCGATGTCCTTCCACGGCGCGTCGTAGCGCTTGGGGCCGATGAGGCTGAACACGTCGCCCTCGCGGCCGTCCTCGCGCACGAGGGTGGCGGTGAGGCCGAGCCGGCGGCGCGCCTGGAGGTCTGCCGTCATCCGGAAGATCGGAGCGGGCAGCAGGTGCACCTCGTCGTAGAGGATCAGGCCCCAGTCCCGGGCGTCGAGCAGGTCGAGGTGCGGGTAGACGCCCTTCCGCTTCACCGTGAGCACCTGGTACGTCGCGATGGTGACCGGGCGGATCTCCTTGCGGGCGCCGGAGTACTCGCCGATCTCGTCCTCGGTGAGCGTGGTGCGGCGCAGCAGCTCCTCGCGCCACTGCCGCGCCGAGACCGTGTTGGTCACGAGGATCAGCGTCGTCGCGCTGGCGCGGGCCATCGCCCCGGCGCCGACGAGGGTCTTGCCCGCACCGCAGGGCAGCACCACGACGCCCGAGCCCCCGTGCCAGAACCCGTCGACGGCCTCGGACTGGTAGGGCCGCAGGTGCCAGGTGCTCTCGTCGAGCGCGATGGGGTGGGCCTCGCCGTTGACGTAGCCGGCGAGGTCCTCGGCCGGCCAGCCCAGCTTGAGCAGCACCTGCTTGAGGTGGCCGCGCTCGCTGGGGTGCACGACCACGGTCTCGCGGTCGACCCGCGTGCCCATGAGCGGCTGCACCTTCTTGCTGCGCAGCACCTCCTCGAGCACCGGGACGTCGGTGGCGTGCAGCACCAGGCCGTGCGTCGGGTGCTTCTCCAGGCGCAGGCGGCCGAAGCGGTCCATCGTCTCGGCGACGTCGACCAGCAGGGCGTGCGGCACGGGGTAGCGCGAGTACGTCAGCAGCGTGTCGACGACCTGCTCGGCGTCGTGGCCCGCGGCCCGGGCGTTCCACAGGCCGAGGGGGGTCAGGCGGTAGGTGTGCACGTGCTCCGGCGCGCGCTCGAGCTCGGCGAACGGCGCGATCGCGCGGCGGCAGGCGTCGGCGGCGTCGTGGTCGACCTCGAGCAGCAGCGTCTTGTCGCTCTGCACGATGAGGGGGCCGTCAGTCACCGCTCGATTGTCTCAGGCATCGCGACTGTCGGTGGCGGGTGGCACGGTGCCGCCATGGCAACCACCGTTCAGATCGTGTTCGACTGCGCCTCGCCCCGAGCGGTCGGTGACTTCTGGGCCGCCGCCCTCGGGTACGTCACCGACCCGCCGCCGCCCGGCTTCGCGACCTGGGAGGACGCGCTGCAGGCGTGGGGCGTCCCGCAGGACCAGTGGGACTCCAAGTGGGCCGTCGTCGACCCCGACGGCGCCGGACCGCGGCTGTTCTTCCAGAAGGTCCCCGAGGGCAAGACCGTGAAGAACCGCCTCCACCTCGACCTGCGGATCAGCGACCCGCAGGCCACGGCTCAGGAGCGTGACGACGCCGTGATGGCCGCCGTCGAGCGGCTCGAGGGTCTCGGCGCCCGCCGGCTGGAGTGGCGGTTCGAGGAGGGCAGGCACTTCATGGTGATGCAGGACGTCGAGGGCAACGAGTTCTGCCTGACCTGAGCGGCGCCGTCCGGGGGCTCGTGGGTCAGTAGCTGTAACCGTTGGTGTTGTCCCAGGAGCCCCGGAAGGCGAAGAGGCCGACGAGCACGATCAGGAAGAGCACCGTGACCCCGATCGTGATCCACGAGCAGATCTTGCCCGCGCGCACCTGGCCGAGTCCCGTGAGCCGGCCCTGCGAGGCGTTGATCTCCCGCTCGGCGCCCGGCGCGAGCACCAGCGCCACGATCGCCGGGATGAAGCCGATGCAGGAGAAGAGCAGCACCAGTGAGGCGATGCCGGTGATCAGCACCGCAGTGGCCCGGCCCGCCGTCGCCGGTCCGGTGGGGCCGACGGCGTAGCCGGGCTGCCCGTACTGCTGCTGCCCGTACTGCGGCTGCTGAGGCTGCGGCTGCCCGTACTGCGGCTGCCCGTACTGCGGCTGCCCGTACTGCGGCTGCTGGGGCTGCCCGAACTGGGGCTGCCCGTACTGCGGCTGCTGCGGCTGCCCGTAGGGCTGCTGCGGCGGCTGATCGGGCTGCTGCACCGCAGCGGACGGCGTCTCGCTCGCCGGGCTCGACCAGGGGTTGGCCGGCTGCTCGGGTACGGCCCGCGTGGGCTCGCCGCCGACCGCCTGCGTCTCGTCGGAGCTGCTGGCCTCGTCCCGTGCGTTCTCGTCTGCCACGCCCGTCCCCTTCGTCCGTGCCGGCAGGTGATGGGCCGGCGCTCTCGACGTCCAGCCTAGGGACTCGCGGCGTCGGCCGGGGCCACCCCGGTGACTCGGTGCACCGAGAACGTCCGTACCTGCTCGCTCGCGTGGTCGAACGCCGTGACCCGCCCGCCGTCCACCGACAGCGGCTGCACGACGCGGCGCTCCACGCGCCCGTTGCCGTCGGCGTAGCCGATCCAGATGCGCGCGGACGTCGCGACGGCCTCGCGCAGCCGGGCCAGCGTGTCGGCGGGCTCGCCGGGGGTGAGCCGCGGCTGCTCGTCGCTGCCGGCCGGGGCGTGCCGGGCCGTCGATCGCAGGGCCCGGGCCACCGCCTCGAGCAGCGGGTCGGCGGGTGCGACGGCGCGCCCGCGGTGTGGCTCAGGTGGGCGGCGCGGCGGGGTGCGCCGGGCGTCGGGACGACGCACCACGACCTCGCCCTGCGCCGACTCGGCCGCCGGGGCCAGGCCCAGTTCACGCAGGGCGCCGAGCACCGTCGCCGGATCGGCCGGGCTCGCCAGCACCGTGGGCGCCAGCGCCCGCAGCTGCAGGGCGGCGGCGCGCCGGTCGGCCAGCAGCTCGCGCAGCACGCCCTCGTCGTCGCTGCGCACGTAGGCCGACGCCGAGCCCACCCGCACGCGACCGTGCCGTCGGGCGACGTCGCGCACGAGGTACTCCAGCGGCTGCGGCACCGGGGTGCGGCTCGCGGCGGCGAGGTCGGCGAGCAGCTGGTCGGCCGAGGCCCCGGCGTCCAGGGCCCGGCGCACGCTCGAGGGCCCGAACCGGTAGACCGTGGCCCCGCCCCGCGACTCGACGTCGGCGCTCAGCTGCATGAGCCGTCCGACGGTTGTGTCGAGGGGCCCGGGCGCGACGGCCGTGAGGTCGGCCTGCAGCAGCACGTGGTCGATCGGCTTCGCCAGCAGGCGCCCGATGGTTGCGATGGTGTCGTCGACGCCCTCGCCGGCGAGCAGGGACCGGCCGGCCGACGACAGCGCGCCGCGGCCCGTCACGCCCAGCAGCTCGGCCTCGCTGAGCGTCCAGGCGACCAGCTGGTCGTGCAGCCGGCCGGTGCGGCGGGGGCGGCGCCAGCGCAGCCGGTCGAGCAGGGCGGCCGACGTGGGGGCGTATCCGGGCGAGGCGTCGGCGAGCTCGCGCAGGGTGTCGGCGCGCACGATGGCGGCCACCGGACGATCGACCGCGTCCGACAGCGCGGCGCGGGGAGAGTCCTTCTCGTCGCGCGTGCCCACGAGACCGGGCACGCGCGATGACGTGAGCCAGGCCCGCGCCAGCTGCGCCCACCGCGCCGGAGGCGCCGCGGCAGCCCACGCGTCGAACGCCGGCGTGGGCAGCCACGAGGCCCCCACCTCGCCGTCGTCGGCCACGAGGCCCGCGGAGAACGCCACCTCGATGACGAGCGCCGCCGCCGGCTCGGGGACGTCGAGCGCGAGCGCGGTGCGCCGCAGGTCGCGCACCCCGAGGCCTCCCGCGCGCAGCACGCTGGGCGGGGCGGCGCCCCAGAGCTCACCGAGCTCGCCCACCCAGCGCAGCAGCTCACCGGCTGCCGCCCCTGCGGCGGAGTCGACGGCGGTGACGTCGCGGCCGGTGGCGTCCCACGCGGGCGGCTCACGGCGTACCTCGGCGTGCACGCGACCACCCCGCAGGTGCAGGCCGACCTCGCGGGGCAGCACCACGTGGGCCGGGTCGGCCGCGGCGAGCAGGCGACGAGCCAGCAGCCACTCCACGGGCGACTGGCTGTCGGGGTCGACCAGCCGGTCGGCGCGCGGGAAGGCCCCCACCGGCGGGCCCCAGGTGAGCCGGGCCAGGACGTCATCGACCCCGGCGGGGGCTGAGGCGAGCAGCGCGGCGAGCTCGGCGCCCGACGGCAGGGGCGTAGCGGACGGCGGCCCGAGGCCTGCGGGGAACGGCCCCACGGCGTCGCGCACGGTGAGCACCAGGCGCAGCGCGTCGTCGCGGCCCCACACGAGCGCGAGGTCGCGCAGCAGGTCGACGGACGCGCCGACGTCCCCCACGCGCAGGCCGAGCAGGCGAGCGACGTCCTTGCGGGCGGCCGGCTCGTCGAGCGCCGCGAGGGCGTCGAGCACCTGGAGGGTGAAGGCGTCGAGGCCGTCGAGCGCGCGGTGGACGCTCGCGCGGGTGGTGGCGCGCGCGGCGAGCGAGGCGAGGTCGGGCGGCACCGGCGTCACCAGGTCGGGGCGGGCGCGCAGCAGCGCGACGAGCCGCGCGTCGTCCCACGACCGCAGCTCGTCCGCGAGGCTGCGCGGTGCAGCCGGTCGACGCGATGCCATCCGGACCACGCTACGCGGTCGGCGCACCTAGGCTGGCGCCCGTGCCAGCCAGCGAGCGCAAGGTCCGGGTCGGGGTCGTCGTCCTGCCGCAGCAGCGGTGGTCGCAGGCAGCGGCGCGCTGGCGCGCGGTGGAGGCCATGGGCTTCGACCACGCGTGGACCTACGACCACCTCGCGTGGCAGAGCCTGGCGGACGAGCCGTGGTTCGCCACGGTGCCGACGCTCACCGCGGCCGCCACCGTGACCGAGCGCATCGAGCTCGGCACGTGGGTCGCCTCGCCGAACTACCGCCATCCGGTGCCCTTCGCCAAGGAGGTCATGAGCCTCGACGACGTCAGCGGCGCGCGCTTCGTGCTGGGGGTCGGCGCGGGCGGGACCGGCTGGGACGCCAGGGTGCTGGGCCAGGACGAGCTCACGCCGCGCGAGCGGGTCGAGCGGTTGCAGGAGTTCGTCAGGCTGCTGGACCTGCTGCTGACGCAGTCGTCGACGACCTGGCGCGGGCAGTGGTTCGAGGCGGTCGAGGCGCGCATGGTGTCCGGCCCGATCGGACCACGTCGGCCGCCGTTCGTCGTGGCGGCCAACGGGCCGCGAGCCATGGCCGTGGCGGCCACGCTCGGCGACGGCTGGGCGACGACGGGGGCCACGGCGGCCGAAGCGGGGCAGGACGCCTGGTGGCGGGGCGTGGGCGAGCTCAGCCGGCGCTTCGACGAGGCGTTGGAGGCGGCCGGGCGCGAAGGCGGCGCGGTGCGCCGCTACCTCAACCTCGACTCCGGTGCCGTGTTCTCGCTCAGCTCGGCGGAGGTCTTCGCCGACGCGCTGGGCCGGGCCGAGGAGCTCGGCTTCACCGACGTCGTCACGCACTGGCCGCGGGCCGAGGGCGTCTACGCCGGGGACGAGGCGGTGCTGGAGCAGGTGGCGGGGCAGCTGCTCTGACCTATTGACAAGAACTCTTTCGAAAGACTACTTTCATCGCCGTGAGCGATGACCAGCCCGACCTGCCCGTCCGCGACATCTCGGACGCCCGCTCGATGCGCGCCCTGGCCCACCCCCTGCGGCTGCGCCTGCTCGAGCACCTCGCGCTGCGCGGGCCGCTGACCGCCACCCAGTGTGCCGACCTCGTGGGCGAGTCGCCGGCGTCCTGCTCGTTCCACCTGCGCCAGCTCGCCAAGTACGGCTTCGTCGAAGAGGCCGAGGGGGGCAAGGGGCGCAACCGGCCGTGGCGGTCGGTGGCCACCGGGCACCGGTGGGACACCGGCCCCGACGCCCCCGCAGGTGAGCGCGCGGCGGCGCAGGCCCTCACCCAGCAGTTCCGCCGGCACGACGCCGAGCTGTACGCCGACTACCAGCGCAGCCGCGACGAGCTGCCCGAGGAGTGGCAGAAGGCGGCGATGGAGGTGACGTTCAACGGCTACCTCACCGCCGACGAGCTGGCTCACCTGCACGAGCAGCTGCACGAGCTCTGGCGTCCGTACGCCGAGCGCGTCGTCGACCCGAGTCGCCGTCCGGACGACGCGCGACTCGTCCACCTGGACGCCGTGGGCTTCCCCCGCGCCGATGAGAAGGGGAGTTCCCGTGCGTGACCTCCTGCGCCACCGCGACCTGCGCCTGCTGCTGAGCGGCCAGACCCTGTCGATGTTCGGCGACACCGCGATGCTGCTCGTGCTGGCCATGTGGGCCAAGCAGCTCACCGGGTCGAACTCGATCGCCGGCAGCGTCTTCGCCGCGCTCGTCCTGCCCTCGCTGCTGGCGCCGTTCGGCGGTCTGGTGATCGACCGGTTCCGTCGTCGCACCGTGATGATCGTGACCGACGTCGTCACCTGCGCGGTCGTCCTGCTGCTCCTGCTCGTGCGCGATCGCGGCGACGTGTGGCTGCTGTTCGTCGTGGCGTTCCTCTACGGTGCCTCGCTCGTCTTCTTCCAGTCGGCGCGCTCGGCGCTGCTGCCCTCGATCGTCCCCGAGCAGCTGCTCGGCCCGGCCAACGGCAGCCTGAGCACCGTGCGCGAGGCGCTGCGCCTGGTCGGGCCGCTGACCGGGGCGGGGCTGTTCGCGGCGTTCGGCGGACCGGCGGTGGCGGTGCTCGACGCCGCGACGTTCCTGCTGTCGGCTGGAGCCCTCGCGCTCATGCGCGTCACCGAGCCCGAGCCCGAGCGCGGCCCCCGCGAGCACCACGTGCTGCACGACGCCACCCTCGGCGCGCGTCACCTGTGGGCGGTGCCCGTGCTGCGGGCCACGGTGCTCGCGACGGTGATCTCGCTGCTCGCGATCGGTATGGGGGAGAGCGTGTTCCTCGCCGTCGTCGACCAGGGCCTCGGCCGTCCGGTGGCGTTCCTCGGGGTGCTCATGACGGTGCAGGGCGTCGGCGCGGTGGCGTCCGGTCTCGCCGTCACCCTGCTCATCAACCGGGTGGGGGAGACGCGGCTGGTTCCCCTCGGCCTGGCGCTGATGGGGGCCGGGTGCCTGCTGGTGTCGAGCCGCTCGGTGGTCGTCGTGGGCCTCGGCGCGCTGGTGGTCGGGGCCGGGCTGCCCGCCGTCATCGTGGCTCTCACGACGCTGCTGCAGAAGCACGCGCCCGCACCGCTGCAGGGTCGGGTGTTCACGGCGTTCGAGTTCCTCACCGGTGGGCCGCAGCTGTTGTCGATCCTCGCGGGCGCGGCGCTCGTGGGATTCGTCGACTACCGGATCCTGCTCGTCGTCATGGCGATCGGCCTGCTCGGCGCGGCGGCGTACAGCGTGGCTCGGTTGCGCTCTCCAGAGCCTTCCGTGGCGGTGGCCGACGCGACAGGATGACGCCATGACCGCCTCGACCGCTTCCGCTGCGCTCTCGTACACCTCCGCCACGTCCGACACCCCGCTGCTCGGCGAGACGATCGGCGCGAACCTCGAGCGCACGGTGGCGCGATGGGGCGACCGCGAGGCGCTGGTCGACGTGCCGACGCACCGGCGGTGGACCTACAGCGAGCTGGATGTCGAGGTCGACGAGCTCGCGCTGGGGCTGCTCGATCGCGGCATCGAGAAGGGCGACCGGGTCGGCATCTGGGCGCCGAACTGCGCGGAGTGGGTGCTGCTGCAGTACGCGACCGCGAAGGTCGGCGCGATCCTGGTGAACGTCAACCCGGCCTACCGCTCGCACGAGCTCGCCTACGTGGTGAACCAGTCGGGCATGCGGCTGCTGGTGAGCGCGGTGGCGCACAAGACGTCGGACTACCGGGGCATGGTCGAGCAGGTGCGCGACGACTGCCCCGGCCTGGAGGACGTCGTCTTCATCGGCGAGCAGTCCTGGCGCGACCTGGCCGAGCGCGGCGGCGACGTCGACCACCACCGGCTGGCCGAGCGCGAGGCGCAGCTGGCCTTCGACGACCCGATCAACATCCAGTACACGTCCGGGACGACGGGCTTTCCCAAGGGCGCGACGCTGTCGCACCACAACATCCTCAACAACGGCTTCTTCGTCGGCGAGCTCGTGCACTACAGCGAGCTCGACCGGATCTGCATCCCGGTGCCCTTCTACCACTGCTTCGGCATGGTGATGGGCAACCTCGCGGCCACCTCGCACGGCGCGTGCATGGTGATCCCGGCGCCGTCGTTCGACCCGGCCGCCACGCTGCAGACGGTGCAGGACGAGCGCTGCACCTCGCTGTACGGCGTCCCGACGATGTTCATCGCCGAGCTGGGTCTGGCCGACTTCGCCGACTACGACCTGTCGACCCTGCGCACCGGGATCATGGCCGGCTCGCCGTGCCCGGTCGAGGTGATGAAGCGCGTGGTCAACGAGATGCACATGAGCGAGGTGGCCATCTCGTACGGCATGACCGAGACCTCGCCGGTGTCGACCATGACCCGCACGGACGACGACCTCGCGCGCCGCACCGAGACGGTCGGGCGCACCATGCCGCACCTGGAGAGCAAGGTCGTCGACCCCGTCACCGGGCTCACCGTGCCGCGCGGCACCGCCGGCGAGCTGTGCACCCGCGGGCACACCGTGATGCTCGGCTACTGGAACGAGCCCGACAAGACCGCCGAGGCCATCGACGCCGCCCGCTGGATGCACACCGGCGACCTGGCCACGATGGACGCCGAGGGGTACGTCAACATCGTCGGTCGCATCAAGGACCTCGTGATCCGCGGTGGCGAGAACGTCTATCCGCGCGAGGTCGAGGAGTTCCTCTACACCCACCCCGACGTCGCCGACGTCTCGGTGGTGGGCGTGCCCGACGAGCGGTACGGCGAGGAGCTCATGGCCTGGGTGATCATGAAGCCGGGTGCCGAGCCGCTGAGCGTCGAGGCGGTGCGCGAGTTCTGCACCGGCCAGATCGCGCACTACAAGGTGCCCCGCTACGTGCACGTCACCGACGCCTTCCCGATGACCGTGACGGGCAAGATCCGCAAGGTCGAGATGCGCGAGCAGGCCGTCGAGATCCTCGGGCTGCAGGCCGCGGCCGCCGTCCGCAACGCCTGAGCCCCGGTAGCGCCGCCGGTTCGAGCGCTGGTTCACAGGGAACTGGCAGGTTGGGGCGGTGTGGTTCTCAGGAAGGTGACGAACCCTGGGGGGTATGAGCACCCCTGAGGTCCCGGACTTCTCCTCCGCTGCACCCTCTGCTGCGTCGTCTGCTGCGCCGTCCGCTGCGCCGTCCGAGCAGCCCGGCGGGCCGGGCCGACGCCCGCGCCGCGCGCTGACCGTGGCCGGCTTCGCCACCGCGCTGGCCATCGGCGCGGTGGGCGCCACCGCCTTCGTCGCCGACCACCAGCAGGGCGGCGACGAGGTCCGGCTGGCCAGCGCGACCGGCTCGCCCACGGCACCCTCCGGTCAGCCCTCCGGTCAGCCCTCCGGACAGCCCGGCGACCCGGACGGCGACGGTGACGCGCGCGGGGGCTGGGGCCCCGGCGGGCACCACGGGCGCGGTGGCCCTGGAGGGTTCGCCATGATGGCCCCGCGCGGCGCGCTGCACGGCGAGCTGGTCGTCCCGCAGCGCGACGGCACGGGCACCGAGACCGTCGTGGTGCAGACCGGCGCGGTGACCGCCGTGTCGGCGAAGAGCCTGTCGCTCAAGAGCTCTGACGGCTACACGGCGACGTACGCCATCACCTCGACCACGCGCGTCGCGGCCCGGTCGGGTGGCATCACGTCACTGAAGAAGGGCGACACCGTCAGCGTGCTCGCGACCAAGAGCGGGACGACGCTGACGGCCGTGATGGTGGGCGCGCGACCGGACGGACCCAGGCCGGATGACCAGCACCAGCGCGGGACCGCGCCGGCGCCCAGCCCGTCGGCCACCGGCTCGTCGTCCACGACCTCCGGCAGCGCCTGACCTCACTGCGCCAGAATGCGCGCATGAGCCTCGACCGCCCGGTGCGCACCCCGCAGCCCCTGCCGCCCAGCGGCGAGCAGGTGACGATCCGGCACGGCCGGCACGAAGCCCACACGGTGGCCGTCGCCGCGGGCCTGCGCGCCTACCGCTACGACGGTCGCGACCTCGTCGACGGGTTCGCGGAGGACGAGCGGCCCTCGGGGGGCCGGGGCCAGAGCCTCATCCCGTGGCCGAACCGCATCGCCGGGGGCCGCTACGAGCTCGACGGCGCCCAGCAGCTGGCCCTCACCGAGCCCGAGCACGACACCGCCATCCACGGCCTCGCCCGCTGGGTCACCTGGCAGCCGGTGGACGTCCGCGGCGACGCGGTGACCTGGCGGTACGTCGTGCCGCCGCAGCCGGGGTGGCCGACCTCGCTGGACTGCCACGTGACCTACCGGCTCGACGACGACGGCCTCACCGTGAGCACCCGCGCCCGCAACGTCGGCAACCGCCGCTGCCTCTACGGCACCGGCGCGCACCCCTACCTGACGGCCGGTACCGCGCTGGTCGACGACGCCACGCTCACCCTGCCGGCCGCCACCTGCTTCGACACCGACGCGCGCGGCATCCCCACGGGCCGGCGCGCGGTCGACGGCACGCCCGCTGACCTGCGCGAGCCGCACCCCATCGGCGACCGCGTCCTCGACACCGCCTACGCCGACCTGGCCCGCGACGGCGACGGCCGCTGGCGGGCCCGGTTGCACGGCCCGGACGGCGGCGTCGAGCTGTGGGCCGACGCCGCCTACGGGTACGCCCAGGTGTTCACGGGCGACACGCTGCCGCCGTCCCTGCGGCGCCGGGGCGTGGCGGTCGAGCCGATGACCTGCCCGCCGGACGCGTTCAACGCCACCGACCGCGGGGCGGCCGGGGTCGTCGTCCTCGAGCCGGGTGACGAGCACCAGGCGACGTGGGGCATCTCGCCGCGGTGACGCGTGCCGCCGCGTCGAGAGGGTAGGTGGGTTCCATGGACGTCGTCGCACCAGCCGCCCGAGCCGCCCGAGCCGCCAGCACCGCCGGCGGCCAGGTGCTGCGCGTCGCCACCAGGGCGGTCGACGCGGTGCGCCCCGCCGCCAAGCCCCTGCACCCGCGCGGCGCGGTGACGCGGGGGGTGCTCGAGCGGTTCGGCGGTGCGGTGGCGTCCGGCGTCGCCTGGCTCGACGCCGCGGGCACCGACGACGTGGTGGTGCGCTGGTCGCGCGCCGTCGGCCTGCCGGCACCGTCGCCAGACGTCTTCGGCCTCGCCGTGCGCGTCGAGCTCGACGGCGGACGGCACGGCGACCTGCTGTTCTCCACCACCGGCACCGGGCCGCTCACGCGCTTCGCTCTCGTGCCGGCGTTCACGCCCCAGCGGCCCATGACCACGCTGCTGCCCTACCGGACGGCGAGCGGGCCGGTGCTCCTGCGCGCGCTCCCGCAGGGTGAGCGCACCGTCGAGCTGGCCTGGGCTCGCGGCACGGGCGCCTGGCATCCGTTCGCCACCCTGCGCCTGGACGACGCCCCCGGCACCGCCGCGGACGCCGACGTGTCGTTCGACCCGGTGCTGCACCCCCTACCGGGACTGCCGCCGTACGCCTGGGTGACCCGGCTGCGCGAGCCGGCGTACCGCAGTGCCCGCAGGGCGCGCGGCGACACGGCGGACTGACCCCGGGCCCTCGTCCTGGCTTGGGGGTGCTCACCGCCCGGTTGGGTCTTCGCAGCCGGGCAGGGGTTCGGGTCGGGTGGTGATCTGCAGGCCGTTGCGGAGGGTCCAGGTGGTGTGGCGGGGTCCTTGGCCGGGGCCGGTGTGCAG
>NZ_LMER01000012.1:155-31015 GCF_001426435.1 Angustibacter sp. Root456 | reverse complement strand
CACCGCACAACTCATCAACGGAACCGTCGTCTGGGACACCAGCTCAACAGACCCACCAGACCAGCCGCTACCGCCCCACCGCGCCAACCACCTCATCCACCGCCTCGTCCAGCAATGGGTCACCCCCCGACGCGGGTAGGCGCGGACCCGTGGCGCGGGCCTCAAGTCCTCCGGCTCGTCTGCCGAGGGAGATTCAGGACCGGTCGACGGCTGGTCGCTCATGCCAGGACGGCACCGCTACGGCCACGGATCGGCCACGCACTCGATGGGCCCGGTGTCAGTGACCTCTCGCGCGACCTCTCGTGCCAGCCAGCTCGCCCTGCCCATCGGCGTCGTGGGCGTCGTCCTGCTCCTCGTGGTGCCGCTGCCGGCTGCCTTCCTCGACCTGCTGATCGCCTTCAACATCACTGCGGCGATAGCGGTGCTGCTGGTGTCGGTGTACATCAAGCGGCCGCTCGACTTCGCGGTGTTCCCGTCGCTGATCCTGGTGCTCACGCTGCTGCGGCTGTCGCTCAACGTCTCGGCGACGCGACTCGTGCTGCGCGACGGCTACGCCGGCAAGGTGATCGACTCCTTCGGCCACTTCGTCGTCGGGGGTTCGCTGGTCATCGGCCTGGTGATCTTCCTGATCCTCGTGGTGATCCAGTTCGCCGTCATCACCAACGGTGCCGGGCGCGTCGCCGAGGTCGGCGCACGCTTCACCCTCGACGCGATGCCGGGCAAGCAGATGGCGATCGACGCCGACCTGAACTCGGGGCTCATCGACGAGGACACCGCCCGCCAGCGTCGCGCCGACGTCGCCGCCGAGGCCGACTTCTACGGCGCGATGGACGGCGGGTCGAAGTTCGTCAAGGGTGACGCCGTCGCCGCCATCGTGATCACCCTCATCAACCTCATCGGCGGGTTCGCGATCGGCATGCTGCAGCGTGGCCTGTCGCCGGCGGAGTCGCTGCAGACCTACAGCCTGCTCACCATCGGCGACGGCCTGGTCTCCCAGATCCCGGCGCTGCTCCTCTCGGTGGCCACCGGCCTCATCGTCACCCGCTCCACCACGCACGGCGACATGGGGTCGGACGCCGCCGCGCAGATCGGTGACCAGCCGCGCGCCCTCTACATCGCCGGTGCCGCGGCAATCGGCATCGGTCTGCTGCCCGGCATCCCCAAGCTCCCCTTCATCATCGTCGGCGCGGCCGTGCTGCTCGTGGCGCAGCGGGCATCGGCCGGCGCCGCCAAGGCGGCCGGGGTGGCCGAGGAGATCGCGGTCGCCGAACCGGCGCGCGAGGACACGCCCGAAGGGCTCATGGCCGAGATGCGCGTCGACCCGCTCGAGATCGTCCTGTCACCCGACCTCGTCGACCTCGTCGACAGCGGTGTCGGTGGTGACCTGCTCGACCGCGTGCGCGCCTTGCGTCGCAAGCTGGCCATGCAGCTCGGGCTCGTGATGCCACCGGTGCGCACGCGGGACAGCCTCGACCTACCGCAGGCCGGCTACTCCATCCGCATCAGCGGGGTCGAGGTGGGCTCTGGCCAGGCGCCGTCGGGCCACGTCCTCGCCATCGGCGACAGCCTGGACGCCGTGCCGGGCAGGGTGACCACCGAGCCGGTGTTCGGCCTGGCGGGCAAGTGGGTGCCGCTCGAGGCGCGCCAGCAGGCCGAGCTGTACGGCGCTTCGGTGGTCGACCGCTCGAGCGTGCTCATCACGCACCTGGCCGAGGTCGTGCAGAACCACGCGGCCCGGCTGCTCGGACGCGAGGACGTGCGGGCGCTCATCGAGTCGGTACGGCGCACCCACCCGGTGGTGGTGGAGGAGCTGACGCCGGCCCTGCTCACGACGGGCGAGGTGCAGCGAGTGCTGCAGGGTCTGCTGGCCGAGGGCATCTCGGTGCGCGACCTGGTCCGCATCTTCGAGGCGCTGTCGCAGCGCGCCAAGGCGGGCGCGGACCTCGACGGGCTGATCGAGGCGGCTCGCCTCGCGCTGGGTCCGGCGATCTGCGACACCTGGGCCCGCGACGGCGTCCTGCAGGTGCTCACGCTCGACCCCATGCTCGAGCAGCAGCTCGTCGACGCCGTCCGCCCGGGGGAGGCCGGTGGAGTCATCGCGCTGCCGGGAGGGGCGGTCGAGCAGCTGGTCGACGCCACAGCTCGCGCGCTTTTCGCGGCGGAGCAGAACGGCCAGGCCCCCGTGCTGGTCTGCCCGGCCGTCGTCCGGGCGCCGCTGCGCCGCCTGCTGGTGGCGCACGTGCCGCGGCTGCCGGTGCTGTCGTACGCCGAGATCGACCCGACCCTGCGGATCGAGACGACGGGAGTGGTGAGCAGTGCCCCAGCGATTGCTGCTTGAGGGATCTGACATCGACGAGCTGCTCGAGCGCGTGCGCACCGAGCACGGCCCGGACGCGCGCATCGTGCACGCCGAGCAGAAGCTCGTGGGCGGCGTCGGAGGCTTCTTCGCCAAGCGCCGCTTCGAGGTGGCCGTGTCGGTGGACGACGCCCCCACCGGCCCGGCGTCCATCGACGACCTGCTCGCGCTCGCCGACGCCCAGGACGGCGCGGCTCCACGGCAGCTGCCGGCCGCCGCAGCACCTGCCGCCCACCCTGAGCGCACCGAGCCGACGTCGGCACCGACCTCTGCACCGAGCCCTGCACCGAGCCCTGCACCGAGCCCTGCGCCGACCTCTGCACCGACCCCGGAGCCCGCGCAGAACGCCTCGCCCGTCGCTGCCGCCACGACGGTGCGCCAGCCCGGTCGGCAGGTGTCCACCGAGAGCGAGTCGTTCGACCACTTCGTCCGCGAGCTCATCGCCCAGGCCGAAGGCGGACCGCTGCACCCCGAGCCGGCGTTCGTGCCCGCCACCGTTCGGGTCGAGCGCGCGCCGGCTCCCGTGCCCGCGCCCATCCCTGTCAGCGCGGTAGCGCCCGCTGCCGAGGCCCAGCCGCCCACCACGACGACGGCGGACCCGCGGCTCGAGCTGCTCGACCGGCTGAGCACCGTCGCCGTGGTGCCCCCGACCGCGCTCACGGGCACGCAGGTCGTCGTCGGGCCGTGGGAGGCCGCGATGGCCGTGGCTCGGGCCTGGGTGGCCCAGTGCGGTGAGGGCGACGACGCCATCGTCGAGGTCGGCACTGAGAGCGCGGGTGCGGCCTCGGCTCGTCCGCAGGGCGGTTGCGTCGTGGTCGTCGCCAGCGACGGCTCGTCCGCCGGATCACGTCGTGCCGGACGGCGGCTCGCGGACCTGGGGGTGGACGCCGTGACCGCCGTGGTCGATGCGCGCTGGGACATCGCCGACATCGTGCGCAGCCTCGACGCCCTGCGCGCGGGGGGCGTGCGGGTCGACGCGGTCGCCGCGCACGGCGTGGCCGACGTGGCCGACCCGCTGCGACTGCTCGACCTCCCGCTGCCGGTGACCTGGCTCGACGCCCGGCCGGCGACGCTCGGGACGTGGGCCGCGCCGTGTCTGGACCGGCTCTGAGGCCGCGCCAGCACACAGCACCTATGCTGGCCCGATGCTCGTACTCACGCGTCGGATCGGCGAGAGCCTCGTCATCGGTGACGAGGTGGTCATCCGCGTGCTGGACGTCAAGGGGGATGTCGTGCGGATCGGCGTCGACGCGCCGCGTCACGTGCAGATCCACCGGCAGGAGGTCTACGAGGCCGTCATGGCAGCCAACCGGGCCGCCGCCGCCAGCAGCGACGCGGGCCTCAGCGCGCTGCAGGACGCGGTCCAGCAGCGCCGGCCGGGCGCCGACCACTGACGCAGCGCGACCAGGGGCGGCTCGAGTACGGCGTCCGGGTGGTCACCCGTGGCACCCCTCAAGATCACCTGCCCCTCCGCCGATGCACGCAGGGTGACGATGAGTGCTGACCTGCGGCTTCCCGACGAGTCGACGCCCGGTCGGGCCTCGCTCGCTCGACAGCCGATCGTCGACCGAGCCGGAGCGCTGTACGGCTACGAGCTGCTGTTTCGCGGCCGGGTGCCGGAGTCCGGCTTCGACGGCGACCGCGCGACCGCCGAGGTGCTCGTCACGGCGGCCTGCGACCTCGGGTGGCAGCGGCTCGGCGGTGGCCACCCGCTGTTCCTCAACGTCGACAAGGGACTCCTGCTCGGCTCGCTGATCGACCTCGCGCCGTCGGACCACACCTTCATCGAGGTGGTCGAGAGCGTGCACGTCGACGAGGCGGTGCACGAGCGCTTGGTGCAGCTACGCGCCGCAGGCTTTCGGATCGCGCTCGACGACTTCGTGCCCGGCACTGCGGCCGAGCAGCTCGTGCCCTTGGCTCACGTCGCCAAGATCGACGTGCTGCAGGTGCCGGCGGAGCAATGGTCCGCCGTGGTGGAGAGCCTGCACCAGCAGGGGTTGGCGGTGCTCGCCGAGAAGGTCGAGGACCGCAACATGCACGACCTGGCCGTTGCCGCCGGCTTCGACCTGTTCCAGGGCTACTGGTACGCCCGGCCGGCCGAGCAGCCGTCGATCGCGCTCTCGCCCCGGCACGCGGTCTGCCTGCGCCTGCTGGAGGCGCTCTCTCAGGATGAGACCAACATGGGCCACATCGAGGAGCTCGTGAGCTCTGACGCTGTGCTCACCGTACGCACCCTGCGGATGGCCAACAGCGCCGCGGCGGGCACGGGCCGCTCGATCAACTCGCTGCACCAGGCGCTGGTGCTGGTGGGTCCGGCCACCTTGTCGGGCTGGATCGCGCTGATGCTCGTCGCCGCCGAGGAGCCCGCCGAGGTCGTGACCTCGATCGAGGTCCTCGTGCGCGCACGCGCCTGCCAGCTCGTCAGCAAGAGCCGTGCGGGGGGCCCGGGCGGCGAGGCTTTCCTGGCCGGACTCGTGTCCGCGCTGTCGGAGAAGACCGGCATCCCCGCGAGCCAGATGCTCGACACCGTCGGCGCGAGCAACCTGATCCGCTCCGCGGTGCTCGAGGGCGCCGGCGAGCTCGGGAGCGTCGTCCGGGAGGTTGACCTGCACGTGTCGGGGTTCGATCTGGACGCCGCCCTCGACGTGCAGATGGCGCACCTGGCCGCCGTGGTGTGGGGCCACGAGCTGCTGCAGATGGGCTGAGCCGCTGAGCCTGCGGCGCTCAGCCCGGCGTGCACCGGGGATCGGGCCGCCGGGTTCGCGAGGGCTCCCGCTAAAAGCGGAAGGGGCGCGGGGGAGCGGCGAGGGTGGCTCGCGGGCACGCGTCGAGCGTGAGGCCGCCGAACTCCAGCGCGGAGTCGGTGAGGCTGTGCACGCTCCAGCCGTGCTCGACGCCGAAGCGGGTCACGGTGACGCGGTAGATGGTGATCTCGTACTTCGTGGGAGTGCCGTAGGCCACCTGGATGGTGCCGATGAGCTCGGCGCCCGCCGGGTTGTTGTACCCGTGCCAGGGCCGGTCGTAGAGGCTCCACAGCTGCGGCTCGGACTGCCAGACGCCGCCGTTCTGGACGTCGCGCAGGGCCAGTTCGACCAGGATGGCGCGCGCGGCCTCCTCGGGCACGATCGCCGCGGGTCGGATGACCTCCGAGACGACACCCTCGTCGTAGGCCTCCGCCATGAGCACCTCGCTGTTGTCCACGCCCGTGTCCCTCACCCTCGAATGGCGATTGTCCACCTGCTGCATCGGCAGGAGAGGACCTCGGCTAGAGCCGAACGGAGGAGATTTCGCCCGGCGTGCAGCCCGGGGTGGGACTGGTGCTCCTGAGGCGGCTGGGGCACAATGTGAGCAGTGCGCTCGCCGCACCGTACGCCAGCAGCACCGCCAGCACCACGCCCCGTCACTCGAGGTCGTTGGGGAAGACGTCCCTCGAGCCAACAGGAGGTCGTGATGTCTGCCGCGATGACGCGTGGTGTCGTTTTCGTGCACTCCGCGCCCCCCGCGCTGTGCCCCCACGTGGAGTGGGCGCTGGGTGGCGTCCTCGACCAGCAGGTCTCGCTCGAGTGGACTGGTCAGCCCGCCGAGCCCGGCACCTGGCGCGCCGAGCTGTCGTGGCAGGGCCGCGCCGGCACCGGTGCCCGCCTCGCGTCGTCCCTGCGCGGGTGGGCCAAGCTGCGCTTCGAGGTCACGGAGGAACCGAGCGCCGGCGCCGACGGCGCTCGCTGGAGCCACACGCCCCGCCTGGGCATCCACCACGCCGTCGTGGGCGTCCACGGTGACGTGCTCGTCGGCGAGGACCGGCTCCGCAGCGCCGTGCGTGCCGCTGGTGGCGACGCCCGCATGCTCCTGGCCGAGCTCGATGCCACGCTCGGCCGCGACTGGGACGACGAGCTCGAGCCCTTCCGGTACGCCGGCGACGGCGCCCCCGTGCGGTGGCTGCACCGCGTCGGCTGAGGGCGCCGTCGCGTCAGCGTCACCCCAGGTGAGCGGGAGCCTGGCCGTCGTTGGCGAGCACCTGGTGCTGGATGTTCAGGCCGACGAGGATGATCACCGCGCCCACCAGCACCATCGCCGCCGCCACCATGAAGGCGCGCGTGGCACCGTGCGTCTGCGCCACCAGGGCGATGTGCTGCTTGGCCGCCGCCAGCTGCTCGGGGGAGGTGGCCGACCCACCGGCCTGCGCCTTGGCCTGCAGCGCGGCGCCGAGCGCACGGCCCTTGTCGGTGGCCGCGGACACCGCGACCGTTGACAGCGTCGCCAACCCGAGCGAGCCACCCACCTGCTGCATGGTGTTGAGCACGGCTGAGCCGACGCCGGAGTCCTCGCGGGCCACGCCGCTCACCGCGGTCAGGGTCAGCGGCACGAACACCAGGCCGAGCCCGAACGACAGCAGCATGATCCACGGCAGCAGGCCGGTGACGTACGTCGAGTCGACCTTCAGGGTCGACATGCCGAGCATGCCCCCCGCAGCCAGGATGCCACCGGCACCGGAGATCCAGCGGGGGTCGACGCGTGACACGAGCGCCGAGGCGAGCTGTGCCGCCACGACGATCCCCACGCTGAACGGCAGGAACGAGAAGCCGGCCTTGAGCGAGCTGTAGCCGAGCACCTGCTGGATGTAGAGCCCCAGGAAGTAGAACATCGCGAACATCGCGGCACCGACGATGAGCATCACGAGGAAGCTGACGGCTCGCGTGCGGTCGGCGAGGATCCGGAACGGCATGAGCGCGTGCCGCGACCGCGACTCGATGGCGAGGAAGGCCGCGATGAGCACCAGGCCCAGGACGATCGTCGTGATCGTGGTGGTGTCGCCCCACGACGTGGTGGCCGCGTGCGTGAGCCCGTAGACCAGCGACACGAGACCGGCGGTCGCGGTGATGGCGCCGGGTAGGTCGAAGCCGCCCTGCTCGCGGGCCGACTCACCCAGGAACCGCGGCGCGAGGGCGATGACCAGCAGGCCGATCGGGACGTTGATGAAGAAGGTCCAGCGCCAGGAGGACTCGGTGAGGACGCCGCCGAGGATCAGGCCGACGGCGGCCCCCGCGCCGGACATGGCCGCGTAGACGCCGAACGCGCGGTTTCGCGCGGGGCCGGCGGGGAACGTCGTGGTGATGAGCGACAGCGCGGTGGGGGACGCGATCGCCGCACCGACCCCCTGCAGCACGCGGGCCGCGAGGATCTGCCCCTCGCTCTGCGAGATCCCACCGAACAGCGACGCGAGAGCGAACAGCCCGACGCCCACCATGAACACCTTGCGGCGCCCGAGCAGGTCACCGGCGCGCCCGCCGAGCAGCAGCAGGCCACCGAAGGCGAGGGTGTAGGCGTTGACGACCCACGACAGGTTGGCCGGCGTGAAGTCCAGGTCGGTCTGGATGTGCGGCAGGGCGATGTTCACGATGGTGCCGTCGAGCACCACCATGAGCTGGGCGGCGCTGATGAGGGCCAGCGCGATGCCCAGGTGCCGGTGGCCGTGGTCGTGCTCCGCCGCGGGCTCGGGCGGCACCACGGCGTCCGTGGTGGTGGTCTCGGACATGGGGATCCTTCGTGTCGTCGGGAGGGCGGAAGTCAGCGCAGCGTCGGGCGGGCGGTCTCGGCGCGGCAGGCAGGCAGGACGACCTCGTCGATCACCTGCTCGATGAACGCCGGTGTCACCTCACCGGCGTTGACGAAGATGCGGTGCACGACCAGGGCGGGCAGCACCTGGGCCAGTAGGTCGACGTCCGTGCCCTCGGCCAGCTCGCCGCGAGCGGCAGCCCGCTCGAACATGGCTCGGGTGAGCGCCAGCCGCGGAGCGATGAAGCTCTGCTGCACCGCCGCGGCCAGCTCCGGCTCGCGGTGGACGGCGGTCATGACGCTGCCCAGCACGTCCATCGGCACGTGGTCGGTGAGGCCGCCGGCGCCGCACGAGAAGGCCAACAGGTCGCCGCGCAGGCTTCCGGTGTCGACCAGCTCGGGGGACGGTAGGCAGGCCGAGCGACCGACGGCGTCGACGACGAGGTCGGCCTTGGTCTGCCACCGGCGGTAGAGGGTGGCCTTGCTGGCCCGGGCGGACGAGGCCACGGCGTCCATGGTGAGCCGGTCGTAGCCGTGCTCGCTCAGCAGCTGCAGCGTGCAGGCGAAGATCTGCTCCTCGCGCTCACCCTCGACGCGAGGGCGGACCCGCTCGACGACCTCGTCCACCGTCTCCCGATCTGCCGGACGGAACGAAACCGTTTCGTTCCATCGGGAAGAGTACGCGCGCCGCGCGCGGCGGATCAAGCCGGGCCCGCCGTTCCCCGGACGACCCCGCCCCGGTGCCCTACCGTGCACCGGTGTGCTCTGCTGAACCGCCGCCGCCAAGGGTGTTGCGCGCGTTCGCCGTCCAGGACCCGCCCCGACGTCTGCTCGGTGGGCAGGGCACGTCGTGGGTCTGCGGCGACCTGGTGCTCAAGCCAGGCTGCGGTCCCGTTCACCACTGGCTGGCCGAGGTGCTGCACGAGGTCGCGCCCGTCGGGTTCCGTCTTGCGACCCCGCTGCGGACGGTCCACGGCACCTGGTGCTGGCAGGGTTGGTCGGCCAGCCGGTGGGTCGAGGGCAGCGAACCCGACCGCACGAGCCGGTCAGGCTGGCTGCAGATCCTCGACGCCGGCCGGGCCTTCCACCAGGCGGTGGCCCACCTGCCCCGACCGGATGGTCTCGGCGCTCGCGCTGACCAGTGGGCCGTCGCGGACCGCGTCGCCTGGGGGGAGCGCACCATCGTCTTCCACCCGGAGCTGGCGTCGGTGGCCCAGCGGGTACACGCCGCAGTGAACGACGCAGTGAACGACGCGCTGAGCCCGGCTCAGCTCGTGCACGCCGACCTGACGGGGAACGTCCTGGTGAGTCCCACGCTGCCACCGGCGGTCATCGACATCTCGCCGTACTGGCGTCCGCCGCAGTACGCGGAAGGCGTCGTCATCGCCGACGCCCTGTGCTGGCACGGCGCCGAGGCGTCGCTCCTGCACCATGCGGGCGTGTCCGTGGCCGCGGTGGCCCGCGCGTTGCTGTTCCGGATCGCGACGACCAGCCAGGCAGCGTCCGTCGACGCAACCCACGTCGACGTCGAGGACGAAGCGCGCCGCTATGAACGCGCGGCCACAGCCATCGGCTTCTGAGGCCCATCTGCCGGGCAACGCGAGGTCAGGGGCCAGCTGACCTCTGACCGCTCGACAGCCGTCAGAGCGGGATGTTGCCGTGCTCGCCACGCACCGAGGGTGCGTCGACGATGGCTCGCGCCAGGGCCCCACGGGTGTCGCTGGGCTCGACGACCTCGTCGACCACGCCGATCTCCACGGCGCGGTCCAGCCCGCCCGCCAGCTGCTCGTGCTCGGCGGCCAGCTCGGCCTCGACGTCGGCGCGGGCGTCGTCCGGCACCTCGGAGAGCTTGCGGCGGTGCAGGATCCGCACGGCCGCGACGGCGCCCATGACCGCGAGCTCGGCGCCCGGCCACGCGAAGACCCTCGTCGCGCCGAGCGAGCGGGAGTTCATCGCGATGTACGCGCCGCCGTACGCCTTGCGGGTCACGAGCGTCACCCGCGGCACGATGGCCTCGGCGAACGCGTGCAGCAGCTTGGCGCCACGACGTACGACGCCGTCCCACTCCTGACCGACGCCGGGCAGGTACCCCGGGACGTCGACCACGACGACCAGCGGGACGCCGAACGCGTCGCACATGCGCACGAACCGCGCCGCCTTCTCGGCCGACGAGGAGTCGAGGCAGCCGCCGAGGCGCATCGGGTTGTTCGCGATGACGCCGACCGTGCGACCGCCGAGGCGGCCGAGGGTCGTCGTGATGTTCGGCGACCATCGGGGGAACAGCTCGACGGTGGTGTCGGGGGAGTCGAGCAGGTTCTCGACGAGGGGGTGGACGTCGTAGGCGCGCTTGCGCGACTCCGGCAGCAGCCCGCCCAGATCGCGCTGCTCCACGGCGCCGAGGTCGAGGTCACCCTGGTTGCCGAGCAGCGAGGTGAGCAGCTGGGCGCGGGCGAACGCGTCCTCGGTGGTCTCGGTGACGACGTGCACGACACCGGAGCGGCGACCGTGCGGCTCGGGGCCACCGAGGCGCAGCGCGTCGACGTTCTCACCGGTGACCGACCGCACGACGTCGGGGCCGGTGACGAACACGCGTCCGTCGGGGCCGAGGACGACGATGTCGGTGAGCGCAGGGCCGTAGGCGGCACCACCGGCCGCGGCCCCGATCACGACGGAGATCTGGGGCACCTTGCCCGACGCGCGGGTCATCATCGCGAAGACCTCGCCGACGGCGTGCAACGAGACGACGCCCTCGCGCAGCCGGGCGCCACCGGAGTGCCACAGGCCGACGACGGGCACGCCGTCGGCCAGCGCGCGCTCGTAGGCCACGAGGATGACCTTGCAGCCGGCCTCGCCCATCGCTCCGCCCTGGATCGTGGCGTCACTGGCGAAGGCCACGGCCGGCGTCCCGTCGACGGTGCCCTTGGCCGCGAGCATGCCGCTGTCGTCGCGCGGGGTGAGCAGCTCGACGCTGCCCTCGTCGAAGAAGATGCCGAGGCGCAGCTCGGGGTCGCGCGGGTCGACCTCGACCTGCAGGTCGGTGGACTGCGTAGCGGTCATGAGGCGCTCCGGATGGCGAGGGCGACGTTGTGACCGCCGAACCCGAACGAGTTGTTGAGGGCCACCAGGTCGCCGTCGCGCAGCTGACGCGGCTTGTCGATCACGACGTCCAGGTGGACGTCGGGGTCGAGGTTGTCGACGTTGATGGTGGGCGGCGCGACCCGGTGGTGCACCGCGAGGATCGTGAAGATGCCCTCGACGGCACCGGCGGCGCCGAGCAGGTGGCCGGTCATGGACTTGGTGGCCGAGACGGGCACGGAGTCCGTGGCGTCGCCGAGCGCGACGCGGATGGACGCCGACTCGGCGGTGTCGCCGACGGGCGTCGAGGTGGCGTGGGCGTTGAGGTGCGCCACGTCGGACGGCGCCGCGTCGGCGGCCTGCAGCGCCATCTGCATGGCGCGCGCCGCACCGCCGCCCACCGGGTCGGGGGCCGCGATGTGGTACGCGTCGCTGGTGATGCCGGAGCCCGCGATCTCGGCGTACACCCGGGCGCCGCGCGCCCTGGCGTGCTCCTCGGACTCCAGGACGACGATGCCGGCGCCCTCACCCAGCACGAACCCGTCGCGGGCGCTGTCGTAGGGGCGGCTGGCCAGCTCGGGCTCGTCGTTGCGCGTCGACAGCGCCTGCATGGCGGCGAAGCCGGCGATCGGCAGCGCGTGGATCGCCGCCTCGGTGCCGCCGGCCACGACGACGTCTGCCCGGCCGGACCGGATCATGTCGGCGGCGTAGCCGATGGCCTCCGCACCCGAGGCGCAGGCGCTCACCGGCGTGTGGACGCCGGCCCGCGCACCGAGCTCGAGGCTGACCGCAGCGGCCGGACCGTTGGGCATGAGCATCGGCACCGTGAGCGGGAAGACGCGGCGCGGGCCCTTCTCCTTCAGCGTGTCGTAGCTGCTGAGGAGCGTCCAGACGCCGCCGATGCCGCTGGCCACCACGACACCCAGGCGCTCGCCGTCGACCTCGGGCGTGCCGGCGTCGGCCCACGCCTCGCGGGCTGCCACCAGCGCGTACTGCCCGGCGGGGTCGAGGCGGCGGGTCTCGACCTTGGCGAGCTGCTCGGAGGGATGCACGGCGACCGAGGCCGCGAAGGTCACCGGCAGCTGCAGTTCGCTGACCCAGTCGTGGGTGAGCGTGCGCGCGCCGGACGTGCCGTCGAGGGCGGCCTGCCAGGTGCTGGCGACATCGCCCCCGAGGGGAGTGGTGGCGCCGAGTCCGGTGACGACGACGCGACGGTTCTGGCTCGTGGCCATGCCTGGGTCAGCTCCTAGGACGTCTGAAGAGTCGAGGGGTCGAGCGGGTGGTGCGCGAGCGCCGGGGACGGTGCGGGAGGAGACCCGTCGCACCGTCCCCGGACAGCTCGGAGGCCGGGAGTCCGGCTCAGCCCTGCGCCTGCTGGATGTAGTTCACGGCGTCGCGCACGGTGGAGAGGTTCTTCACGTCGTCGTCGGGGATGCGGACGCCGAACTTCTCCTCGGCGTTCACGACGATCGTCATCATCGACAGCGAGTCGATGTCGAGGTCGTCGGTGAAGTTCTTGTCCATCTCGACGGAGTCGACGGGCAGACCAGTCTCCTCGTTCACGATCTCGGCGAGACCGCTGAGGATCTCCTGCTCGCTGTTGGCCATGCGTGGCGCTCCTTGGTGTTGATGGTGCTTGCGGTGGTGGTGCTCTGCCCGAGTGGTCCCGTCGGGCGGCGGGGGACTGGGGTGCTACGGCAGCGTGACGACCTGCGCGGCGTACGCCAGCCCGGCGCCGAAGCCGATCATCAGCGCCAGGCCGCCGTGCGGTGCCTCGCCCTCGCGCAGCATGCGCTCCATCGCCAGGGGGATCGAGGCCGCGGAGGTGTTGCCCGTCTCGGCGATGTCGCGGGCCACCGGGATGGTGCTCGGCAGGCCCAGGGCCTTGATCATCGAGTCGATGATCCGCATGTTCGCCTGGTGGGGGATGAACGCGTCGAGCTGGTCGGCGCTGATGCCCGCCTTGTCGAGCGCCTGCTGGGCGACGGGTGCCATCTGCCACACGGCCCAGCGGAACACCGACTGGCCAGCCATGGTGATGTGCGGCCAGTCGGTCTGGTGGTCGCGCACGTTCAGCCAGCTCTCGCGCTGGCGGATGACGTCCCACTGGGCGCCGTCGGAGCCCCACACCGTGGGGCCGATGCCCGGGGTGTCGGAAGGGCCGATGACGACCGCGCCGGCGCCGTCCCCGAACAGGAACGCGGTACCCCGGTCGTTCAGGTCGGTGAAGTCGCTCAGCTTCTCGACGCCGACGACCAGCACGTACTCGGCGCTGCCGCCGCGCACCATGTCACCGGCGAGGGCGACCCCGTGGCAGAAGCCGGCGCACGCGGCGCTGATGTCCATGGCGGCGGCGGGCGTCGCACCGAGGCGGTGCGTCAGCAGCGACGCCGCGGACGGCGTCTGAAAGGGGTGGGTCACCGTCGCGACGAGGACGGCGCCGATGCGCGAGGCGTCGATGCCGGCCGCGTCGAGGGCCTGGCGCGCCGCCGCCTCGGACATGTCGACGACGCTCTCGTCGGGCGCGGCCCAGCGCCGCGTGACGATGCCGGAGCGCTCGCGGATCCACTGGTCGCTGGAGTCGATCCGCTCGACCAGCTCGGAGTTCGGCACGACCCGTTCGGGCCGGTAGCCGCCGACGCCGTAGATGCGGGCGTGCGGCGCGCCGCTGGGGGGTGAGATCTGGGGTCGCGCTGGGTCGATCGAGTCGGCTCCGGACGTCATGCGGGTACCTCCTGCGGGTGCAGCCGGACGATGGGCTGGCCGGGCGAGACGGGGTCGCCGTCCTCGACGAGCCACTCGACGACGCGGCCTCCGTGCGGGGCCACGACGTCGTACTCGTCGCGCAGCGTCGCCACCCGGGCGACGGTCTGGCCGTTGTCGACGCTGGCTCCGGCGTCCAGGGCCGTGAAGTGCACGGTGCCCTTGATCGGGGCCACCACGAGGCGCCAGGTTGGGTTCTGCGAGAGCCCGGACTCCTGCCCGTGGCGGGCGACCATGTCGCGCGCGGCGTCGAGGTCGTCGGGCGTCTTCAGCGCGAGCGTCTCGACGCCGGGCAGGGCGCGCTTGACCAGGCCGGTGAGCGCGCCCGCCGGCGGGATCTCGATGACGCCGGTGACGCCGAGGTCGCGCATGGCGTCCATGCACAGGTCCCAGCGCACGGGGTTGCTGACCTGGCGCACCAGGCGGTTCAGCACCTCCCGGCCGTCGTGGACGACGTGCCCGTCGGCGTTCGACAGCAGGCGAGTGCGGGGGTCGTGCGTCGTCATCGCGCGCGCGTAGCCGGAGAGCACGTCGACGGCCGGGCGCATGTGGTCGGTGTGGAACGCGCCCGCCACCTGCAGCGGGATGAGGCGCGCCTTGGCCGGCGGGTCGTCCTTGAGGGCCGCCAGCTGCTCGAGGGTGCCCGCCGCGACGACCTGGCCCGCGCCGTTCGCGTTGGCGGGGGTCAGGCCGTGGCGCTGCAGGGCGGCGGCGACGTCGTCGGGGTCACCACCCAGGACGGCGGTCATGCCGGTGGGCGTGACGGCGCTCGCTGCGGCCATCGCCTTGCCGCGCTCGCGGACGAACACCATGGCCTGCTCGGCCGACAGCACGCCCGCACCCGCGGCCGCGGTGATCTCACCGACGCTGTGGCCGGCGCCCGCCGCGACCTGGCGGAAGGCCTCGGCGGGGTGGGGGAAGAGCGCGAGCAGCGAGACCATGCCGCTGGCGACGATGAGTGGCTGGGCGACCGCCGTGTCGCGGATCGTGTCGGCGTCCGACTCCGTGCCGTGGGCGACCAGGTCGATGCCGGCGACGGCCGACAGCCAGCGCAGGCGGTCCTCGAAGCCGGGGACCTCCAGCCAGGGGCGCAGGAAGCCGGGGGTCTGGGAGCCCTGTCCGGGGCAGGCGATGACGAGCACGTCCCTACCCTCGCCGCTTCGGCCGCGACCGGGGGCTGCCGACGCGGACCAACCTTGCGGCCCAGTTTTGGAGGGTTCCTACAAATGGGTCACGGCTCGGACTCGACGCTCGCGGCGATCGAGAGGGCGTTGTCGCCCGTGGCTGACGCGGTCCGGCTGACCTGCCGGCGCGGCGCCTGGGAGAGCCGGCCCAGGGCCAGCGCCACCCGCACGACGTAGGCGTCACGCGGCTGCATGACGTCGTACCCGCACGTCTCCGCGGCCCGGCGCAGGCGGTAGCGCACGGTGTTGGGGTGCACGAACAGGATGCGCGCCGAGGCCTCCAAGGAACCGCCCGTCTCCAGGTACGTCGTCACCGTCTCCAGCAGGCTGCCGCGGGCGTCGTGCAGCGGACGGTGCACGCGGTCGACGAGCGCCCGGCGCGCCGGGGTGTCACCCGCGAGCACGCGCTCGGGGAGCAGGTCGTCGGCGAGCACGGGACGAGGCGCCTCGGGCCAGGCTCGAGCCGCCACCAGGCCCGACAGGGCGGCGCGAGCGGAGCGGCCGGCCGCGAACAGGTGCGGCACGGTCGGCCCCACCACGACCGGGCCGGCCGCGAAGCAGCGGTCGAGCGCGCCGGCCGTGCGCAGGGCCTCGGTGACCCCCCCGAGCACCGCGACGAGCCGACCGCCCTGCACGGCCGCCAGCGCGTCGACGTCCACCCGTCGGGCGTGCTGGCGCAACGACTCCACGACCTCGGCGGCCGCACCGGACGACGCCTGGCCGGCCACCACCACGACGTCGGTCTGGGCGTCCCATCCGAGGGCGGCGGCGCGCGACTGCAGGGCGTCGTCCGCCTCGCCGCGCAGGACGGCGTCGACGACCAGGGACTCCAGGCGGGCGTCCCAGGCGCCGCGCGACTCCGCTGCCTGCGCGTAGACCTCGGCGGCGGCGAAGGCGACCTCGCGCGAGTAGCGCAGCACGGCCTCGCGCAGCGCCTGCTCGTCACCGGGCGCCGCCAGCTCGTCGACCTGGTCCTCGACGACGTCGACGACGGTGCGCACGAGGTCAAGGGTCTGGCGCAGGTTGACCGAGCGGGTCAGCTCGCGGGGCGCCGTCCCGAAGACGTCGGCCGTGATCTCGAGCACGCCGCCCGGCTCGCGGAACCAGGCCAGGAAGGCGCCGATACCGGCCTGGGCCACCAGGCCCACCCACGAGCGATCCTGCGCCGACAGCGCGCGGTACCACGGCAACGTCGCGTCCATCCGTGCGGCCGCGAGCCGCGCGAGATCAGGCATGCCCTGCTCGATCCGGCGGCGGGTGCGCGCGCTCGCCGCGCGTGGTGCGGGGGTCGCCACACCCCGCAGCCTACTGCGACCTTTGTCGAAGCGGCACAATCCGGCGACGGCCGTGGCCGTGGGACGAGGGCTGTGCGAGGGCTGCCGAGTTGGCGTTGCTGGGTTATCGTCGGGGTGCGGGTCGGCGCGCCGGACGGCGCAGGGTGGGTCCGCGCACGACTCGCAGGGAGGCATCGTGGGACTGCTCGACCGACTCCGAGGACGGCTGCGGGCAGTCGCTGCCCCCGTAGCCCGTGAGAAGGCAGCCGGCCCGCGGCGCCGTCGGCGCGTCGTCGGCCCCGGGGCCGACGACAACCAGGTGTCGCTGCGCGCTCGCCTGCACGACGACCCCAACGACGCCGAGGCCTTCGCCGCGCTCGCCGAGATCGTGCGCCGCCAGGCCGCCGAGGGTCACGAGGACGCCGAACGCCGCCCGCGCGCCGTCGCTGACGCCGAGTGGGCGCTGGCGGAGGAGCTCGCGCACAGCTCGCGCGCCTGGTACCCCCTCATCGAGCTCGGCCGGCTCTCGCTGCACGAGGACCTCGAGGGCGCCCAGCGCCGGCTCGGGATCGCGGTGGAGCGCGAACCCACCGGCCGCGCGCTCGCCGAGAGCCTGGCCATGCTGCGGCGCGAGGGCATGCCCGAGGTCGCGCTCTCGCTCGGGGTCGGTCACTGGCGGCCCCGCGAGCACGTGCCGGCTGCGGGTCGCGAGCTGGTGCAGGCCGCGGCGGAGGCCGGGCGCATCGCAGAGGCCCGCCGCCACCTCGACGCGCTGGCCGAGCGGCCGGATGCTGACGTGGTCGACCTGCGCGACCAGCTCGACGCCCTGGCCGCCCGGCGCAAGGCTGCGCCGTCGGCCTGACGCCTGCCCCACCTCTTTCCGCCCCTGAGACCGCTTTGCGCGCCCCGGCCGCGGCCTGGGTGGCGGAGGCGCCTGGCTTTGCGCCGCTGGGGCCGCTGTGCGCGCCCCGGCCGCCGCCTGAGCGGCGGAGGCGGCTGGTGATCGACGAAGTGACGGCGCGTTGTCCACAGGACGGGCGGTGGCTGTGGCGGCATCGCGGTGATCATCTGTAGGGTCGTCGACCATGATCACTTGGGGGCATTTGCGGCGTTTCGTGGTGGGTGCGTGCGCGGCCGTAGCGCTCGTGGCGTGCCAGGGGTCGGGTGAGGCCGCGCCGACGCCGTCGCCTGTGCGACCGACCGAGGTCAGCGCGTCGGGTAATCCGTCTGCCTCGCCGACCTCGACGTCGGAGCCGTCCCCGTCTGCGGAGGCCGAGGCGTGGGCGCGCGTCCCGAAGGCCGCGCGGGAGCACACCTTCGCCGGCGCTCAAGCCTTCGCGGAGTTCTACTTGGAGCAGCTCAACCAGGCATGGACTGCCCCCGATCCTCAGGCGCTTGCCGATCTCGCTACCTCACGATGTGGGACTTGTCGTCAGTACACCGAGGTCGCTGTGGCTCTTCGAGCGAACGGCGAGCGATACAGCGGACGTGTGCTGACGGTACGAAGTGCGGCGTGGCAGCCAGAGTCGACGTTGGCTCGTGCAGTCGTGTACGTGAACGTCGTGCAGGAAGCGGCGACGGTCGTCGACAGCCGGGGAAGCACCGTTCGGTCGGAACGCCGGACGTTGGGGACGTCGGCCGTTGAGGTCGATTGGTCCGACAGCCACTGGAGGGTCAGCCGGATCCAGCAGGTGGTATTCAAATGAGACGGCTCCTAGGGACCACCACACTCGTCTGGCTGCTCATGGCCCCAACGCCGATGGCAGCGGCTGCAGGGTCGGCAAGTTGCGGCGTCTTCACCTGCCAGCAGATCCGGGACGGTCTCAAGGTCGAGACTGCAACCGGGGAGAAGGCGACGCCAGCTCAAGCGACTTCTGGCGACGTGGGCACATCGCCGACGGAACAGACGATGACGCCGGGATGCGCCGACAACGATCCCAACCGATCGAGCGCGTTCGACATAGCCTGCGCAAACTTGGCGGACTTCTGTGAGTCCGCGGGGCATCCGGGTTCCTGGCTGGTGTGGGTGTGGTCGCGTCCGGCTGGTTCTAAGCAGCCGTGGGTGCGGTCGGGGTTCGCGTGTCGCTCACCGCAGGAAGTGAAGGCCGCGGCACCGGGGGTGACGCGGGCGCTGGTGCAGCGGGCGTTCCGCGAGCTGCACTTCGCGCATCCGCAGGTGCACGTGCAGCCCGAGGGCAATGTGACGCTGGTGAACCTGCCGACCTACTACGAGGTGCGCTGGCCGACCGCCGGGTTCCAACCGGGGGAGGTGGCGACGGTACGGCTCCTCGGTCGCACGGTGCGCGTTCGGCCGAGAGCGGTGTCGTACACCTACCGGTTCGGCGACGGCAGCCGGCTGGGTCCGACGTCCGACGCGGGCGGGCCGTACCCGACGGGCCGGGTCCGCCACACCTACGAGCGCACGGGTGACCTCCCCGTGAGCATCGAGGCGACGTACACGGGGGACTACCAGCTCGGCGGCGGGAACTGGGAGCCCATCGACGTCAGCGTCCCCATCACCGGGGACGCTGTCACCGTCGAGGTGCGCCAGGCCCGAGCCCGCCTGGAGGCCGCGTCCCGATAGCCCCTCGGCGTACCGGATGCAGCTCGACGTCGGTCGTTCCGCGCCGCATCCGGTACGCCGAAGCGCTCAGGTCAGGCGTCGCCGCCGGCGTTGCCAGACGTGCCCGCGGTGACATCGAGCAGGCGGTACTTCTCCGCCGCGTCACGCGCCAACGCGACGTCGATCTCGCCCCGCGCCGCCAGCGACTGCAGCGCCCGCACCGCGATCGAGGGACCGTCGATGTGGAAGTACCGCCGCGCCGCCGGCCGGGTGTCGGACATGCCGAACCCGTCCGCACCCAAGGTGGCGTAGTCGGTGGGCACCCACTCGCGGATCTGGTCGGGGACCGCCCGCATGTAGTCGCTCACACCCACCGCCGGACCCTGGCGGCCACTCAGCTGCTGCGTCACGAACGGCGTCCGCTGCTCGGCCTCCGGGGCCAGGAACGCCTGCTCATCACAGGCCAGACCGTCGCGCCGCAGCTCGTTCCACGAGGTCACGCTCCACACGTCGGCATCGACGCCGAAGTCCTGGCCGAGCAGCTCCTGCGCCTCCAGCGCCCACGGCACCGCCACGCCGGACGCGAGCAGCTGCACGCGCGGGCGCCCGGTGTCCTGCTGGCCGGGGCTCAGCAGGTACATGCCCTTGAGCAGCCCGTCGACGTCCAGACCCTCCGGCTCGGCCGGCTGCACGATCGGCTCGTTGTAGACCGTGAGGTAGTAGAAGACGTTCTCGGAGTTCTCGCCGTACATCCGGCGCAGACCGTCGCGCACGATGTGGCCGATCTCGTAGCCGTACGCCGGGTCGTAGGAGACCGCGGCGGGATTGGTCGAGGCCAGGATCGGCGAGTGCCCGTCGGCGTGCTGCAGCCCCTCGCCGGTGAGCGTCGTGCGACCAGCCGTCGCCCCGATGAGGAAGCCGCGGGTCATCTGGTCGGCCGCGGCCCACAGCCCGTCCCCGGTGCGCTGGAACCCGAACATCGAGTAGAAGACGTAGACGGGGATCATCGGGATGTCGTGGGTCGAGTACGACGTGCCCGCCGCGGTGAACGCCGCCACCGAGCCGCCCTCGTTGATGCCGACGTGCAGGATCTGCCCGTTCGTCGCCTCCTTGTAGGCGAGCAGCAGGTCGGCGTCGACCGACACGTAGTTCTGCCCGTGCGGGTTGTAGATCTTCGCCGTCGGGAAGAACGCGTCGATGCCGAACGTGCGCGCCTCGTCCGGGATGATCGGCACGATGCGCGGGCCGATCTCGGGGTCGCGCATGAGGTCCTTGAGCAAGCGGACGAACGCCATCGTCGTCGCCACCTGCTGCTTGCCAGACCCGCGCTTGACGACGTCGTACGTCTTGTCGCCCGGCTGCTCCAGCGGCTTGCTGTGGTTGCGCCGCGCCGGGATCGAGCCGCCGAGCTTCGCGCGGGCCTCCAGCGCGTACTGGATGACCTCGTCCTCGGGTCCCGGGTGGAAGTACGGCGGCTGGTACGGGTCGGCCTCGAGCTGGGCGTCCGTGATCGGGATACGCAGGCTGTCGCGCAGCAGCTTGAGGTCGTCGAGCGTCAGCTTCTTCATCTGGTGCGTGGCGTTGCGCCCGGCGAAGTGCGGGCCGAGGCCGTAGCCCTTGATGGTCTGCGCCAGGATCACCGTCGGCTGCCCGGTGTGCTTCATCGCGGCGTCGTAGGCGGCGTACATCTTGCGGTAGTCGTGCCCGCCGCGCTTGAGCTTCCAGATGTCGTCGTCGGAGAGGTTCTCGACCATCTTGCGCGTGCGCGGGTCGCGGCCGAAGAAGTGCTCGCGGATGTAGGCGCCGTCGTTGGCGCGGTAGGTCTGGTAGTCGCCGTCCGTGGTGATGTTCATCAGGTGCACCAGGGCACCGTCGCGGTCGGCCGCGAGGAGCGGGTCCCACTCGCGACCCCACGTCACCTTGATGACGTTCCAGCCCGCTCCGCGGAACGACGCCTCGAGCTCCTGGATGATCTTGCCGTTGCCGCGCACCGGGCCGTCGAGGCGCTGCAGGTTGCAGTTGACGACGAACGTGAGGTTGTCGAGCTCCTCGAACGCCGCGACGTGCAGCAGACCGCGGCTCTCGGGCTCGTCCATCTCGCCGTCGCCGAGGAACGCCCAGACGTGCTGCTGGCTGGTGTCCTTGATGCCTCGCCCGTGCAGGTACTTGTTGAACTGCGCCTGGTAGATCGCGTTCATCGGGCCGAGGCCCATCGACACGGTCGGGAACTGCCAGAACGTCGGCATCAGCCGCGGGTGCGGGTACGACGGCAGGCCGCCGCCCGGGTGCGACAGCTCCTGCCGGAAGCCGTCGAGGTCGGACTCGCCGAGCCGGCCCTCGAGGAACGCGCGGGCGTAGACGCCAGGCGCCGCGTGGCCCTGGAAGTAGATCTGGTCGCCACCGCCTTCGTGGTCGGCGCCGCGGAAGAAGTGGTTGAAGCCCACCTCGAAGAGCGTGGCGCTCGAGGCGTAGCTCGAGATGTGGCCGCCGACGGAGATGCCGGGGCGCTGCGCGCGGTGCACCATCACGGCAGCGTTCCAGCGCAAGAAGGCGCGGTAGCGGCGCTCGACCTCCTCGTCACCGGGGAACCACGGCTCGGCCTCTGGCGGGATGGTGTTGATGTAGTCGGTGGCAGTCAGGCTCGGGACGCCGACCTGCATCTCGCGCGCCCGCTGCAGCAGCCGCAGCATGAGGTAGCGGGTGCGGGTGCGGCCCTTGTCCTCCAGGACGCCGTCGAGGCTCTCGAGCCACTCCTGCGTCTCGTCGGGATCGATGTCGGGCAGCTGGCTCGGGATCCCGTTCAGGATGGGGCCGGCTTCGTCGCGACTGCTCACGGTGACCTCTCTCACGTACCGATGTACGACCCCATCCTGCCCCTCGCCCTCGCGGCCGTCACATCTACCCGTCGGTAGTCCGGTCTGCGGTCGTCGCGGCGTGGCTAGGGTCGGGCGTCATGGAGTCCGTCGAGCTGCACCTGACCACCGGCGACACCCAACGCGTCGTCGACCTCAGCGACCGGTGCGCGGCGTTCCTCGCGCATGTCGTCGCCGTCGACGGTCTGCTCAACGTCTTCGTCCCGCACGCGACCGCCGGTCTCGCCGTCATCGAGACCGGTGCCGGCAGTGACGACGACCTCCTGGCGCTCCTCGACGACCTCGTGCCTGGCGGCGGCCCGTCGTCCGGTCGGTGGCGGCACCGGCACGGAGCGCCCGGCCACGGACGCGACCACGTGTTGCCGGCGATCGTGGCGCCGTCGGTGACCGTTCCGGTGCTGGGCGGCCGGATGGCGCTGGGCACGTGGCAGAGCGTGGTGCTCGTCGACACCAACGTCGACAACGCCGAGCGGCGGGTGCGGCTGTCGTTCGTGGCGGGGTAGCGGGGCTAGTCCAACCCGAGGCGCTCGCCGCCCGCGTACACCGTCATGCGTGGTGGCCGGACGAAACCGGCGAGCGTCATGCCCGACTCTCTCGCCAGCTCGATCGCGAGACTCGACGGTGCGGAAACCGCTGCCAGGCAAGGGATTCCGGCCATCATCGCCTTCTGCGTCAGCTCGAACGACGCTCGGCTGCTCACGAACAGCACGCAGCCCGTGAGCGGCAGGCGTCCCTCGCGCGCCGCCCACCCGATCACCTTGTCGACGGCGTTGTGCCGCCCGATGTCCTCGCGCACCGCCAGCAGCTGGCCGTCGGCCGTGAACAAGCCGGCGGCATGCAGGCCGCCCGTGCGATCGAACACCTTCTGCGCAGTGCGCAGCGCGTCAGGCATGGCGGCGAGGACGGCTGGGGAGACGCTCGTCGTGTCCGCCGCGACGTCGTACGGCGACCGCACCCGCACCGCGTCGACGCTCGCCTTGCCGCACACCCCGCACGACGAGGTCGAGAAGAACGACCGCTCGAGTGAGACGTCCGGCAGCTCGACGCCCGGCTGCAGGACGACGTCGACGACGTTGAAGGTGGGTCGCCCGTCGTCGCCCTCGTCCTGGCAGTGCATGAGCGTGGCGACGTCCTGGGCGTTGCCGATCAGCCCCTCAGTGAGCAGGAAGCCGATGGTGAGGTCGAAGTCGTCTCCCGGTGTGCGCATGGTGACGGTGAGCGGACGGCCGCCCACCCGCACCTGCAGCGGTTCCTCGACCGTCACGGTGTCCGGACGGCCCACGACCTCCACGACCTCGAGGCCGTCGTCGTCAAGCTGCAGCCGCCGGGCCGGCGTCCGCGTCGTCACCCGTCCCATGCGGCCCAGCGTCGCACGCCGCGAGGGTGGCCGCGACCGGCTGGAGCGCAGGCGCTTGCGCGAACCCGCCCGCTCTAGTGGACTACGGACAGGCAGTGGCGTCCGCCAGTGCCCGTCCGACGCGTCCGCGCGGGCTCGAGCAGGGACAGCACGTGAGGGAAGTGGGAATCGTGAGTGCCACCGCGGACGACGCGGCCGACCGGGGGTTCGTCGGGCGACTGGGTCTGCAGCCCGGCCAGGTCGTGCAGGAGCTCGGCTGGGACGAGGAGGTCGACGACGACGTCCGCGCGGCCATCGAGGACGCGGTCGACGGTGATCTGCTCGACGAGGACGCGGACGACGTCGCGGACGTCGTGATGGTGTGGTGGCGCGACGGTGACGGCGACCTGGTCGACGACCTGGTCGACGCACTGACTAACCTCGCCGAGGGCGGCGCAGTGATCCTGCTGACGCCCAAGGCCGGCCGCGACGGCCACGTGCCGCCGAGCGACGTCGCCGAGTCGGCGCTCGCCGCGGGGCTGCACAACACCAGCACCGTCGCCGCTGGTCGTGACTGGACCGCCACCCGCCTGGTCGCGCCGAAGACGGCGCGCCGCTGACCCGAGAGGGACGCATGTCGAACGAGCCTGAGGTCACCCTGTCCGTCGGAGACGTCGCCCCCGACTTCACCCTGCGCAACCAGTACGGCGAGCAGGTCACGCTGTCGTCCTTCCAGGGCGAGCGTGCCGTGCTGCTCGTGTTCTACCCCTTCGCCTTCTCCGGCATCTGCACCGGCGAGCTGTGCGAGATCCGTGACGACCTGTCGGCGTTCGAGAACGACGACGTGCAGGTGCTCGCGATCTCCTGCGACCCGGTGCACGCACTGCGCGCCTGGGCCGAGGACCAGAAGTACTCGTTCCCGCTGCTCTCGGACTTCTGGCCGCACGGCGCCACCGCGAGCGCCTACGGCGTCTTCAACTCGACCACCGGGTCGTCCGTGCGCGGCACGTTCCTCGTCGGCACCGACGGCCGGCTGCGCTGGAGCGTCGTGAACGGCATGGGTGAGGCGCGCGACCCGAACGCGTACCGTGACGCCATCGCCGCTCTCTGAGCGGACGTCACCGCCGGTCCGCCGGCGTCAGGGCCTGTAGCTCAGCTGGTAGAGCACCGCGTTTACACCGCGGGTGTCGTCGGTTCGAACCCGGCCGGGCCCACCCTCAGCTGCGCGGCGGCCGTTCCTGGACGGCGGATCCGTCGGCCTCTGCCTCGGCGCGACGTCGGGCGAGGGCCCGTCGCTGAGCCACGACGTCGAGGCGGCGCAGCACGAGCATCCGGTGGCGGCGCCGCGCGAGTCGGGCCTCGTGCTCGGCGGGGTCCGGAGTGGTCACGACCGACAAGTGTAGGTGGCCGACAGCAGATGCTCGACGTGAAGCGACTGGCTGAAGCGACTGGCTGGAGTGACGGTCGCCTGCTGGCGGACCGGTAGCCTCACCGACGTGAGCGAGACGAGCAGCACCCAGGCCGCTCCGCCCCGCCTGGCGGACGTCGTAGCCGCCCTCGACGGCCTCTACCCGCCGTCCAGCGCGGCGGCGTGGGACGCCGTGGGCCTCGTGTGCGGTGATCCCGAGCAGCGGGTGTCGCGCATCCTGTTCGCGGTCGACCCGACGGCGGACGTCGTCGACGAGGCCCTGGAGTGGAACGCCGACCTCATCGTGGCTCACCACCCGCTGCTGCTGCGGCCGGTGAGCTCGGTGGCGGCGACGTCCGCGAAGGGCCGCGTCGTGCATCGCCTGATCCGCGGCGGCTGCGGGCTGTATGTCGCGCACACCAACGCCGACGTCGCGGTGCCGGGGGTCAGCGACGCCCTGGCCCGCGTGCTGGGGCTCGACCACCTCGAGCCGCTCGCGCCGAGCCCGCTCGTCGAGCTCGACAAGCTCGTGGTGTTCGTGCCGACCGACGACGCCGAGCGGCTCGTCGACGCGCTGGCCGCCGCAGGGGCGGGAGAGGTCGGCCACTACCGCCGATGCGCCTGGACGACGACGGGCACCGGCACCTTCACGCCACAGCCCGGGGCGTCGCCGACCGTGGGCGAGGTGGGACGCGTCGAGCAGGTGACCGAGACTCGCGTCGAGATGGTGCTGCCGCGGCGGCGCCGGCACGACGTCGTGCGGGCCATGCGCCTCGCGCACCCGTACGAGGAGCCGGCCTTCGACGTCCTCGAGCTGGCTGACGAGGGCCGCGGCAGCGGGATCGGCCGGGTCGGGTCGCTGGCCCAGCCCCTGACCCTCGACCAGTTCGCCCGCCTGGTCGCCCAGGCCCTGCCCTTCACTGTGCAGGGGGTGCGGGTGAGCGGTGACAAGGACGCCCTCGTGCAGCGCATCGCGGTGCTCGGCGGCGCCGGTGACGACCAGTTCGACGCGGCCCGCGCGAGCGGCGCGGACGTGTTCGTCACCGCCGACCTGCGCCACCACCCGGCGTCCGAGGCCCGCGAGCACGCGGCGGGCGACCGCCCGTACCTGGTCGACGTCTCGCACTGGGCCAGCGAGTGGCCCTGGCTGGCCGGCTGCGAGAGCCGGCTCGTCGCCGACCTCGGCGAGCAGGGCAGTACGGTGGAGACCCGCGTCAGCACGACGCGCACCGATCCGTGGACGGCGCACATCCCGAGCCGAGGGAGCACACCCTGATCGCCCCGACGACCGACCAGTGGCGGCTGCTGGACATCCAGGCGCTGGACACGCGCCTGAGTCAGATCGCGCACCGCGAGCGCACCCTGCCCGAGCACGCCGAGCTGACGGCGCTGCAGCAGCGCGCGGCCGCTCTGGGTGACGAGCTCGTCGCCGCTCAGACCGTGGCGAGCGACACCCAGCGCGAGCTGACCAAGGCCGAGGCCGACGTCGAGCAGGTGCGTCAGCGCGCCGCCCGCGACCAGGCGCGCCTCGAGGCGGGGCAGGGCGGTCACAAGGAGCTGGAGTCGCTGCAGCACGAGCTCGCGACCCTCGGCCGGCGTCAGAGCGAGCTCGAGGACGCCGAGCTCGAGGTGATGGAGCGGCTCGAGACCGCTCAGGCGGCGGTGAACCGGCTCGAGGCCGAGCGAGACTCGTTGCAGGGCGACATCGACACCGTCACCAGCCGTCGCGACGACGCGCTGGCCGACCTCGCCGACGAGCGCGAGCGGCTCGGCCGCGACCGCGTGGGCATGATCGCCGGGCTCGACGCCGGGCTGCTGGCCCTCTACGAGAAGATCCGCGAGTCCACTGGGGCCGGTGCTGCGATGCTGCGCGCCCGGCGCTGCGAGGGCTGCCGGCTCGAGCTGAACCCGCAGGACCTTCAGCGCATCCGGGCCGCCGAGCCCGATGAGGTGGTGCGCTGCGAGGAGTGCGGCCGCATCCTGGTGCGCACGGGCGAGTCCGGTCTGTGAGCCGCCGGTTCGTCGTCGAGGCGGACGGCGGAGCGCGCGGCAACCCCGGGCCCGCCGGCTACGGGGCCGTCGTCCGGGACGCCGAGACGGGGCACGTGCTGGTCGAGGTGGCCGAGGCGATCGGCCAGGCCACCAACAACGTCGCCGAGTACCGCGGTCTGGTGGCGGGACTTGGCGCGGCGGTGGAGCTCGACTCCGACTGCATCATCGAGGTGCGGATGGACTCCAAGCTCGTCGTCGAGCAGATGTCGGGCCGCTGGCAGATCAAGCACGCCGACATGCGGCGCCTCGCGGCGCAGGCCCGCGAGGTGGTCGACCCCGAACGCGTGCACTACACGTGGGTGCCGCGCGAGAAGAACAAGGCGGCCGACCGGTTGGCCAACGAGGCCATGGACGACGCGGCGAAGGGCCGGCCGTGGCGCGGCCTGCTGCGCTCGCAGGCGGTCGAGGCGATCGAGGCGGAGGACATCCAGCCGAGGGCGCAGGCTGAGCAGCGACCTGTCGCGACGCCGGTGGCCCGTGCCGACGTCGGCCCCGGTGCCGAGATCGTGCTGCTGCGCCACGGCGTCACGGAGCACACCAGCGCTCGCCGCTACAGCGGGCGCGGCGGCGACGACCTCGGCCTCACCGACCTCGGCCGGCGCCAGGCGCAGGCGGCCGGTCGAGCGCTGGCGGCCGATGGGGGATTCGACGCGGTGCTGTGTTCTCCGCTGCGCCGCACGCAGGAGACGGCCCAGGCGGTGGCCGACTGCCTCGGACTGCCTGTGCGCGTCGACGACGACTGGGTCGAGTGCTCCTTCGGTGACTGGGACGGCCTCACGGCCGAGCAGGTGAACGAGCGGTGGCCTGAGGAGCACGCCGCGTGGTTCGGGTCGCTGACGGCGGCGCCCCCGGGCGGCGAGAGCCTGGCCGACCTGGAGGCGCGCGTGCTGCGCGGCCGCGACCGGCTTCTGGCGCGCCTGCCGCGCGGGCGCGTCCTGATCGTGACGCACGCCAGCCCGGTCAAGTCGCTCGCGCGCGCGGCGATGGGTGCGACGGCCGACGTCCTGTGGCGCCTGGAGTCCTCACCGGCGTCGATCACCCGCACGCGGTGGTGGTCCGACGGCGGCGCCGTGCTCGTCTCGTTCAACGAGACCGCCCACCTGCAGGCTGCCGGAATCGCCCTACGCTGAAGGGCATGACCGACCACTCCGCCGAGGACCGGCTCGCCTACCGGCTGCTCACCGGGCCGGATGACCGCTCGTTCTGCGAGAAGATCAGCGCCGCCCTCGCCGAGGGCTACGTGCTCTACGGTTCGCCGTCCGTCACGACCGTCGACGGCGCGCTCGTGGCCGCGCAGGCCGTGGTGCTGCCGCGCGTGGCTCGCGTGGTCTCTTCGTGACCGAGGGGGCGGTCTGGCGGCCTGACACGCTCGCCGTCCGGGGTGGGCTGGCGCGCAGCGAGTTCGACGAGACGGCGGAGGCGCTGTTCCTGACGTCTGGGTTCGTCTACGCCAGCGCGGCCGACGCCGAGGCCGCCTTCGCCGGTGACGTCGACCGCTACGTGTACTCCCGCTACGGCAACCCCACCGTGCGGGCTTTCGAGGAACGGCTGCGCCTCATCGAGGGCGCACCGGCCTGCTTCGCCACCGCGAGCGGCATGGCCGCGGTGTGGGTGGCGCTGGCCGCACTGGTGTCGCAAGGCGACCGCGTCGTCGCCGCCCGCAGCCTGTTCGGCTCGTGCTTCGTGGTGCTCGACGAGATCCTGCGCCGCTTCGGCGTCGAGACCGACTTCGTCGACGGCGCCGACCTCGATCAGTGGCGCGAGGCGCTGAGCCGGCCGGCCACCGCCGTGTTCTTCGAGTCGCCGTCCAACCCGATGCAGGAGCTCGTCGACGTCCGTGCCGTCTGCGATCTCGCGCACGCCGCGGGCGCGACGGTGGTCGTCGACAACGTCTTCGCGACGCCGGTGCTGCAACGGCCGATGGAGCTCGGCGCCGACGTGGTCGTCTACTCGGCCACCAAGCACATCGACGGTCAGGGCCGCACGCTCGGCGGGGCGGTGCTCGGGCCGGTCGACTTCATCGACGGCCCGGTGCAGAACCTCATGCGGCACACCGGCCCGAGCTTGAGCCCGTTCAACGCGTGGGTGCTCACCAAGGGGCTCGAGACGTTGTCGATGCGGGTGCGGCACATGACGGCGTCGGCGCTGGCGCTGGCGGAGCACCTCGAGCGCCACCCCCGCATCCGCTGGGTGCGGTACCCGTTCCTGGCCTCGCACCCGCAGCACGAGCTGGCGACGCTGCAGATGGACGGTGGTGGCACCGTGCTGACCTTCGAGGTCGACGGCGGCAAGGCCGAGGCGTTCGCGCTGCTGGATGCGTTGCGTTGCATCGACATCAGCAACAACTTGGGTGACTCCAAGTCGCTCGTGACGCATCCCGCGACCACCACGCACCGCAGGCTGGGCCCGGACGGCCGCGCAGCCGTCGGCATCACCGACGGCGTGGTCCGCCTGTCCGTGGGCCTGGAGGACGTCAACGACCTGCGCGACGACCTCGACCACGCCCTCGCCGCGCTGGGTGGATGAGGGAGACTCCGCGCGGTCGGTGAATCTGGCACAGTGACGGCGTGACCGAGCGGGACATGGGGCGACGCACGGCCCTGGCGGCCGGCGGTTGGCTGGCCGTCGTCCTGCTGGCCGAGCTGCTGACCGGGCGTTCTCCCGGCGTCGTCGTCTCGCCCCTGTACGGCTTGGCCGCGTTGATCGCCTGCGCGGCCCTGCCGTGGACCACGACGGCAGCGTTCGGGCTGGTGGCGATCCTGCTGTCGGTGGTCTCGGGTGTCTGGACCAGGACGATCGACACCGAGCAGCACCTGATCCGCATGGTCACGGTCGCGCTGATGGCGGTGGCCGCGGTGTTCGTCGCCGACGTCCGTGAGCGCCGGGACCAGCGCTTTCGACGCGTGTCGCGGATCGCCGACGTCGCTCAGCGATCGATCCTGCCGGTCGTGCCGCCGCGGATCGGGCCGGTCCGCACCGCGACCCGGTACGTGCCGGCCGCCGAAGACACGCTGGTGGGTGGTGACCTGTTCGACTGCTTCAGCTCGGAGCAGCACACCTGCTTCGTCGTGGGTGACGTCCGCGGCAAGGGAGTGGGCGCCATCGAGCAGGCGGCCCGGGTGATCCGGGCGTTCCGCCAGGCGGCAGCAGCCAGCACCGACCTCGAGACGATCGCCGCTGACATGAGCACCTACCTCGTCCCGTTCCTGGACGAGGAGGAGTTCGCAACGGCGGTGCTCGTGCAGCTGCGCGACGCCGGGACGCTCACGGTCGTCAGCTGCGGACACCCGCCACCACTGCTCGTCGACCGTGCGGGCCAGGGACGCCTGGTCGAGGCGCCGGCAGGCTTCCCGCTCGGCCTCGGCGACGACTACGTGGCGCTCGACCTGCCGTGGTCACCTGGTGACCGGCTGCTGCTGTACACCGACGGGCTGAGCGAGGCTCGCGACGTCGAGGGCGAGTTCCTGCCGGTGGCCCCCATGGCTCGACAGCTCGTGGGCGGCGAGGTCGACGAGGCCTTGGAGCGGCTCCTGTCGACCGTGCGCGAGCAGGCCCGGTCGAAGAACGCGACGGACGACCTGGCCCTGCTGCTCATCGAGAACGTCGGGCAGGTGCAGCCCCCTCGACGGCAGCGCCCGACGTTCGCCAAGCGCGTTCGCTGACTCCTCACCTCTCGGCCGCTGCCGCCGATGGGCAGGTGACAGACGTCTCCTGACAGTGAGGTCCTTTCGTGCTGCGCGTTCTCGGACTCGACCGTTCGATTGCTCGTCGTATCGCCACCGCCTTCGGGTTGGCGACGCTGATGCTGGTGCTGGTCGCGGGAGCCGGAATCCTGGGATCTGGACGCCAGCAGCAGGCCCGGGCCGACGTCGTCGCGCTGGAGGGGCTGCGCGACCAGGTGCAGCAGCTCGCCTACCTCGACGCCGACGTCAGCGGGTGGCAGGGCTACATCTACGCGCAGGCGCTGGTCGAGGGGCCGGCTGCCGCGGTCGACCCGAAGGGCTACAACCTCGCGGGCCTCCTGGAGTCCAAGGACGCCGGCACCCGGCTCCTCGGCGAGCTGGAGCGCGAGCACCTGACGGCCCAGGAGAAGGCGCACGTCGCCGACGCGGCGGTGCTGTGGCGGCAGTACTTCGTCACCACCGACCGGATGCTCGACGAGCTGAAGAAGAACTCCCCCCAGGGCCGAGCCAGTGCCTACAAGATCCTGAACGGCGACCTCGACGAGCAGTGGTCCGCGCTGCTCGACAAGACGACCGCCCTGCAGAAGTCCGTCGACGCACGGGCCGCTGCGGTGCAGCGCGACGCGGACTCGGCCGCCTCGCGCACCAAGGCCATCGTGCTGGTGGTCGCTGCCCTCGCGCTGGTGATGGCCGTGCTGGTGGGGGTGCTGCTGGTGCGCTCCATCGTGCGACCCGTGCGG
>NZ_LMER01000012.1:0-144 GCF_001426435.1 Angustibacter sp. Root456 | reverse complement strand
GTGGTGCAGGGGGCGTTGGAGGCGATGGGTTCGGGTGATCTGACGGTGGGGGCCGATGTGCGGTCGGCCGATGAGATCGGTCGGATGGCTGCGGCGTTGGGTCGGGCGCAGGAGCAGGTGCGTGGGGTGGTGGCGTCGGTGGCT
>NZ_LMER01000011.1 GCF_001426435.1 Angustibacter sp. Root456 | reverse complement strand
AAACACGAAGACGCCCACCCGGTGGCCGGGTGGGCGTCTTCATAAAGTATGTCCGGCGGCGTCCTACTCTCCCACGAGGTCCCCCTCGCAGTACCATCGGCGCTGTTGGGCTTAGCTTCCGGGTTCGGAATGGAGCCGGGCGTTTCCCCAACGCTATGGCCGCCGTAACTCTATGGAGATGTGTCGGGTGTCGACCCCGGCCGGGGGTCGAGGGGTTCTCCGACCGTATCTCGGGAACCGCACAGTGGACGCGTAGCATCTTTGTATCAAGTTATCGGCTTATTAGTACCGGTCAGCTGCATGCATTGCTGCACTTCCACATCCGGCCTATCAACCCAGTAGTCTAGCTGGGAGCCTCTCGGGGAACACCCCGTGGAAACCTCATCTTGAAGCGTGCTTCCCGCTTAGATGCTTTCAGCGGTTATCACTTCCGAACGTAGCTAATCAGCGGTGCTCCTGGCGGAACAACTGACACACCAGAGGTTCGTCCATCCCGGTCCTCTCGTACTAGGGATAGCCCTTCTCAAGTCTCCTGCGCGCACAGCGGATAGGGACCGAACTGTCTCACGACGTTCTAAACCCAGCTCGCGTACCGCTTTAATGGGCGAACAGCCCAACCCTTGGGACCTACTCCAGCCCCAGGATGCGACGAGCCGACATCGAGGTGCCAAACCATGCCGTCGATATGGACTCTTGGGCAAGATCAGCCTGTTATCCCCGGGGTACCTTTTATCCGTTGAGCGACGGCGCTTCCACAAGCCACCGCCGGGTCACTAGTTCCGACTTTCGTCCCTGCTCGAGATGTCTCTCTCGCAGTCAAGCTCCCTTGTGCACTTACACTCGAAACCTGATTGCCAACCAGGCTGAGGGAACCTTTGAGCGCCTCCGTTACATTTTAGGAGGCAACCGCCCCAGTTAAACTACCCACCAGGCACTGTCCCTGATCCGGATCACGGACCGAGGTTAGATATCCAGAACGACCAGAGTGGTATTTCAACGTTGACTCCACCGACACTGGCGTGCCGGCTTCACAGTCTCCCACCTATCCTACACAAGCCGTACCGAACACCAATACCAAGCTATAGTAAAGGTCCCGGGGTCTTTCCGTCCTGCTGCGCGTAACGAGCATCTTTACTCGTAGTGCAATTTCGCCGAGTTCGTGGTTGAGACAGCGGAGAAGTCGTTACGCCATTCGTGCAGGTCGGAACTTACCCGACAAGGAATTTCGCTACCTTAGGATGGTTATAGTTACCACCGCCGTTTACTGGCGCTTAAGTTCTGAGCTTCGCCGTGAGGCTAACCCGTCCCCTTAACGTTCCAGCACCGGGCAGGCGTCAGTCCGTATACATCGTCTTGCGACTTCGCACGGACCTGTGTTTTTAGTAAACAGTCGCTTCTCCCTGGTCTCTGCGGCCTTCAAGGCTAGGAGGTAAACTCCTTCACCTGTCCGGCCCCCCTTCTCCCGAAGTTACGGGGGCATTTTGCCGAGTTCCTTAACCACGATTCACTCGATCGCCTTGGTATTCTCTACCTGACCACCTGAGTCGGTTTGGGGTACGGGCGGCTAGAACCTCGCTAGAAGCTTTTCTCGGCAGCATAGGATCACCCTGCTTCCCGCTAACGCGGTCACTATCAGGTCTCAGGCTATGTGAGGTACGGATTTGCCTATACCTCGCCCTACACCCTTGGACGTGGACTACCATCGCCACGCGGAGGCTACCTTCCTGCGTCACTCCATCGCTTGCCTACTACCAGTTCGGGTCGCGCGCTCCACCAAGCACCCTCCGAAGAGGACGCCGGCTTCAGGCGCTTAGCATCGCTGGGTTCAGCATGGGCGGTTCTTCGCCGGTACGGGAATATCAACCCGTTGTCCATCGACTACGCCTGTCGGCCTCGCCTTAGGTCCCGACTTACCCAGGGCAGATTAGCTTGACCCTGGAACCCTTGGTCATTCGGCGGACGGGTTTCTCACCCGTCATTCGCTACTCATGCCTGCATTCTCACTCGTGTGGCGTCCACGGCTGGATCACTCCGCCGCTTCACTCGCCACACGACGCTCCCCTACCCATCCACACGCTTGGACCGAACCCGAAGGAACGGCCGGGCAATGTGTGAATGCCACAGCTTCGGCGGTGTGCTTGAGCCCCGCTACATTGTCGGCGCGGAATCACTTGACCAGTGAGCTATTACGCACTCTTTAAAGGGTGGCTGCTTCTAAGCCAACCTCCTGGTTGTCTGGGCAACTCCACATCCTTTCCCACTTAGCACACGCTTAGGGGCCTTAGCTGGTGGTCTGGGCTGTTTCCCTCTCGACTACGGAGCTTATCCCCCGCAGTCTCACTGCCACGCTCTCACTTACCGGCATTCGGAGTTTGGCTGACGTCAGTAACCTTGTAGGGCCCATTAGCCATCCAGTAGCTCTACCTCCGGCAAGAAACACGTGACGCTGCACCTAAATGCATTTCGGGGAGAACCAGCTATCACGGAGTTTGATTGGCCTTTCACCCCTACCCACAGCTCATCCCCCAGGTTTTCAACCCTGGTGGGTTCGGTCCTCCACGCGGTCTTACCCGCGCTTCAACCTGGCCATGGGTAGATCACTCCGCTTCGGGTCTAGATCACGCGACTCAAACGCCCTATTCGGACTCGCTTTCGCTACGGCTTCCCCACACGGGTTAACCTCGCCACGTAACACTAACTCGCAGGCTCATTCTTCAAAAGGCACGCCGTCACCCCTGCTATGGAGGCTCCGACGGATTGTAAGCACACGGTTTCAGGTACTATTTCACTCCCCTCCCGGGGTACTTTTCACCTTTCCCTCACGGTACTTGTCCGCTATCGGTCACTAGGGAGTATTTAGGCTTAGCAGGTGGTCCTGCCAGATTCGCACGGGATTTCTCGGGCCCCGTGCTACTTGGGATCCCCCTCGCAAGTCCACGCCATTTCGTCTACGGGGGTAGCACCCTCTATGCCGGGCCTTTCAATGCCCTTCGACTATGACGCGGATTGGTAACTTGCTGCCAGCTCGGCAGAACTGACTGAGAGGTCCCACGACCCCGACCACACAACGCCTGCCGGCTATCACATGTGATCGGTTTAGCCTCTTCCGCTTTCGCTCGCCACTACTCACGGAATCGCGGTTGCTTTCTCTTCCTGTGGGTACTGAGATGTTTCACTTCCCCACGTTCCCTCCGCACGCCCTATGTGTTCAGGCGTGGGTGACTGGAAATGACTCCAGCCGGGTTTCCCCATTCGGAAATCCTTGGATCACAGCTCGGTTACCAGCTCCCCAAGGCTTATCGCAGGTTCCTACGTCCTTCTTCGGCTCCTAGTGCCTAGGCATCCACCGTGTGCCCTTATTAACTTGGCCACAAAGATGCTCGCGTCCACTGTGCAGTTCTCAAGGTACGGGCGAAGACCAACCCCACCTCGGTGCCTACCCACCACCGTCACGAAGACGAAGGCGAGCGGTTCAACCGAAGGCCGGCCCCGCTGAGAGTCGAGCAAAACGCCCGGTCCCTCAGGACCCAACAACGTGCCAGGCACCGCCCGCGACTCCCCCACAGGTTCCTGCTCCGAAGAGCTGTACTGAGTGAGGTCACCACGACCGGTGCCAAATAATCGATGTTCCACCCTTGAGCACCCTCCCCGAAGCGTTCGTCCGAGGCAGGGGCCTGGACGCCAACCCCAACGGGCCAGCGCCAGATGCTCCTTAGAAAGGAGGTGATCCAGCCGCACCTTCCGGTACGGCTACCTTGTTACGACTTAGTCCCAATCGCCAGTCCCACCTTCGACGGCTCCCTCCCACAAGGGGTTGGGCCACCGGCTTCGGGTGTTACCGACTTTCGTGACTTGACGGGCGGTGTGTACAAGGCCCGGGAACGTATTCACCGCAGCGTTGCTGATCTGCGATTACTAGCGACTCCGACTTCATGGGGTCGAGTTGCAGACCCCAATCCGAACTGAGACCAGTTTTTTGGGATTCGCTCCACCTTGCGGTCTCGCAGCCCTTTGTACTGGCCATTGTAGCATGCGTGAAGCCCAAGACATAAGGGGCATGATGATTTGACGTCATCCCCACCTTCCTCCGAGTTGACCCCGGCAGTCTCCTATGAGTCCCCACCATTACGTGCTGGCAACATAGAACGAGGGTTGCGCTCGTTGCGGGACTTAACCCAACATCTCACGACACGAGCTGACGACAACCATGCACCACCTGTACAGAATCCCTTGCGGACCCGACGTTTCTGCCGGATTACTCTGTATGTCAAGCCTTGGTAAGGTTCTTCGCGTTGCATCGAATTAATCCGCATGCTCCGCCGCTTGTGCGGGCCCCCGTCAATTCCTTTGAGTTTTAGCCTTGCGGCCGTACTCCCCAGGCGGGGCGCTTAATGCGTTTGCTGCGGCACGGAACTCGTGGAATGAGCCCCACACCTAGCGCCCAACGTTTACGGCATGGACTACCAGGGTATCTAATCCTGTTCGCTCCCCATGCTTTCGCTCCTCAGCGTCAGTTACGGCCCAGAGATCCGCCTTCGCCACCGGTGTTCCTCCTGATATCTGCGCATTTCACCGCTACACCAGGAATTCCGATCTCCCCTACCGCACTCTAGTCTGCCCGTACCCACTGCAGGCCCAGGGTTAAGCCCTGGGTTTTCACAGCAGACGCGACAAACCGCCTACGAGCTCTTTACGCCCAATAATTCCGGACAACGCTTGCACCCTACGTATTACCGCGGCTGCTGGCACGTAGTTAGCCGGTGCTTCTTCTGCAGGTACCGTCACTTGCGCTTCTTCCCTGCTGAAAGAGGTTTACAACCCGAAGGCCTTCATCCCTCACGCGGCGTCGCTGCGTCAGGCTTTCGCCCATTGCGCAATATTCCCCACTGCTGCCTCCCGTAGGAGTCTGGGCCGTGTCTCAGTCCCAGTGTGGCCGGTCGCCCTCTCAGGCCGGCTACCCGTCGTCGCCTTGGTGGGCCGTTACCCCACCAACAAGCTGATAGGCCGCGAGTCCATCCCTGGCCGAAAAACTTTCCACACAGAACAGATGCCTGTCTGTGTCATATCCGGTATTAGCCTCGGTTTCCCGGGGTTATCCCAGAGCCAGGGGCAGGTTACTCACGTGTTACTCACCCGTTCGCCACTGATCACCCGGAGCAAGCTCCGAGATCACCGTTCGACTTGCATGTGTTAAGCACGCCGCCAGCGTTCGTCCTGAGCCAGGATCAAACTCTCCGTTGATGTTTGTCTCACCCCACGCTGGCGCGAGGTGACATCTCATGAGGTTGGGACCGAAGTCCCGATCCATGGCTAGAAGTCAGACAACCCC
>NZ_LMER01000010.1 GCF_001426435.1 Angustibacter sp. Root456 | reverse complement strand
TGAGCTGTCGGCCATGGCTGCCGAGCTGCGCACCCAGATCGCCCGCTTCACCTACTGACCCACGCCCTCCCGCAGCCGCCCGAGGCGTGCACTTCGGATCCGAAGTGCACGCCTCGCGGCGTTCAGCCGGACACGTCGGGTCCGAAGTGCACGGGACGGCGAGGGGTGTGTCTCAGGTCGGGTGCGGGAGCGCCGATACAGGGGGCGACAGCACCACGACCTTCAGGAGACACGCGATGGACGACACGGACGAGATCGTCCAGGAGTTCTTGGTCGAGAGCCACGAGAACTTGGACCAGCTCGACCGCGACTTCGTGGAGCTCGAGCGCGATCCGAGCTCACGCGACCTGCTCGCGAGCGTCTTTCGCACCATCCACACGATCAAGGGCACCAGCGGCTTTCTGGCGTTCTCCCGGCTGGAGTCGCTGACCCACGTCGGCGAGAACCTCCTCGCCCGCCTGCGCGACGGCAAGCTGGTGATGACGCCGCCGATCGCCGACGTGCTGCTCGCCATGGTCGACGGCGTGCGTGAGCTGCTCGCCGCGATCGAGGTCGACGGCACCGAGGGCTCCGTGGACGTGCAGGCGGTGGTCCGCCAGATCCAGCAGGTGCTGGACGGCGGCGCGGTGCTCGAGCCGGCCGCCGCACCCGAGCCCGCACCCGAGCCCGAGCCCGCACCCGAGGCGCAGCCGGCTGCTGAGACGGCGCCCGCTCAGCCTGCGCCGGTCGAGCAGGTGGCGCCGGTCGAGCAGGTCGAACAGGTCGAGCTGATCGCGCCGGTCATGCCGGCGGTGCCCCTGGAGCCCGTTGCCGCCCCTGACGACCACGCACCCGCTGCCTCGGGCCCCAAGCGCAACGTGGCCGAGGCGTCGATCCGGGTCGACGTCGACCTGCTCGACACGCTGATGCGTCAGGTGGGCGAGCTCGTGCTGAGCCGCAACCAGATCGTGCGCCAAGCCGGCCTGCTCGATGACATCGACCTGCTGCGTGCGTCGCAGCGGCTGAACCTGATCGCGTCCGAGCTGCAGGAGGGCGTGATGAAGACGCGCATGCAGCCGATCGACCACCTGTGGTCGAAGCTGCCTCGCGTCGTGCGCGACCTGGGTGCCGCCTGCGGTAGGCAGGTGCGCCTGGAGATGGTCGGTCGCGAGACCGAGCTCGACCGCACGCTGCTCGAGGCGGTCAAGGACCCGCTGACCCACCTCGTGCGCAACGCCATCGACCACGGCCTCGAGGCGCCGTCCGACCGCGTCGCCGCGGGCAAGCCGGCCGAGGGCACGCTGACGTTGCGCGCCTTCCACGAGGGCGGTCAGGTCGTGGTCGAGGTCACCGACGACGGCGCGGGCATCGACCCGGAGAAGATCCGCGCCAAGGCGCTGCAGAAGGGCCTGCGCCGTCCCGAGCAGCTGGCGCAGATGACCACGGCCGAGCTGCTGCAGCTCGTCTTCGCCCCCGGGTTCTCGACGGCTGCGGCAGTCACGAACGTCTCGGGCCGCGGCGTCGGCATGGACGTCGTGAAGACGAACATCGAGGCCATCGGCGGGACCATCGAGATCGACTCCGCGCTGGGCCGCGGCACCACCTGCCGCCTGCGGATCCCGCTGACCCTGGCCATCGTCGCGTCCCTGACCATCGAGTGCGCCGGCGACCGGTACGCCATCCCGCAGGTCAGCCTGCAGGAGCTGGTGACGCTGGACGCCGAGCGCGCGGCCCACGCGGTCGAGACCGTGAGCGGGGCCGAGGTCTACCGGCTGCGGGGGCAGCTGCTGCCGCTGGTGCGGCTGTCGTCGGTGCTGGGCGTGGAGTCCGAGCGCAGCGACGGTCACGTCGTCATCGCGGTGCTGCAGGCGGACGGGCGCCGCTTCGGGCTCGTCGTCGACCGCGTGCTCAACACCGAGGAGATCGTGGTCAAGCCGCTGTCGACGCGGCTGAAGTCGATCGGCGTCTACTCGGGCGCGACGATCCTGGGCGACGGCCAGGTGGCGTTGATCCTCGACGTCCAGGCCCTGGCGAAGAACGCGCTGCGCGCGGACGCCCTCGAGCGCGACCAGGAGCTGCACGGCGACTCGCTGGCCGACGCGGACGCCGAGCGGGTGCTGCTGGCTGGTGTGGGTGACGGGCGAGACGTCGCGATCCCGCTGTCGATGGTGACCCGCCTGGAGCAGGTGGCCGCCTCGAAGGTCGAGCGCGTCGGGTCGCGCGAGGTGATCCAGTACCGCGGCGAGATCCTGCCCCTGCTGCGTCTCGGCCACCACCTGCGCTCCACGACGACGGGCGGTGGCGACCACCTGCTGCTCGTGGTCTACACCAGCGGCGGGCGCAGCGTGGCGCTCGTCGTCGAGGAGGTCCGCGACATCGTCGACGGTACGCAGGTGCGCAGCGACATCGACGACCAAGGGCTCGTCGGCTCCGCCGTGATCCGCGACCACGTGGTCGAGCTGCTCGACGTGCGCGCCGCGGTCCTTGCCGCCGACCCGCGGTTCTTCACGGTCGACCACGACGACCTCGCGTCCCACCCGAATGCTGCGACCCCGGAACTGGAGGTGCTCCGGTGAGCGCCCAGCTGGCCACCTTCACCCTCGACGGCCACGTCTACGGGGTCGATGTCGATCGCGTGCAGGAGGTGCTGCGGTCGCAGCCGCGCACGCGCGTGCCCCTCGCCCCGCCGGCGGTGGCAGGTTTGGTGAACCTTCGCGGGCAGGTGCTCACGGCCATCGACCTGCGTACTCGTCTCGGCCTGTCGGAGCGCGGCGACGGCGTCGAGCCGATGGTCGTGGTCATCCGCGTGGCAGGCGAGCCGATCAGCCTGCTCGTCGACTCGATCGGCGACGTCGTCGACGTCGACCCGCAGGACTTCGAACCGCCGCCCGACACGCTGGTGGACACCGGCCGGGACCTCGTGCTCGGCGTCTACAAGCTCCCCGGCCGGCTGCTGCTGGCCCTCGACCCCGACCGCGCCGTAGCGGTCTGAACACCCAAGGAAGCACCATGTCGACCTTCGCCACTGACGACCACGCCGCCCACGGCGTGGCGGGACTGTTCGTCAACCGCGGCGTGCGCACGAAGATCCTCACGATCGTCGTGCTGCTCGGCCTCACGGCTGCCGGGGTCGCGGCGACCGCCGTCACCTCGTTCACCAAGCTGGGTGCCTCGGCGCAGCGCATCGCGCAGGTGCAGTCGACGCTGGTGATGAACCGCGGCACCGTGCACCAGAACCAGCTGAAGGCGCGCATGCTCATCGCGCAGACCGCGGCGGTGTCGACGCCTGCGGCGAAGGAGCACTACAAGAAGAAGATCGCCGAGAACGACGCTGAGCTGCAGGACGCCGCCAACGCGGTCGACGCCGCGGGCGGCGAGAAGATCATGCCGAGCTGGGCGGCCTTCAAGGAGGACTTCAACGCCTGGCGCCAGCTGCGGGACTCCGAGCTGCTGCCCGCGGCCATGCGTGGCGACAACGCCACCTACACGGGGCTGCTCGAGACCAAGTCGCAGCCGCTGATCGACAAGTTCGTCGCGGACCTCGACGACGCCACGGCGGCCCTGAACGCATACTCCGCCAAGGTGGCCAAGGACGCTGCGGCGACCAAGTCCGCGGGCGTGAAGCTCATCCTCCTGGTCGTCGTCGCCGGCCTGGCCCTGGCCACGGCGCTGGCCGTGATCGTGGCCAACGCGATCGTCGGTCGCCTGCGTGTGGTGCAGGGGGCGTTGGAGGCGATGGGTTCGGGTGATCTGACGGTGGGGGCCGATGTGCGG
>NZ_LMER01000009.1 GCF_001426435.1 Angustibacter sp. Root456 | reverse complement strand
CAACACCGTCCCATCCACCGGACCCGTCGACGACGCACCCGGCTTACCCGAGCTGGTGGTCGTGGTGGACGGCGCAGGCGCGGTGGTCGTGGTGGAGGGCGCAGGCGCGGTGGTCGTGGTGGACGGCGCGGGCGCAGTGGTGGTGGTGGACGGCGCAGGCGCAGTGGTGGTGCTGGACGGAGACGGCGTCGAGGACGTGGTCGGTGAGGACGGGGCCGTGCTGTGGCGCACGTCCAACATGACACCGAACGCCCTCTGCTGATGTGTGGCGGCCGACCACGTGCTCAGGGGTGTACCACCGGGGTTCCTGCCCAGGAAACCGCCCGCCTGCGAGGTGGAGTAGACGGCGGCTGAGGCAGAGTCCTGCGGCACGAGGGCTGCGACGTACCGACCGGCGGCGGTGACGGGACGGCTGAGGGGCAGGTCGATGCGACCCACCGGCCTTCCCGCCTTCACCAGGACCGCCGGCCCACTGACGACCAGCTTGGCGGGGCGGCCGGAGCTGTCGGTGGTGTATACGGCGGGACGCAGGCGCTGGTCGGTCCGGCCGCCCTTGACCCAGCCGAGCACCGACACGGCAGTCGAGCTGCTGGCGACATTGGTGGTCATCCCCACGCTGGTGGAGGGCCGCAGCGTGAGCCAGGTGGCGGTCGCGCTGGCGGGCGCCACGTGGTCTGTCGAGGACGTCGGGCCACTGACCGCGGCGGCGACGCCCAGGCTGGCCGCGAGACCGACGGCAGTCGCCGCCGAGTAGATCTTCGCGCGACGTCGGTGACGGCCGGGCAGGTGGAATCGAGGTGAGGCGAAGTGCATGGTTCTCCGATCGATCACTCAAGGGAGGTGAGAGCGGTCCGCATCCCCCTGCGTGACCACAGCTGCCGGCGCTGGTGGGTGGTGCCGGCTCACTGCCGCGCAGGCACCGAACGGGTGGGCTCGGTGGCGCGCTCCGGAGAGAGTACTAGTTATTTCGAACTAGTTACCAACCCGTCGTACCTGAGCGGTTACTCATGGTGCTCGTGTGACCAATGTGATTTCGTGCTCACGTCCGCGCCTTGCCGCGCTGCTGGTCACGCTCGGATAGCAGGGCATCACGTCCCGTAAGACTTCGTTAAGCATCTCACCACCCGTTCAGGCTAGTCAGTGGTGGTCGCTGCGCCCCGACGTTCAGAGGGTCACACCACTCCCTCACGTCGGAGGATCTCGATGCCCACGGCGACCTCGTCGACTCGGTCCGCAGGCGCTCGTGCGCTGGTCCGATCACAGCTGACCACCCTGCTGCTCGCCGCCGCGCTCGTCGCCGCGCTGTTCGCCGCTCCGGCGCACACCAGCCGTTCGGCCACTCGAGGCGCAGCCGCCCCGAGCACGCGAGGCCCGGCCACGACACAGACGATCGACGCCTCGCTCGTCGCCTCCCGACGTGCACCCAGCTACCGCAAGGTCGGGTCGCCGTTGAAGGTGCGCAAGCGCATCGTCATCAGGTCGATCAAGGTGAAGGTCAAGGGCACCTCTCGGGCCCAGCGCGTGGTCCCTGCGCTGTACACCATGACGGCCAGCGGCCGGCCCGGCCGCCTGGTGGTCAAGGGCCGCTCCTTCGTCGTCCGCGCTCACCAGAAGGCGCGATGGGTCACCGTGCCGACCGCACGACGCACGCTGGCTCCCGGCCGCTACGTCGTCGCTGCCATGGCGCACACGACCAAGACGCCCGCTGTCTACTCCGTACGCAGCAGCGCTCGCAGCAGCCTGCGCAGCTACGTCGCGGCCAACCGGGCGACCGTCCCGACGACCACCTGGGGCGCGGTGCACCGCACCGCGCGGCGCTACAGCCTGACGATCGGCTACACCGCGGCCCCGCAGCCGACCTCGTACTGGGGCGCCGCCAGCTACGGCAGCAAGTACGGCATGCGCTTCGACCTGCCCTCGGGGTCCGTCGGCACCGCGGTGCAGGTCGGGGCCACTGGAGGCGGCGTCGATCAATGGTGGGTGCCTGCGGTCTACCGCACGAGCTCTGGCCGCCCGACCACGCTGGTGTCGAGCGGGCCCGCCGTCCGCGTACCGGCTGGCGCACCAGCTGGCGTGGTGCAGATGACGCTCAGCACCCCGGTGACGTCGCCTGGCACCTACGTGGTGGCGATCGTCCCCAAGACGACCGGTGACGCGCGGCTGTATGTCACCACCACGAGGTCCGGCGGGGTGTCGGGCGCGAACCGGGCGTCGTACCCCACGAGCACCTGGGGCAGCGCCTCGACTTCTGCCAGGTGGTATTCGCTGACCCTGGCGACGTCCAAGCCTGCAGTGACCACGACGCCCACGCCCACGCCGTCGCCGACGACCACGGCGCCCACGCCCACGCCGACGCCGACGACCACGGCGCCCACCCCCACGCCGACGACCACGGCGCCCACCCCCACACCGACGACCACGACCACGGCGCCGACGACCACCAGCTCGGGTAAGCCGGGTGCGTCGTCGACGGGTCCGGTGGATGGGACGGTGTTG
>NZ_LMER01000008.1 GCF_001426435.1 Angustibacter sp. Root456 | reverse complement strand
TGTCGGCGACGCCTGAAAACTGACCCTTGAGCGTCGGCTGAAAATGGACCCCCCTCGGCCACGCTGAGGAGGGTGATGACCGTGGAGGACTGGGCGGAGATCCGCAGGCTGCACCGGGTTGAGGGGATGGCGATCAAGGCGATCGCTCGCCGGCTGGCAGTCTCGAGGAACGCGGTGCGTCGGGCGTTGGCCCGCGACGAGCCGCCGAAGTACGTCCGGTCGCCGAAGGGCTCGATCGTGGATGCGGTCGAGCCGGTGATCCGTGAGCTGTTGCGCACGACCCCGGACATGCCGGCCACGGTGATCGCCGAGCGGATCGGGTGGACCCGCTCGATCACGGTTCTGAAGGACCGGGTGCGCGAGATCCGTCCGTACTACTTGCCGCCGGACCCGTCCACGCGCACGAGCTATGACCCGGGCCACCGGGTCCAGTGCGACCTGTGGTTCCCGCCGGTGCAGATCCCGTTGGGGGCCGGACAGGTCGGGGCCCCGCCGGTGCTGGTGATGAGCGCGGGCTACTCGCGGATGGTGTTCGCGGTGATGATCGCGTCTCGGCAGGCCCCTGACCTGATCTTGGGGCACTGGGAGCTGCTTCAGCGGATGGGCGCGGTCCCGCGCGAGCTGGTCTGGGACAACGAGGTCGCGGTCGGGTCCTGGCGTGGTGGCAAACCGAAGCTCGCTGAGGAGTTCGAGGTCTTCCGCGGGATCTTGGGCATCGGGGTGCGCCAGTGCCGCCCACGGGACCCGGAGGCCAAGGGCCTGGTCGAGCGCACCAACGGCTACTTCGAGACCTCGTTCTTGCCCGGGCGCACGTTCACCTCGGTCACCGACTTCAACGCTCAGCTGACGCAGTGGCTGGTCAGGGCGAACTCCCGTCATCACCGGACGCTGGGCTGCAAGCCGGTCGACCGGTGGGCCACCGACCTGGCCGCGATGGTCGCGTTGCCGCCGGTGACCCCGACCCTGGGCTGGCGAGTGACGACGAGGTTGCCGCGCGACCACTACGTCCGGCTGGACTCCAACGACTACTCCGTCGACCCGGTCGCGGTCGGCCGCAAGGTCGAGGTGGCCGCCGACCTGGACCACGTCACCGTCAGGCTGGGCGAGCGCCTGCTCGCGGTCCACGACCGGTGCTGGGCTCGCCATCAGACGATCACCGACCCCGCGCACCGGGCCGCGGCATTGGCCATGGCCGCCGCGCGGCACGATCGCCCGCCCACCGAGCAGGCCGGCGAGGTCGAACAGCGCGACTTGGCCGACTACGACCGCCGCTTCGGGCTGGAGGTCGCCTGATGGCCACGACCAAGGCCCGTGACGTCACCGCCGAGATCGCGTTCTTGACCCGGGCGCTGAAGGCACCCACGATGCGCGAGGCCGTCGACCGGCTCGCCGAACGGGCCCGCACGGAGTCCTGGACCCATGAGGAGTTCCTCGCCGCGGTCCTGGGCCGCGAGGTCGCCGCCCGCGAGGCCCACGGCGGTGAAGGCAGGATCCGCGCCGCCCGGTTCCCGGCTCGCAAGTCGTTGGAGGAGTTCGACTACGACCACGCCCGCGGCCTCAAACGCGAGCAGATCGCCCACCTGGGCACCTTGGACTTCATCGCCAGCCGGGACAACGTCGTCCTGATCGGCCCGCCCGGGACCGGCAAGACCCACCTCGCCACCGGGATCGCGATCCGCGCCTGCCAAGCCGGCCACCGGGTCCTGTTCGCCACCGCGGCCGAATGGGTCGACCGGCTCGCCACTGCCCACCACGACGGCAGGTTGCAGGACGAGCTAAGCCGTCTGCGCCGCTACCCGCTGCTGGTCATCGACGAGGTCGGCTACATCCCCTTCGAACCCGAAGCCGCGAACCTGTTCTTCCAGCTCGTCTCGGCCCGCTACGAACGCGCCTCGCTCATCGTGACTTCGAACAAGCCCTTCGGGCGCTGGGGCGAGGTCTTCGGCGACGACACCGTCGCCGCCGCCATGATCGACCGCCTCGTCCACCACGCCGACGTCATCGCCCTCAAGGGCGACTCCTACCGGCTCAAGAACCGCGACCTCGGCCGCCCGCCGGCGGCCGCGACCGACTGAACACACCACGAGAGGGGTCCACTTTCACACGACGCCAGGGGGTCCGTTTTCACCCGTCGTTGACA
>NZ_LMER01000007.1 GCF_001426435.1 Angustibacter sp. Root456 | reverse complement strand
CGGCTACTTGTTTCATTGACGGCAGGACCGGTGCCTGCGCAGGCTCGGTTCAGGTGCCCGGGTTCGTCGCTCTCATCCGCGGCTGCCCACGATGATCGTGTGGCTCTCTCATGGACTGCGCGGCTCGGGCACCGCCGGGCAGGAGAGGCTCAAGAAGGGATTGCTCTGCTCTAAGTAGCGATGCCCTCCACGCCCAACCATCACCAGGTTCGAGGCAACGGAGGACGTCGTGGACGAGCAGGTCCCGCGGGTCGTCATCGGGATGGATCCACACAAGCGCAGCGTCACGATCGAGGTGATGCTGGCTGACGAGTCGGTCGTGGGTGGTGGTCGGTTCGACACCACGGTCGAGGGCTACCAGGCGATGTTGGCGTCTGTTGCGGCGTGGCCGCAGCGGGTGTGGGCGATCGAGGGCTGCGAGGGCATCGGGCGGCACATCGCCCACCGGCTCCTGGCCGACGGTCAGGACATCGTCGACGTGCCGGCCAAGCTGTCCGCCCGCGCGCGGGTGTTCGCCACCGGCCAGGGCCGCAAGACCGACGCCACGGACGCACACTCGGTCGCCCTGGTCGGCACCCGCATGGCTGGGCTGCGGCCGGTGGTCTCCGACGAGCAGCTCGAGGTGCTGCAGCTGCTGGTGGACCGGCGCCGCTCGATCGGGGACGAGCACACCCGCAAGATCAGCCAGCTCCATCGGATCTTGTTGGAGCTCCTGCCCGGCGGGGCCAAGAGGTACCTGTCCGCGGCCCAGGCCAGGGTCCTGCTGGCTGGGGTCCGACCCCGTGACGCGGTGGGCAAGACCCGCAAGCGGGTCGCGGCCGAGCTGGTGAGCGACCTGGAACGGATCTACGCCCGCAAGAAGGCCGCGGACAAAGAACTTCAGGAACTGGTGGCCGCCACCGGGACCTCACTGCTGGGGCTGCACGGCGTCGGCCCCTCCGGAGCTGCCCGGCTGCTGGTCGAGGTCGGCGACCTGTCCCGATTCCCTGACCGCAACCACTTCGCGTCGTGGACCGGCACCGCGCCGATCGACGCCTCCTCCGGCGACCACGTGCGCCATCGGCTCTCACGCGGCGGGAACCGGCAGATCAACCGGATGCTGCACATCATGGCCACCGTTCAGCTGCGCACCCCCACCGAGGGCCGCGCCTACTTCGACCGCAAGAAGGCCGACGGCAAGACCTCGATGGAAGCGATGCGCTGCCTCAAACGTCGCCTGTCCGACATCGTCTACCGGACTATGCTCGGCGACTTCGTCGCAGCCACGGCGACGGGCCCGGGAGGGCACCCGGGGCAACGACTCTGACTCCAGCGCGGCCGGCTCACAACCCCACGCCGACTCTTCGGACAAGCCACTTCCCGGACCCGCCTGCGCTCAGCCTACGACCGCCCTGCCAGCGGCGTCTTGACACAGAAGGGAGCCATGAGCG
>NZ_LMER01000006.1 GCF_001426435.1 Angustibacter sp. Root456 | reverse complement strand
GACGCCGCCGGACATACTTTATGAAGACGCCCACCCGGCCACCGGGTGGGCGTCTTCGTGTTTTGCTCGCGTTCGGCTTCAGCTGACGCGGGGTTGCTGTCCCGAAGACGTCGGATGACGTCGCGGACTGTGGCAACTGCGGTCCCGCGCGTTGTCTCGTGAAGCCCGTGACGCGGGGCCTTCGGAAGAGCGGGGGCGATGTGGCCCCGTGAGGTCACGCTGCGAGAGCGTCCGCTCACGGCGTCACCCGGACCGTCTTGTGGTCATCGTCAGGGGTGCCCCGACCGCGACGCCGTCCGCCGTCCGCCCGACGTTGCCCCCTCGCCACCTCCGCTTCACCGGTACCCGGTGGAGCCGGCCCACGCCGGCGTCGGCGGCTACGCGTTCTCGCCCGGGCCGTCGACGACGGGCGGTGCTGGCTCTTGACGCAGCTGACGATCTACGGCCGCGGCGGTTTGCTGGTCGCCCGCGATCAGTCCGGAATGGCGTGGCTCCGGCTGCCGGGGGGATGCCGCGTCACGCGGCAGTGCGCCCGACGGCGAGTGGGGCCTACCGCCCGGTCACGCGCAGCGACGATGCCCGTAGCGCCGCTCGAGCACCCGCAGTTCGAGCAGCCGCCCGGTCGCACTCGACCGACGACCGCCGCTTCACCCCACTGTCACCCACCTGACGGGCGAGTACCCGACGGCGCAGGCAGGGCGGTGCCCTCTCGGCGACCTGTGGTTGCCCACCGCCGGCGCAGGCAGGGCGGTGCCCTCGCGGCGACCTGTGGTTGCCCACCGCCGGCGCAGGAGGGGATCCGCGCGCTAGTGGTTCTGGCGAGCACGGTAGCCAGAGCAGGGCCGCAGCGGATTTGACTCTGCGCCCGAGCGCGCCGTACGGTCTTCGACGTCAGCCCGGTTGGGAGGCACGGACACCGCGAGGTGGCCGGTCCCGCAGGCTGACTTCCTGCTGATGGCGCCGAGTGTCTTGCTCGGGGGTCGCCAGCGTCCTGAGGGCGCTGGTCAGACCGGCTCACAGAGCCTGCTAGAGTAGGGAGCCGCGATCGGCGGCCGCGAGCTCTTCGGTACGAGCTACAGACTACGAACCGAAGTTGACCCGGCACAGACCGATCCGCTAAGTTTGAGCGGTTGCCCCACGGCTGGCCCTTTGCGGGGTTGGTGTGGTGCGCGTCCGATCCTTGAGAACTCAACAG
>NZ_LMER01000005.1 GCF_001426435.1 Angustibacter sp. Root456 | reverse complement strand
TGGGTGAGCTGTCGGCCATGGCTGCCGAGCTGCGCACCCAGATCGCCCGCTTCACCTACTGACGAGTCGCCGGCGAACAGCGTCGTTCGCCGGCGAGCACCGGACCACGGAAGGGCCGCGATGAGCCAGCAGGAGCAGGCACCGACGGCGCGGACCGCTTCGCGTCCTCGCGCGATAGCTGGGGGGGCCCGCGCTGTCGCGGATCGTGCCACGACGCTGGTCCGTCACGCAGGGAGGCGTCGCATCGGTCTGCGGCCGCGCATCCTCGCGGCCGGACTGGTCGGCGTGCTCGGCGCTCTCGTCGTCGGAGGGGCGTCTGCGGTGGCGCTGAGCCGGCTGGAGGCCGGTGCCCACCGGCTCGACACCCTGCAGCAGCTGTCGACTCAGCTGCAGCAGGTCCGGTTCTTCAACGCCGACATCGGGAGATGGCAGACGGCCTACGCCTGGGACGCGCGGCGCAGCGGCCCGCAGAAGGCGGTCGCGGACACCAGCGCGAACCGGGCCGGCTACCTCAAGGCCACCCAGCAGCTGCGCGAGACGCTGGCGGCCATGCCGCAGCGGTCGATGACCGCCGGCGAACGGTCGGCGCTGGCGCGGATCAGCGTGCTGTGGAACGAGTTCTTCTCCACCGACGATGCCATCAAGGACCTCTACTCGCTCGGTGATCCGCTCTCGGTCGACCGCGCCGAGGCGATGATCGGCGGGCCGGAGCGCGCGACGTACTACCACATCAACGACGAGACCGATGCCCTCGCGGAGTCGGTGCGCAAGCGCTCGGCCGCCGAGGTGGAGGCTGCCTCGCAGGCGGCCTGGACGGCCCAGCTGCTCGTCGCCGCAGCCGTGCTGCTGTCGGTCGCGGGTGTCGCACTGCTCGCTTCTCGGGTGTCGAACGGCATCGTGCGCCGGGTGCGCCGCGTGCACGAGGCGTTGGAGGCGATGGCCCGCGGAGACCTCACCGCTCGCGCCCGCGTCGGAGGCGACGACGAGGTGGCCCGGATGGCTGCGGCGTTGGGTCGGGCGCAGGAGCAGGTGCGTGGGGTGGTGGCGTCGGTGGCT
>NZ_LMER01000004.1 GCF_001426435.1 Angustibacter sp. Root456 | reverse complement strand
CTGCGGCTTCCACCACCGCTACGCCCACACCACCGGCGCCACCGCACAACTCATCAACGGAACAGTCGTCTGGGACACCACCCCACCAGGCCCACCAGGCAGCAACCCACCAGACCCACCAGACCAACCCCTACCGCCCCACCGCGCAAACCACCTCATCGCACGCCTCGTCCAGCAATGGGTCGCGCCCCCACGCGAGTAGGCAGTGCCGCTCGCGGCGACGCAAGGGTGCTCAGATGCGCCGCCACCGGAGCACGAGGGCGTTGAGGGCAGCGACGACGGCGAGGGCGACTCCCCACGCCGGCAGCCCGGCGGCGGCGACCACCACACCCGTTCCCGCGAAGAGCAGGAGCTCGACGACCAGCCGCGCCGGGTCCGGGAGCCGGCGACGCGAGCCCGGCGCGATGAGCACGCCCCAGACGCCGATCGCCACCACCGGGGCCAGGACGGCGGCCGCGATGCTCTGCCAGGTGCCCGACACCAGCGCTGCCGCGGCCCAGGCGAGCCCGATGAACATGACCAGCTCGAGCAGGAAGCGCAGCACGAGGTTGACGTGGTCGAAGGGCCTCTGAGCGTGGTCCATGGCCTCGGGCGTCGTCATGCGGCACACGGTAGGGCCACGGCGAGCGTCCGTCGCGTACCGGGCGGCTCACCTGTCGTTCGTCCCGCGTTTGCCGGCGAAGCATTGACGGATGCAAGCGAGCGGGGGTTGACTCCCTCCTCGGTGGGAGGCGGGAGGTTCGAGCCACGAGACCGGCGATCCCCTCCACCGCGCCCTCGGGAACCACTCAAGCCCAGGAGAACTCATGCACCTGCGTCATCGTGCGCTGTCCGTCGCGGCCCTCGCGACGGCGGCAGCACTGGCCGTCTCGGCCAACGCCGCGGCCAGCTCGAGCCACGGTCGGGACGACGACCACGGCCGCGAGCACCAGCAGCGCCTCGACCACATCTACGTGCTCATGCTCGAGAACCACTCGCAGTCGAGCGTGATCGACGACGCCAACGCGCCGTACATCACTTCACTCGCCCACGACTACGCGATGGCCGACCAGTACTACGGCGTCACCCACCCGTCGATGCCGAACTACATCGCCGCCATCGCGGGGGACAACTTCGGGATCCAGGACGACCACGACGAGAACGTCGTGAACCTCGACCGCGTCAACCTGGTCGACCAGCTCGAGGCCCGCCACATCGGCTGGGGCGCCTACATGGAGGACCTGCCGGCCGACAAGACGGCCCGCTTCGGCCCCGCTCGCGCCGACGGGTCGTTGATCTCGCTGTACGCCAAGAAGCACAACCCGTTCGTGCTGTTCGACTCGGTCAAGAACGACCCGGCGCGGATGGCGAAGGTCAAGGACTACAGCGCGCTGGCGACCGACCTCAACAGCAAGCACGCCCCGCAGTTCGTGTGGATCTCGCCCAACCAGTGCAACGACATGCACGGTGGCGTCTACGACAAGGTGGATGGGCACCCGGAGACGCCCTGCCCCTACGGCAGCGCCAAGGACGACGAGAACGACGCGGCGCTGAAGCACAAGGCCGACGCGTTCGTGAAGGGTGCGGTCACGACGATCATGTCGTCGAGGGCCTGGACCAAGCACTCCGCGATCGTCATCGTCACCGACGAGAACGACTACACCGGCAACGAGACCAACGGCGGCTGGGAGAACGCTGACGGCTGCTGCGACTCGCCGTACGTCGCCAAGGGTGACGCGCGGGTCAGCGCGGACTGGCCCGGTGGCACCTACGGCGGTGGCCTCATCCCCGCCATCGTCGTCTCCCCGATGGTCAAGCCCGGCACGGTCGACCACACCGAGTACAACCACTACTCGCTGCTCACGAGCATCGAGGACAACTGGAACCTGCCGCACCTGGGTCACGCCGGTGACCGCGCCGGCGGGGTGAAGCCGCTGGCGCTGCTGTCGGGCAAGCACCACTGATCAGACGACACCCACGCAGCCGCCCGGCCCGCGTCGAATGACGCGGGCCGGGCGGTTCGCTGCGTGCAGGGGCAGCCGGGGCTTCAGCCGCGTACGGCCTGGGTGACCGCCTCGCCGACCGGCGTGCCGCCGCTGACCACCTCGAGCACGTGCCCGGCGCTGCTCGGGTCGTCGAGCAGCGCGGCCACCACCGACGCCACGTCGTCGCGCGGGATGTCGCCGCGGTCGACGTGCTCGGCCATCTGCACCTGTCCCGTGCCGTCGTCGTCGGTGAGGCGCCCCGGGCGCAGGATCGTCCAGCGCAGCTCTCGTCCCCGCACGTCGTCCTCCGCGGCGAGCTTGGCGCGCAGGTACGCGACCATCACCTCGTCGACCCCGTCGGGCGTCGCGCCGTCGCGCACGCTGTCGACGCCCATCGACGACACGAGCACGTACCTGCCGACCCCGGCCCGCTCGGCCGCGTCGGCCAACAGGATCGCCGCCGCACGGTCGACCGTGTCCTTGCGGTCGATCCCGCTGGCCGGCCCCGCGCCCGCGGCGAAGACGACGGCGTCGCAACCGTCGATCGCGCTTCCCACCTCGTCGGCGGAGGAGCTCTCGAGGTCGACGACGGCCGCTTCGATGCCCGCTGCCTCGAGGTCGGCCGAGTGGTCGGGGTTGCGCACGATGCCCACCACCTCCTCGCCCCGCGCGGCCAGCAGCCGTCCGAGGCGAAGGCCGATCTGACCGTGGGCACCTGCTATCGCGATCCGCATGGCTCCACGCTAGGAGCCAGGCGACGAGAGCGCGCGGTGGTGACCGCCGGTGGGAGGTGGCACGGTGAGCCCATGGATACCAGCGACCTTCTGCTCGAGGCGTTCGGGCGCATCCCCGAACGCGCCCGCGACGTCGTCGCAGGCTTGTCTGCCGACCAGCTGTCCGCACGCGTCGACGGGCGGGCGAACTCCATCGCCTGGCTCGTCTGGCACCTGGCGCGGGTGCAGGACGACCACGTCAGCGACGTGGCGGGCACCGAGCAGGTCTGGGTGGGCGAGGGCTGGGCCGAGCGGTTCGGCCTGCCGTTCGACCCGGTCGACACCGGGTTCGGCCACACCGACGAGCAGGTCTCGGCCGTCCGGGTGGATGACCCCGACCTGCTCACTGGGTACCTCGACGCCGTGCACGAGCGCACCGTCGCGTTCGTGTCCGGGCTGAGTGACACCGACCTCGACCGCGTCGTCGACACCCGGTGGGACCCTCCGGTCACCTTGGGGGTGCGGTTGGTCAGCGTCGTCGACGACGACCTCGAGCACCTCGGCCAGGCCGCGTTCAGCAAGGGTCTGCTGTGACCACCGTCGCGCTGCTCGGCACCGGCACCATGGGTGCGGGCATGGCGCGCAACATCGCTCGAGCGGGCCTGCCGCTGCGCGTGTGGAACCGCAACGCCGAGCGCGCCCAGCCCCTCGCCGACGACGGCGCCGTCGTGTGTCACACCGCAGCCGAGGCGGTCAAGGACGCCGACGTCGTCGTCACCATGCTGTGGGACGCCGACACCGTGGCTCACGTGCTGGCTGACCTCAAGGGCGCCGTGCGCCCAGGGGCTGTGCTGCTGCAGTGCACCACCGTCGGCGTCGAGGGGTGCGAGCGGATCGACGCGCTGGCCGAGCAGCTGGGGCTGGTCCACGTCGACGCGCCGGTGCTCGGCACGAAGGAGCCGGCGGAGAAGGGCGCGCTGGTGGTGCTCGCCTCCGGTCCTCAGGACGCCCGCGAGGTCGTGGCCCCCGTGCTCGACGCCATCGGCCAGCGCACGATGTGGGTGGGGGAGGCCGGTGCGGGCTCGCGGCTGAAGCTGGCTGCCAACGCCTTCGTCATCAGCCTCGTGGCGGGCATCGCGCAGTCGCTGGCGGTCGCCCAGGCGCTGGGACTCCAGCCGGAGCTGTTCCTCGAAGCCGTGGCGGGTGGGGCGATGGACGCGCCGTACGTGCAGCTCAAGGGCAAGGCGATGCTCGCGGGCGACTTCACGCCGTCCTTCGGGCTGGATGGCGCGTTGAAGGACGCCGACCTCATCTCGCAGGCGGCGGGGCGCGTCGGCGTGCCCACCGAGCTGGTGGACGTCCTGCGGGACGAGCTGCGGTCGGTGAGTGGCGCCGGTCACGGCGGCGACGACCTCTCCGCGCTCTACCTGGCCTTCTCGCCCCGCGACGTCGAGAGGTAGGGACGCGTCCGGCGGGACCATCGTCCGTGCGGCCGCGGCCGGCGCCTCACTAGGCTCGACAGTGGTCGAAGGAGGCGATGTGCCATGTCGAGCCAGCCCCCGTCCGGCAGCGCGTACGACAGCGCGTCCGGCAGCGCGTACGACAGCCCGTCCGGCAGCGCGTACGGCGCCGGTGCCCGTCCGCAGCCCGACGACATCCTGCGTGAACAGGCGCTGAAACGGCTGAAGAAGCGTCGCGACTTCCACGCCCACCTGCTGGTGTACCTGCTCGTGAACGGCTTCTTCACCGCGATCTGGGCGGTCTCCGGGCACGGTTTCTTCTGGCCGGTGTTCATCGTCGCCGGCTGGGGCATCGGCCTGGTGATGAACGCCTGGGACACCTACCGCGGTGAGGAGTTCAGCGAGGACGCCGTCCGGCGCGAGATGGACCGCCTGCGTCCGCACTGACGGTGCGGCGTCCCCGGTGAGCCGCGCTGGGTGAGACCGTGGGTGCATGGCTCTCGTGCGCTGCGACTACTTCTCCGACGTGCTCGAGATGGGTACCTCGATGACGGTGCTCCTGCCCCAGGCGACGTCGGCGCAGATCGGGGTGAGCGGCAGCACGCCGCAGACCGGCGGGCGCAGGCACGGCGCACCGGTGCTCTACCTGCTGCACGGGCTCAGCGACGACGCCACCGCCTGGACGAGGTACACCAGCATCGAGCGGTACGTCGAGCCGCTGGGCCTCGCGGTCGTCATGCCGCAGGTGGCGCGCAGCTTCTACCTCGACCAGGCGCACGGCGGCCGCTACTGGGAGCACCTGAGCCAGGAGGTGCCAGCGGTCGCGGAGTCGTTCTTCCGGCTCTCCGCGCGCCGGGACGACACCTTCGTGGCCGGCCTGTCGATGGGCGGGTACGGCGCGATGAAGTGGGCCCTGCACCAGCCGGAGCGCTTCGCGGCCGCCGCGAGCCTGTCCGGCGCTCTCGACCTCGCCAGGCGGCAGGCGAGCGGCGCGCTGCGGCCCGACCTCGCCGACGCAGCCGTGGGCGACCGGCAGGTCGCGGGGTCCGACGACGACCTGCTCGCGCTGCTCGAACGTCAGGTGGCGGCGTCGCACGACCTGCCGGCGCTCTACGTGGGCTGTGGCACGGACGACGAGCTCGTGAGCGAGAGCCGCTCCTTCCTGGATGCCGCCGACCGGCTCGGTGTACCGGTGACCCGCGAGCTCGACCGGGGCGCCCACGACTGGGCGTTCTGGGACGAGCGCATCCAGCACGTCCTGGACTGGCTGCCGCTGGAGCGCTGACCGGACCGCCGCCGCCGTGGCAGCATGCAGGCATGGCGTTCCAGATCGCCGGTGAACCGGCCGCAGACCAGGTGCTCGACGAGCACCCCTTCGCGCTCGTCGTCGGCATGATGCTCGACCAGCAGTACGGCATGGAGCACGCGTTCCGTGGTGGCTACAAGGTGCTGAGCCGGTTCGGCACGCTCGACCCCACCGCCATCGCCGCCGCTGAGCCGGAGTCGTTCAAGGCGCTGTGCAGCCAGCCCCCGGCGATCCACCGTTTCCCGGGGTCGATGGCCGCCCGCCTGCAGGAGCTGGCGGCCCTCGTCGAGGAGCGGTACGACGGCGACGTGACGCGACTGTGGACCGAGCCCACCACCGGCAAGGAGCTGCTCGCTCGGGTGCAGGAGCTGCCCGGTTTCGGCAAGCAGAAGGCCCAGATCTTCGTCGCCCTGCTCGCCAAGCAGCTCGGCGTGCGCCCCGAGGGATGGCAGGGCGCCGCCGGTGACTACGCGCTCGAGGGCTACCGCTCCGTGGCGGACGTCGTCGACGCCGACTCGCTGCTCAAGGTGCGGGAGTACAAGCAGCAGAAGAAGGCGGCGGCCAAGGGTGCCGCCAAGGCGGTAGCGCGATGACGTCGGTCACGAGCGCCCCGGCCGCGAGCGATCTCGAGCAGTACCGTCGCGAGCTCACGGGCTACTGCTACCGGATGCTCGGCTCGGCGTTCGAGGCCGACGACGCGGTGCAGGACACCATGGTGCGGGCGTGGAAGGCGCTCGACCGGTTCGAGGGCCGCTCGTCGCTGCGGTCGTGGCTGTACCGCATCGCCACCAACGTCTGCCTCGACGTCGCTGCCGCCCGCCAGCGGCGTGCCCGTCCGATGGACCTCGGGCCAGCGGGATCGGCCGAGGCGCCCGAGCTCGGCACGCTGCCGGAGTCGACGTGGATCACACCCATCCCCGACGGCCGGGTGCTGCCAGAAGTGGCCGATCCCGCCGACCTCGCGGTCGCCCGCGACAGCATCCGGCTGGCCTTCGTCGCCGCCCTGCAGCACCTGCCACCGCGCCAGCGCGCGGTGCTGATCCTGCGCGAGGTGCTGGCCTGGCCGGCGGCGGAGGTGGCCGAGCTGCTCGAGACGTCCGTCGCGTCGGTCAACAGCGCCCTGCAACGGGCCCGGGCCACGGTCGCCGAGCGCGATCCCGACGTCGAGGCCCGGCCGATCGCTCTGGGCGATGCCGATCAGGCGCTCCTGGAGCGCTACGTCGACGCGTTCCAGCGCTACGACATGACGACGCTCACCACGCTGATCAAGCACGACGCCACGCAGGCCATGCCGCCGTACGAGCTGTGGCTCGCCGGTCGCGACCAGATCCTCACCTTCTGGCAGGGGGCCGGTGCGGCGTGCCGGGGGTCGAAGCTCGTGCCCACGTGGGCCAACGGCATGCCGGCCTTCGCGCAGTACCGCGCGAGCGGGCCGGGTGGGTCCTACGAGCCGTGGGCGCTGCAGGTGCTCGACGTGCGCGACGGCCAGGTGGTCGACTTCATGTTCTTCCTCGACACCGAGCGGGTGTTCCCGCTGTTCGGCATCCCGCTCACGCCAGCCGGTCGGTGAGCGCCAGCGCGTCGAACGGGGCGCGCACCTTGACGTCGTTGTCGAAGTAGACGAACACGTCTCGTCGGCGGCGCGGTGCGGACCGCGCCAGCCGGACGCCGTCCGTGGGCGTGCCCCCGGAGCGCAGCGTGCGGATGCGCGCGGCCCAGGCGTCGAGGGCGGCGTCGTCGTAGCCGCTGGTGTAGAGCTCCTCGGCGCCGTGCAGGCGCAGGTAGGCGAAGTCCGACGTGACGTCGTCCAGCTCGGGGAAGCGACCGCCGGTGTCGGCGCGCACCAGCGCGACGTCGCGGTCACGCAGCAGCTCGACGAACGCGGGGTCGTTGAAGGTGCGGTGCCGGATCTCGAACGCGTGCCGGATCCGCCGCGTCACCGGCGCGGTGGTGAGGGCGCGGCCTTCCATGCGCGCGTCGTGTCGCGTGGCCAGCTCCGCGGCCGCGTCGGTGGTGCGGGGGAGCAGGTCGATGAACGCGGCCAGCACGTCGGGGTTGAAGCCGAGGTTGGGCGGCAGCTGCCACAGCACCGGCCCCAGCTTGTCACCGAGGGCGAGGACGCCCGAGGCGAAGAAGTTGGCCAGGGGCGTCTCGACGTCACGCAGCTTCTTCATGTGCGTGACGAACCGCGGCCCCTTAACCGAGAAGACGAAACCGGGCGGCGTCGCGTCGTACCACTTCTGCCAGGAGTCCTTGTGCTGCAACGAGTAGAACGAGCCGTTGATCTCGATGCTCGACATCCGTCGTGAGGCGTACTCGAGCTCCAGGCGCTGGGGCAAGCCGGCGGGGTAGAACACCCGGCGCCAGGGCGCGTACGTCCAGCCGGAGATGCCGATGCGGACGTCGAGCGCGGGCCAGCCAGCGTCGGGCACGCGTGCGCCGGCGGACACCAGCGTCGCCGGGTCAGGGCGCGGCACACCGCTCCCTCAGCCGGGCCAGGACCGGCCGGTCAGGCGCGAGCCAGGCGACGTCGTCCCACTCCTCGGGGCTCAGCCAGCGCACGGCGTCGTGCGCACCCTGCAGAGCCGGTTCGGCGTCGAGCTGGGCAAGCCACACGCGCATGATCACGGAAGGCGAGATGGGCCACCCTCCGGCGTCCGGCCCGACCAGCTCCTCGCCGAGCAGCGCTCCGGTGCCGAGCTCCTCACGCAGCTCGCGCACCAAGGCGTCCTGCGGCGCCTCGCCCGGCTCCACCTTGCCGCCGGGTAGCTCCCAGCCGCCGGCCAGGGCCGGGGGAGTGGTGCGGCGCGCTGCGAGCAGGCGTCGGGGCCGCATGAGGTCGTCGACCACCGCGGCGCCGACCACCAGGGTCGTGCGCGTGCTCACCGGGTGTCAGCGCGGCTCGTCGTCGTCGTCGACCGGTACCGGCGTCGACTGCTCCTGGACGTCGGCGAGGTCGGCCTCGGTGTCGAGGTCGACGGCGGGCACCGTCTGGTCGTCCGCGAGCTGGTGCTGCTCGACGAAGTCGCCCTCCGGCACGTCGTCCGGCCGGGGCTCGAGGTCCTGCGTGCTCATCGACGGCTCCTGTACGTGTCGGGGACGCTTCCCACGATGCCGGGCCAGGGGACTTCCCGCCAGCCGCACGCCGGATCAGGGCCCCGTCACCCGAACGGGTGATCGACGGCGGACCCTGCGCCGCCGACACAGAAGACGGCGGGGCGAGGGGCTCTGCACCGAAGCGACGCAGAGGACTCGACTGATGAGTGGGCGACTGAGTGGGCGCAAGTACCGTCTGGTGACGCGCAGCGACTTCGACGGGCTCGTGTGCGCCGTCCTGCTGCGCTCGCTCGACCTCATTGACGACATCACGTTCGTCCACCCCAAGGACGTCCAGGACGGCCTGGTGGAGGTGAGCGAGCGCGACATCCTCACCAACCTGCCGTATGCCCCGGACGCGCACATCGTCTTCGACCACCACCACAGCGAGACGCTGCGCAACGCGGCCATCAAGGCCAACCACGTCATCGACCCCGCCGCGCCCTCGGCCGCGCGCGTCGTCTACGACTTCTACGGCGGCGCTGAGGCGTTTCCGCACATCTCAGACGAGCTCATGCGGGCGGTCGACCAGGCCGACTCAGCGCAGTACGACATCGACGACATCCTGCGCCCCACCGGCTGGACGTTGATGAACTTCCTGATGGACAGCCGCACGGGGCTCGGGCGGTTCCGCGAGTTCCGCATCTCGAACTACCAGCTGATGATGCAGCTGATCGACGAGGTGCTGCAGCACGACAGCGTCGAGCGGATCCTGCAGACGCCGGACGTCGCCGAGCGCGTCGCGCTCTTCACCGAGCAGAGCGAGCTGTTCGTCGAGCAGCTGCGCCGCTGCAGCACGGTGATGGGTGACCTGGTGGTCGTCGACCTGCGCGACGAGGAGGTCATCTACGCCGGCAACCGGTTCATGGTCTACGCGCTCTTCCCGCAGTGCCGGGTGTCGGCGCATGTCATCTGGGGCCGGGGCAAGCAGAACACCGTGCTCGCGGTCGGCAAGTCGATCCTCGACCGCACCTCGCCGGTCGACATCGGCGCGATCATGCTCGAGCACGGTGGTGGGGGCCACCACGCGGCGGGCACGTGCCAGGTGCCGCACGACCAGGCCGACCACGTGCTGCGCCAGATCGCCGTCACGGTCAACGAGGGCCTTCCGGTCGCCTGAGCCCTTCGGCCCAGTGCGACGGCTTCCCATGCGGCACAGCTCCTCTGCCCTGTCGGCCCGTGATCGGGTGCTGCTGGTCGTGGCGGTCGTCGTCGCGGCCGCGCTCACGGTCGGGGCTCGCACCGCCCTCGGGTGGGGCGGCTCACCGGCCGGTGCCACGGGATACCCGCCGCTTCCCGAGGACGCTCGGCACGTCCGGGTGAACCAGGTGGTGCAGACCCACCTCACCGGACCGCACGCGTTCATGCACGTCGACGCCCACGGCGTGCCTGTGCGCTACGACCCGTGCCGTCCGGTGCACTACGTCGTCAACCCGGCGGGCGGCCCGCCCGGCTCGGTCGACCTCGTGCGAGGGGCCGTCGCCGTGATCTCGGCCGCCACCGGGTTGGCCTTCGTCGACGACGGGACGACGTCCGAGCCGGTGAGCGAGCACCGCGAGCCGGTGCAGCGTGACCGCTACGGCGACCGGTGGGCTCCGGTGCTCGTCGGCTTCGCGAAGCGCGGCACCTTCGCCGGTCTCACCGGGCAGGTGGCCGGCCTCGGTGGCAGCTACGAGCTCACCACCGACGCGGGGGCCCGGCTCGTCTCGGGGCAGATCACCCTCGCGAGCGACACCTTCGACCAGCTCATCGCCGCCGGCCGCGCGGGTCAGGCCACGACGATCGTGGAGCACGAGCTCGGGCACGTCGTGGGGCTCGACCACGTCGACGACTCGGGTCAGCTGATGTACCGCAGCAACAAGGGTCAGGTGAACCTCGGCCCCGGTGACGTCGAGGGGCTGGCGATCGCCGGCTCCGGGCCCTGCCTGCGCGACACCTGAGCGCGGGGCGGGCCAGCCAGCGGTTCGCGTGGGGGAGGATGGGGGCGATGCTGCTCACCGACCTGGTCCCGGACCACCCCGCTGACGGCGCGCCGGACCCGGACGCGCTGTACGACGCCTTCACGACCTGGGTGGCCGACCAGGGGCTCACGCTCTACCCGGCGCAGGACGAAGCGGTCATCGAGGTCTTCACCGGTAGCAACCTCGTGCTGTCGACGCCGACCGGCTCGGGGAAGTCGCTCGTGGCGACGGCAGCGCACTTCGGCGCGCTCGCCGCCGGACGACGCAGCTACTACACCGCACCCATCAAGGCGCTCGTGAGCGAGAAGTTCTTCGCGCTGTGCCAGCAGTTCGGCTCAGCGAACGTCGGCATGGTCACCGGGGACGCCGCCGTCAACGCGGGTGCGCCGATCATCGCCTGCACCGCGGAGGTGCTCGCCAACCTCGCTCTGCGCGAGGGGCAGTACGCCGATCTCGGCCAGGTCGTGATGGACGAGTTCCACTTCTACGGTGACCCGCAGCGCGGTTGGGCCTGGCAGGTGCCGATCGTCGAGCTGCCGCAGGCGCAGTTCGTGCTCATGTCCGCGACGCTCGGCGACGTCTCGTTCTTCCGCGACGACCTGTCTCGTCGCACCGGCCGCGCCACGGCCGTCGTCAGCGGCACCGAGCGCCCGGTGCCGCTGAGCTTCAGCTACGCGATGACTCCCCTGCACGAGACGCTCGACGAGCTGCTGTCGACCCGGCAGAGCCCCGTGTACGTCGTGCACTTCACCCAGGCCGCCGCCCTCGAGCGCGCCCAGGCGCTCATGAGCACCACCGTGGCGTCGCGCGAGCAGCGGGACGAGATCGCCGCCCACATCGGTGCCTTCCGCTTCACGGCGGGATTCGGCAAGACGCTGTCGCGCCTGGTACGGCACGGCATCGGCGTGCACCACGCGGGCATGCTGCCGCGCTACCGCCGGCTGGTCGAGCAGCTGGCCCAGGCCGGCCTGCTGCCGGTGATCTGCGGCACCGACACCCTCGGCGTGGGCATCAACGTGCCGATCCGCACGGTGCTGCTCACTGGCCTCACCAAGTACGACGGTCACCGGCAGCGGCGGCTGAATGCCCGGGAGTTCCACCAGATCGCCGGACGAGCCGGACGCGCCGGGTACGACACGAGCGGGTACGTCGTCGTGCAGGCGCCCGAGCACGTCATCGAGAACGAGCGGGCCCTGGCCAAGGCGGGTGAGGACCCGAAGAAGCGGCGCAAGGTGCAGCGCAAGAAGCCGCCCGAGGGCCAGGTGACGTGGTCGAACGAGACGTTCGACCGCCTGGTGGCGGCCGACCCCGAACCGCTCAGGAGCCGTCTGCGCGTGACGCACGCCTTGGTGCTCAACGTGATCGGTCGCCCGGGCGACACCCTCGAGCACTTCCGCCACCTGCTGCGCGACAGCCACGAGGAGCCTCGCCAGCAGGTGCGGCACGTGCGCCAGGCCGTCGCGATCTACCGCTCGCTGCTGGCGGCCGGGGTGGTCGAGCAGCTGACGGTGCCTGATGACACCGGACGTCGGGCCCGCCTCACGGTGGACCTGCAGGCCGACTTCGCCCTCAACCAGCCGCTGTCGACCTTCGCGCTCGCGGCGCTCGAGCTGCTGGACCCCGACGCGCCGTCCCACGCCCTCGACGTCCTGTCGGTGCTCGAGGCCACGCTCGACGACCCTCGCCAGGTGCTGCTGGCCCAGCAGTTCAAGGCGCGGGGCGAGGCGGTGGCTCAGATGAAGGCCGACGGCATCGAGTACGACGAGCGGATCGAGCTGCTCGAGGAGGTCACCTGGCCCCGACCGCTCGCCGACCTGCTCGAACAGGCCTACGAGACGTACCGGCGCGGGCACCCGTGGGTCGCGGACTACGAGCTGTCGCCGAAGTCGGTGGCACGGGACATGTACGAGCGGGCGCTGAGCTTCGCCGAGCTGGTCGGCTTCTACGGCCTGGCGCGCTCGGAGGGCCTCGTGCTGCGCTACCTCGCCGACGCGTACAAGGCCTTGCGCCGCACGGTGCCCGGGGGGATGCGCACGGAGGCTCTCGACGACCTCACCGAGTGGCTCGGCGAGACCGTGCGGCAGACCGACTCCAGCTTGCTCGACGAGTGGGAGCGCTTGGTCGATCCGGCCGAACCCGGTGCGGCGCAGCAGGTCGACGCCCCGCCGCCGCCACTCACGAGCAACGCGCGGGCCTTCATGGTGCTGGTGCGCAACGCCCTGTTCCGGCGCGTCGAGCTGGTGGCGCTGCGCCGCTGGGACGACCTGGGCGAGCTCGACGCCGGCGCCGGCTGGGACGCCGAGAGCTGGCGCACCGCGCTCGAGCCGTACTTCGCCGAGCACGCCGACGTCGGCACCGGGCCGGACGCGCGGGGCCCGCACCTGCTGCAGGTGCAGCGCGAGCCGCAGCGGTGGGTGGTACGCCAGGTGCTCGACGACCCGGCGGCGCACCACGACTGGGGGATCGAGGCGGTCGTCGACCTGCCGGCGTCCGACGAGGCGGGCGCGGCGGTGGTGACGGTGACCGACGTGCGCCCGCTCTGAGATCGGTTGAGATCGCCAGACCGAGTTTGTTAGAACCCTTGACAGATTATTTGTGAGGGCCATTTACTAACCCGCATGACCGCACGCAGCGCACCCGACCGCCGGCTGGCGCGCAGGCTGCGCCCCCGCACCAAGGCCCTGCCCGAGCACGCCCGCCAGCACAACCGCTCCCTCGTGCTGCAGTCGCTGTTCCAGGCCGGGCCGTCGTCGCGCGCCGACCTCGCCCGCGAGACCGGCCTCACCCGTGTCACGGTCAGCGACCTGGTCTCCTCGCTCATCGACGACGGCCTGGTGAGCGAGCTCGGCGCCAAGCCCGGCACGCGGGTCGGCAAACCGGCCACGCTGGTCGGGCTGCGCCACGACGCCCACCAGGTGCTCGCCGTCGACATCTCCGACGCCGACTGCTTCCACGGCGCGGTGCTCGACCTCGCCGGCACGGTGCTCGAGCGCCGCAAGCTGCCGGTCGAGGGACGCACCGGCACGGGCGCCGTCGAGCTGGTCGAGCGGCTGTGCCGCGACCTCGTCGACGCCTCGACCCGCCCCCTGCTGGGTGTGGGCATCGCCACCCCCGGGCTCGTGGACGCCGACGGTGTCGTGCTGCAGGCGCCGAACCTCGGCTGGAGCGCGCTGCCGCTCGCCCAGCTGCTCGACGACGCCCTCGACCTGCCGGTGCACGTGGCCAACGACGCGAACACCGCGGCCCTCGGCGAGTACACCTTCGGTGCGGCCGGCGAGCACGGCCTGATGCTGATCCGCGTCGGCAAGGGCGTCGGTGCGGGACTGCTGCTCGACGGCGCGCTGCTGGCCGGCCAGCACCTGGCGGCCGGCGAGATCGGCCACCTGGTGGTGGACGAGGACGGCGAGCCCTGCGCCTGCGGACGTCGCGGCTGCCTCGAGACGGTGCTCAGCGTCCCCGCCCTGCGCCGCCGCACCGAGGGCGCCGACGAGGCGGTGCGCGAGGCCGCGGTGCGTGCCGCGGGCGAGGCGCTGGGTGTGACGCTCGCCCCGGTGGTCAGCGCGCTCGACCTGCGCGAGGTCGTGCTCAGCGGCCCGGCCGACCTGCTGGGCGGCCCGCTGCTCGACGCCGCCCTCACCGTGCTGCGCCGCCGGTGCATGCCCGTCGTCGGCGAGGACGTCGAGCTGCGACTGCCTGCGGCCGGCGCCGACGTCGTCCTCGCGGGCGCAGCGGTGCTCGTGCTGTCCGGTCAGCTCGGCGTCTCGTAGCCGTCGCACCCCTCACCGTCCGAACTCACCCACGAACGTCAAGGCGCACGTCGTCCGGCGCGCGCAGAGAGCAACGCAGGAGGATCACGTGAAGCACTTCCGCTCTGCCGCAGTCGTTCTGGCTGCCGCCGTCGCGCTGACCGCCTGCGGCGGCTCCAGCGGCTCGTCGTCGGACGCCACCGCCGGTGGCAAGACCAAGGTGCGGCTCTGGCTGGTAGGCACGGACACGCCACAGGCAGTGCGCGACTACGCCAAGGCTGAGTTCGAGAAGGCCAACCCCAAGGCCGAGCTCGTCATCGAGGAGCAGGTCTGGGACGGCCTGGTCGACAAGCTGACCACCGCGCTGAGCGGCAGCGACAGCCCGGACGTCGTCGAGGTCGGCAACACCCAAGCGGTCGCCTTCACCTCCGCGGGGGCCTTCCTCGACATCACCGACAAGAAGGCCGACCTCGGCGGCGACGACCTGCTCCAGGGGTTCGTGGAGTCGGGTAGCTACGACGGCAAGCTGTACGCGGCGCCGTACTACGCCGGCTCGCGGCTCGTGTTCTACCGCAAGGACCTGTTCGCCAAGCAGGGACTGAAGCCGCCGCAGACCCTCGCGGAGTACGTAGCGGACGGCGAGAAGCTCAAGGCCGCGGGCGGCAACCGGTTCTCCGGCATCTACTTCCCGGGGCAGGACTGGCGCAACGCGCTCCCGTACATCTGGTCGGCAGGTGGTGACCTGGCGGTGCAGAAGGACGGCAAGTGGCAGGGGGCGCTGTCGACGCCGCAGTCTGTGGCCGGCCTGAAGATGGTGCAGGAGGTCATGCAGAAGGCCTCTGGCGCGGCGAAGGACGGCAACGAGACCGACCCGCAGGTGCCATGGTGCGCGAACCAGATCGGCATGCTGTCGGCGCCGGGCTGGGTCAAGGGCTCGATCCTCGCCGCCAAGGACAAGGGCGGCTGCCCCGAGGCGGAGAAGAACCTGGGCGTCTTCGCGCTGCCGGGCGAGTCGGCCGGCCAGACCGCGCCAGTGTTCCTCGGCGGGTCGAACATCGCCATCGCGGCGAAGTCCAAGCACCCCGATCTCGCCTACAACCTGCTGAAGGTCATCCTCAGCGACGGCTACCAGACGAAGATGGCCGAGGCCGGCCTGATCCCCGCCAAGACCTCGCTGTTCAGCGCCCTCGGCAACGACGACGTGGCGAAGGCGACGGCGCAGGCGGCCAGCAACACCAAGCTCACTCCGGCGGCGCCGGGCTGGGCGAACGTCGAGTCCGACAAGATCCTGGAGGACCTGTTCGTGCAGATCGCCAAGGGCGGCGACGTCCAGCAGCTGGCCACTGCCGCGGACGCCAAGATCACCGCAGCTCTCAACCGCTGACGCGGCGATCAGACCAGGGGAGTCGTCATCCACCTCAAGGTCCAGGCCAGGACGGGCGGTGCGGCCATGCGCCGGCGGTACCGCCCGTCCGTGCCTCACCTGCTGCTCGTGCCGGCGGTCGCCGTGCTGGCGGTGCTCACCGGCTACCCGCTGGTGCGCCTGCTCGTCATGTCGACGCAGGAGTTCGGTCGGGCCCAGGTGTTCGGCAAGCCGCCGGAGTTCGTCGGTCTCGACAACTACACCGCAGTGCTGTCCGACCGGCAGTTCTGGCTCGTGCTCGCTCGCAGCATCGCCTTCTGCGCCGTGAACGTCGTGCTGACGATGGCGCTCGGCCTGCTGGTGGCCCTGCTGCTGCTGCGGCTGGGCCGGGTGATGCGAGCGGTGGTGAGCGTCGGTCTGCTCCTGGCGTGGGCCATGCCGGCGCTGACGGCCATCGTGATCTGGGGCTGGATGTTCGACACCCAGTACGGGATCGTCAACTGGCTGCTCACCGCGGCGGGCATGGACATGACGGGCCACTCCTGGCTCATCCAGCCGCTGTCGTTCTTCGCAGTGGCTACGGTGGTGATCACCTGGCAGGCGGTGCCCTTCGTGGCGTTCACCCTCTACGCCGCGCTGAGCCAGGTGCCCGAGGAGCTCATGGAGGCAGCTGAGCTGGACGGAGCCACTGCGGCGCAACGCTTTCGGCACATCACGTACGCCCTGCTGCGACCGGTGGTGCTGATCCTCACCATGCTCGAGGTGATCTGGGACCTGCGCGTGTTCACGCAGATCTTCGCACTGCAGGACTCCGGCGGCATCACTGCCGAGACCAGCACCATCGGCGTGTACATCTACCAGGTCGGTGTGGCCCAGGGCCGCTTCGACACCGGCAGCGCCATCGCCGTCATCCTCGTCGTGATCATGTTGGCCGCCTCGTTCGTCTACGTGCGCCAGGTGGTCCGGGAGGAGGCGCTGTGAACGGCGGACGCCGCACCACCCCGCTGCGACGCGCCGGGCTCAACCTCGCCGGCGTGCTCGTGCTCGTCTGCTCGGTGTTCCCCGTCTACTGGATGGTGAGCACGTCGTTCCTGCCGGGCAATCTCATCCGCAGTCCCGAGCCGACCTTCGTGCCGTGGCCCGGCACCGCGCGCAACTACCGCGAGGTGCTGCACGGAGGCGGGCAGTTCCCGTTCCTGTCGGCGCTGCGGACCAGCCTGGTGGTGACGGTGGCGACGGTGGTCGTGGCGCTCGTGATCGCGCTGCTGGCCGCACTGGCCGTGACCCGGTTCCGGTTCGTCGGCCGGCGGTGGTTCGTCCTGGTCATCCTCGTCGTGCAGATGCTGCCGGGGGAGGCGCTCATCATCTCGATGTTCCGGCTGCTCGACGGCTGGCGGCTCACCAACACCGTGCTGGGCCTCACCGCGGTCTACGTCGCGACGGTGCTGCCCTTCACGATCTGGACCCTGCGGGGCTTCGTCGCGGGCATCCCGGTCGAGCTCGAGGAGGCGGCGATGATCGACGGCTGCTCCCGCCTGCGTTCGTTCCGCTCGGTGACGCTGCCGCTCATCGGGCCGGGCTTGGTCGCCACCGGCGTCTTCGCCTTCATCCAGGCCTGGAACGAGTTCGTCATGGCGCTGGTGCTCATGAACCGTCCCGACCACCTCACCCTGCCGGTGTGGCTGCGCTCGTTCAAGCAGGTCAACAGCGGCACCGACTGGGGCGCGATCATGGCCGGCTCCACCCTCATGACCATCCCGGTGATCGTGTTCTTCCTGCTCGTGCAGGGGCGGATGGCCGGTGGCCTGGTGTCCGGCGCGGTGAAGGGCTGACGTGACCGGCTCCCTCGACGTCACCGCCCTCGCGCATCGCGTGCTGCTCGCGTCGTTCAGCGGGCCGGTGGTGCCGCCCTGGCTCCTCGCTCGGCTGGAGCGTGGCCTGGGCGGAGTCTGCCTCTACGGCGACAACGTGCGCGACCTCGCCCAGGTGGGCCGGGCCACGGCCGCCGTCCACGCCGCGAGGCCCGAGGCGATCACGACGCTCGACGAGGAGGGTGGTGACGTCACGCGCCTGTACTACCGCACCGGCAGCCCGCACGCCGGCGCGGCGGTGCTCGGGGCTGCGGACGACGAGCGGCTCACCTCGATGGTGGGCGGCGACATCGGTACCCAGCTGCTCGCTCACGGCGTCGACCTCGACCTCGGCCCCGTCGCTGACGTCAACTCCAACCCCGCGAACCCCGTGATCGGCGTCCGCAGCTTCGGAGCGGACGCCGGCGCCTGCAGCCGGCACGTCGCCGCCTGGGTGCGGGGGCTGCAGGCAGCCGGAGCCGGCGCCTGCCTGAAGCACTTTCCCGGCCACGGCGACACCGCAGCCGACTCCCACCTCGACCTGCCGGTGGTCGACCGACCGCTGGAGGTGCTGCGCGAGCGCGAGCTGCCGCCGTTCGCCGCCGGCATCGCGGCCGGTGCGGTGGCCGTGATGACCTCGCACGTCGTGCTGCGCGCGCTCGATGCCTGCGCGCCGGCCACCTTCAGCCCCGCGGCCACCCGGCTGCTGCGCGAGGAGCTCGGCTTCGAGGGCCTCGTGGTGAGCGACGCTCTCGACATGCGCGGCGCGAGCGCCGGCCGTGGCGTACCCGCCGCGGCGGTGCTGGCGCTGCGCGCGGGCGCCGACCTGCTGTGCCTCGGCCCCGGCCTCGCTGACGCCTCGCTCGAGGCCGTGGTCGCGGCCGTCACCGACGCGGTGGCGGACGGCACTCTGCCCCTCGGCCGCCTGCGCGAGGCCGCGGACCGCGTCGACACCGCGAGCGCGCGGCTCGCCGGGCTGCGCGCGCTCGCTCAGGCCGCCCCGGCGCCGCAGGCGAGCGCGGAGGCCGCCACGCTCGCGCTGTCGGTGACCGGCTCCCTCTCGGCGCGCACCGGCGCCCAGGTGCTGCAGCTCGACGGCGGAAGCAACCAGGCGGTGGGTCACGTGCCTTGGGGGCTACCCGTAGACGGCCGGGTGCTCGCCGGTGGTGAGCTCGTCGCGATGAGCCCGGACGACGTCGGCCCCCCTGACGACCTCGACGTCGGCCCCGATGACGACCCCGTGGCGCGCCTCGACGATCGTCCGGTGGTGGTGCTCGTGCGCGACGCCGGTCGCCAGGCCTGGGCCAGAGCCGTGATCGAGCGCGTCGCGGCCCGCCGACCCGATGCGGTGCTCGTCGAGATGGGGTGGCCGGACCCTGAGCCGCTCGTCGAGGGGCTCACGACCGTGTGCACCCGCGGTGCCTCCCAGGCGTCGGCGCAGGCGCTCGACCGCCTGCTGGCCGAGGGGCGCTGATGGGCGCTGCGCTGGTCGCCGGCGTCGACGTCGGCGGCACGAAGGTGCTCGCGGTCGTCGCCGACGAGCGTCTGCGCGTGCTCGGCCGCGCCCGGCTCGGCACGCGACGTGGGGAGCGCGGAGTGGTCGACACCGTGGTGCGAGCGGTCACCGAGGCCGCCCACCGGGCAGGTGTGGCGCCCGCGGCCCTGGCCGGCGTCGGCGTCGGCGTGCCCGGCCTCGTCGACGCGAGCGCCGGACGCGTCTCGCACGCGGTGAACCTCGGTCTGCACGACCAGCCGACCGAGCTCGCGGGCGGGCTGCGCGAGCGGTTGGGCGTGCCCGTGGTGGTGGAGAACGACGTCAACGCCGCCGCGCTCGGAGCCCACACGCTGCGGCCCGTCGGCGGTGACCTCGCGCTGCTGAGCATCGGCACGGGCCTTGCCGCTGGCCTGGTGCTCGGCGGCCGGCTGCACCGCGGGGCGCGCGGCGCCGCCGGCGAGATCGGGCACGTGCCCGTCGACCCGGCCGGCATGGCGTGCTCGTGCGGACAGCGGGGCTGCTTGGAGACCATCGCCTCCGGGGCCGCGCTCGCCGCGGCGTGGACCCCGGGTGCCGGGCATCCGGCGACGAGCCCCTGGCAGGCCGCGGCAGCTGGTGACGCGGCGGCGGCGGCTGCCGTGGAGCGGTTCAGCGCCGGCGTAGCCGCCGCGGTGCGATTGCTGGTGCTCACCTGGGACGTCGAGACCGTGGTGCTCGCGGGCGGCGTCACCGAGGTGGGGCGGCCATTGCTCGAGGCGGTGCGCGCAGCCCTGCGCCGGCAGGAGGCGACGGCGCCGCTCATGGCCGCGCTCGGCCTGTCGGGTCGGGTTGAGCTGCTCGGCCGCAGGGCGCCGGTGGCCGCCCTCGGCGCCGCGTGGATGGCCCGTGGCAGGTTGGTCGACGACCTGCCCTCGGCTCAGGAGGTGTCGTGACCGACGACGTGGTGCGTCGCCTCGGGTGCGCGCAGGCGATGGTCGACGGCGCGCTCGTCGACGGCGACGTCGCGGTGCAGGGTGAGCGAGTGGTCGATGTCGGCCTGCCCGGCGGCGGCCGTGGCCTGGCCGTACCGGGGCTGGTCGACCTGCAGGTCAACGGGTACGGCGGCTGCGACCTCATCAGCGCCGATGACGACGACTGGGTCGCGGCCCGTCAGGCGCTCGCCCGCGACGGTGTCACCAGCTTCGTGGCGAACCTCGTCACCTCGCCGCTCGGGGTCACGCGACGCGCGCTGGAGCAGGTCGCTCGCCACCGCGCTCGCGCCGTACCAGGTGCGGCTCGGCTGCTCGGCGCCGCGCTGGAGGGCCCGTACCTCGCGCCGGAGCGGGCCGGCGTCCACCGGCGCGACGCGCTGCGCCGCCCCGCGGTCGAGGAGCTGGAGCACCTCGTGGCCGGCGACGGTGTCGTCGCCCTCACCATCGCACCCGAGCTGCCTGACGCGTTGGCCGTGATCCGCTGGGCCGCGGGGCGCGGGTGGCTCGTCTCCGTGGGCCACACGACCTGCTCGGCGGCCCAGGCGCACGCGGCGTTCGACGCCGGCGCCCGTACGGTCACCCACCTCGGCAACGCGATGCCGGCGGTGTCGGCGCGCGAACCGGGGCCGGCCGCGGTCGCGCTGACGCGAGGCGACGTCGTCGTGCAGCTGATCTGCGACGGCGTGCACCTCGCGGACGAGTGGGTGCGCCTCGCGCTGGCCGCAGCGCCGGGTCGGTGGGTGCTCGTGACCGACGCGATGGCCGCGGCCGGCTGCGGTGACGGGCACTACCGGCTGGGGGAGCGCGAGGTGGTGGTGCACCACGGCGTCGCGCGGGACGACGACGGCGTGCTCGCCGGCAGCGTGGCGTCGCTCGCCGGGTGCGTGCGCGAGGCCGTGCGCTGTGGCGCGTCGGAGCTCGAAGCGCTCGCGGCCGCGACGGCAGGCCCGGCACGCCTGCTGCGCAGTGGGCCACCTGACCTGGGGGTGCTGCGGCCCGGCGGCCCGGCGGACGTCGTGGTGCTCGACGACCGGCTCGAGGTGCAGCGCGTCCTCGTGGGTGGTCGCGCCGTGGACGCGGTCTGATGGAGGTCGTCGTGCTGGACGACGCCGTGCAGCGAGCCGAGCTCGTGGTGGCGGTGATCACCGACCTGCTGCGTCGCACCGCCGACCCGGTGCTCGGGCTCGCCACGGGGTCCAGTCCGCTGAGCGTCTACGACGCGCTCGCGGCCGCGCACGCGCGCGGCGAGGTCTCGTTGCAGCGAGCCAGCGCGTTCCTGCTCGACGAGTACCTGGGACTGCCGCCGGGCCACCCGCAGTCCTACCGCGAGGTGATCGGGCGCGAGCTCGTGAGCCGGGTCGACCTCGACCCGGCGCGCGTGCACGGGCCCGACGGCCACGCCACCGACGTCGCCGGCGCCTGCGTCGCCTACGAGCAGGCGATCGCCGCCGCCGGAGGCATCGACGTGCAGCTGCTGGGTATCGGCCGCGACGGTCACCTGGCGTTCAACGAGCCGGGCTCATCGCTCGCGTCGCGTACGCGGGTCAAGACGCTCACGGCCCAGACCCGGGCCGACAACGCGCGGTTCTTCGGCTCCGTGGGCGACGTGCCGCGGCACGTGATCACCCAGGGTCTCGGCACCATCCTGCAGGCGCGCCACCTGGTGCTGCTCGCCGAGGGAGCGGCCAAGGCCGGGGCCGTGGCCGCCTGCGTCGAGGGTCCGGTGACGGCCAGCTGGCCGGCGTCGGTGCTGCAGCTGCACCCGCACGTCACGGTGCTGCTCGACGGCGCGGCCGCCGGCCGGCTGCAGCGCCTGGACTACTACCGCGAGGTCTGGGCCGGCAAGCCGGCCTGGCAGCGCCTGTGAGGCCGGGCCGTCAGGTCGTGCGGATGGACTTGCGGGTCTGCCAGCCGCTGTGTCCCATGACGTTGTAGGCCCGCACCGTCACCTGGCAGGTCGTGTGCCGGGGCAGGCCACGCCACTGCTGGCTGATCTTCGGCACCGCCACGCGGGCGTAGGTCCACGACCGCCACGCTCCGTGGACGTAGCACCGTCGTGCTGCGACGTAGGTCGCCGGGTCGGTGCCTCGGCTGGTGCTGCGGTACCACAGGTGGCTGATCGTGCTCGACGAGGCGCTCACGCCCCGAAACCGCGGGGTGCTCGGGCGCTCGGCGGGCACCGCCGTCCGGGCCGGCGCCCAGGCGCTCCAGCCACTGGCGTTGTGGAACGCGAGCGAGAACCGGTAGGTGCGGCCCGGGAGCAGGCTGGAGAACGTGGTGGCCCGCTGAGTGGCGGGGATGGTGCGGTACTTCGGCAGACCGTACGCCTTCAGCGTGGGGTGGTACAGCTCGATGCGTACCCGCACCGCGGTGACGCCGGAGGGCCGAGCCGAGGGGGTGACGCGTACCGAGCTGACGCCCCGAAGAGCCGACAGCGTGGGCCGCGACGGCGTCAGCGACCACGAGCTCGGCAGGCAGTCGTCACCCACGGTCGGCGTGTAGTGCACGTTGGGCTTGATGGAGTTCCACCCGGCGGTGAACCCCATGGCCGAGGGCAGGCTGATGGGCTGGGTACCCGAGCACGCTCGCATCGAAGGCACCGGCAGGATCGGGCCGCTCAACCGCTCGCCGCGGTACTGCAGGTGCAGGTAGTTCGTCTTGCACGGGTAGGTGTTGCCGTTGTGGCCCATGGTCGCCATGACCGTCGCCGGGGTGACGAGCTGCCCCTCCTTCGCGAGGAGGCGGTTCAGGTGGTCGTAGCGCGTCACACCGGCCGGCCCGTGGTCGACCCAGGCCCACGTACCGGCGGTGACACCGCTGGCCGGACAGGCCGTGGTCACCGCTCCGACGTGGAACACGCCCGCACCCGCCGGGTGCACGGGCGCGTCGAGCTGGCCGAGCCAGTCGATCGCCTGGTAGCCGTGGTACAGCGGGTCGGTGCAGTTGCTGACCACGCACGAGACCCGCGCAGGATCGCGCAGCGGGAACCAGATCGGGTCGCTGTACGGGTGGGCCGGGTCACCCGCGATCGGGCTGCGGGCGAGCGCCGGCGACGCGGTCGCGGACGCGGTCGCGGACGCGGTCGTCGCCGAGGGGACCGTGGCGTGGGCGGCACTGCCTGCCAACCCGGTCAAGGCCAGCAGCGCGACCATGGCACCCATGAGCGCGGCACCGCGCGCCGACAGCAACGTCATGGCCGGTGTGTCGGCACGATCCCTCAGCCGCTTGAGGCGCCGTAGCGGGCGCGGCACAGCTCGAACACCTCGCCGAGCGCGGCCCACTCGTCGCGGCCCAGCCGGCTCGCCGGCGCCAGGCGCGTGACGTCCGGCAGGCCGTCGTCGGCCAGAACGTGCCGGGCCACCGACAGGTGCACCACCCGACCGAACACGACCGTGCTGCCGCGCTCGGGATCGTCGCTGAACCGGTGCTCACCGGCGGCCACGCACTCCAGCGCGACGGGAGACTCGGCCACCCGCGGCGGCCGGACGACGGTGCTCGGCTCCGCCGTCAGCCCGGCCTCGGCCAGCTCGTCGACGTCAGGCGGGTAGTCGGTGCCGGTGCGGTTGACCTGCTCGGCCAGCGCACGCGGTGCCAGGTTGACGACGAACTCGCCGGTGGCGCGGATGTTGCGCAGCGAGTCCTTGGTGCGCACCGACGTGAAGCTGACCACCGGTGGCTCGGCGGAGGCGACCGTGAAGAACGAGTGCGGCGCGAGGTTCACCGTGCCGTCCGCCGACACCGTGCTCACCCAGGCGATCGGGCGGGGGACCACCACGGCGGTCAGCCACGGGTAGGCCGCACCCCGCGCCAGGTCGGCCACCGACACCTCGACTCGCTCGCTCACCACGCCACGGTACGTCTCTCCTAGAGTGGGCGCGTGAGCACACCCCCGCCGCTGCACCGCGCGGCCCGGACGGAGGACGCGCTCAACCGGGCGCTCGCGCGCCTGCTCTTCCGGCGCGGTTGGCGGCCGCGCGTCATCGCCTACACCGGCTACGGCACCGACGGCTGGGTGCGCGTGCTCGCCCGCGTGCTGCTCTCACCCCCGGGTGTCGGCGACCGCAGCGACGACGCGTTCCGGGGCTGGCGGCACTTCATCAGCGCCAAGCTCGGCGGCGTGCCCGTCGCCGTCGACGTGGCCGGCGAGCGGCACGTCGTCGAGAGCTCGCGCGGCGGCTACGTCGACGTCACGTTGCGAGCCGACCTGCCGCCGGGGTGGGCCACCGCGGAGCTGCGCATCGCGAGCGGCCAGGTCACCGAGGCGCCGGTGCGGGTCGTCGGCGCCGACGAGCACCTCGGCATCATCAGCGACATCGACGACACCGTGCTGGTCACCGCGCTGCCCCGGCCGTTCCTCGCCTTCTGGAACACCTTCGTGCGGCGCGAGGAGTCGCGGCGGCCCGTGCCCGGCATGTCCGAGCTCTACCGCACCCTCACCCGCCACGACCCCGGGGCGTTCGTGGTCTACGTCTCGACCGGCGCCTGGAACCTCGGGCCCGCCCTGCAGCGCTTCCTGCGTCGGCGTGGCTTCCCCGACGGCCCGATGCTGCTCACCGACTGGGGGCCGACCCCGGAGGGGTGGTTCCGCTCGGGGCAGGCGCACAAGCGGCTCACCCTGCGCCGGCTGCTCGACGAGCTGCCGCAGCTGCGTTGGGTGCTCGTCGGCGACGACGGCCAGCACGACCCCACGCTGTACGACGAGCTGGTGTGGGCCCGGCCCGACCGGGTGCGGCTGGTGGTGATCCGCCAGCTGGGTGCCACCGAGCAGGTGCTCACGCACGGAACGCCCGCCCCCTTGCCGGGCCAGCAGCAGCCGATCACGTCAGGCTCCGACGTCCCCTGGGTCTACGCGCCGACCGGGCACGGGCTGGTGCGCGAGGTGCGCACGCACGGCATGGCGGACGACGACACCCTGCGTCCCTGAGCGCGGCTCAGGTGGCCGCCGTCAGAGCGTGACGCCGACGTCAGAGCGTGGCGCCGCCGTCGACGTACAGCGTCTGGCCGGTGACGAACGACGCCGCCTCGGAGGCGAAGAACGCGATCGCGTTCGCGATGTCGTCCGGCGCGCCAACCCGGCGCACCGGCGTCGCCTCGGCGCTGGCGGCTCGCAGCTGCTCGGGCGTGATGCCGAGCCGGTGGGCCGTCGCGTCGGTCATGTCGGTGGCGATGAACCCGGGCGCCACGGCGTTCACGGTGACGCCGAACGGGCCGAGCTCGATGGCGAGCGTGCGGGTGAAGCCCTGCATGCCCATCTTGGCCGCCGAGTAGTTGGCCTGGCCGCGGTTGCCGAGGGCCGACGTGCTGGACAGGTTGATGATCCGGCCGTACCGCTGCTCCACCATCGGCTTCTGCGCCGCGCGGCTGAGCAGGAACGCGCCCTTGAGGTGGATGCCGAGCACGGTGTCCCAGTCGTCTTCCGTCAGCTTGAAGAGCAGGTTGTCGCGCGTGACGCCGGCGTTGTTGACCAGCACGTGCAGGCCGCCCAGCTCGGTGACCACTCGCTGGATCGCGGCCTCGACCGCGTCGGCGTCGCGGACGTCGGCTCCGACCCCCAGCGCCGCCGTGCCGGTCTCGGCCGCGATGGCCTCGGCGGTGGCCGCGGCCGCCTGCTCCTCCAGGTCGAGGATCGCGACCCGGGCTCCCTCGGCGGCCAACCTGCGGGCAGTGGCGGCACCGATGCCGCGGGCCCCACCGGTGATCAGAGCGACTCGACCGTCCTGCGCGCCCACGGGTTCCTCCTGTTGCGTCTGCTGACCTGGCCTGGAACGGGATCTCGGCGATCCTCTCACCCCGGCGACCCGGTGCCCGCAGCGCCCGGGACGAGCACCCCAGCACCGGTCTGGTGCAGCAGCCGCCGGGCGTCGAGGGTCGTCAGGAGGGGAGCCGTCGTCACCGGAGCGGTGTCCAGACCCAGCGCGCTGAGCCGTCGCGGCAGGTCGGCGATGTCGCGCGGCCGGCCCACCGCCGCGTACTCGGCCGCGATGCGGCGCCCGAGGAAGGCCTTGAGGGCCGGCCAGGCGCCGCGGTCGCGGTAGAGCTCGTAGTCGGGGTGCGTGCGCACGGTGGCGTCCCAGCTGCCCGGGGAGTGCACCTGCACCTCGAACAGCCGCCCCGTCTGCTGGTCGTGCCACACGAGGTTCAGTCCCTGGTAGCGCGGTCCGCCCCAGCTCGACTTGGCCTGGGCCAGCTCGAAGCCCTGGCCACGCAGCTGCTCGATGGTGCGCACCGCTCCCTCCACGTACGCGTCGTCCCCGAAGACCACGGTGTAGCGCACCGTGTCGTTGACGCGCTGCCCCGCCGTCGTCGAGTCGAGCTCGGGCCGGGCGACCTCGTCGGCGAGCTTGCGCCGCAACGAAGCGGCCTGCTTCACGGCGTGGGCCTCACCGACGCGCAGGCCACCGGCGCGGTGCATGGCCCGCTCCACCCGGGGAGTGAGGTGCGTCTCGGCCCAGGCGCCGTCGCGGGCCATCGCCGTCCCGACGGCTGCGGCCTCGCGCGGGAGGTAGCTCACCGAGCCCAGGCGGCTGGGCGGCCCCGCGACCGATCGCAGGTCGCGCGCGCGCAGTCCGCTGCGGCCGTACGCGGCGCGTCCGGCGACGGCCTCACGCAGGGCGGCGCCGCGGGGCCCCGGGGTACGCGACAGCGCGCGCACGGTCAGCGACGACGACCGCGTCGCCACCCCGGCGGCTCCGGACGCAGCTCCCAGCGCCGCGGTCGGCAGCAGGTGCCCGATCCAGAGCGACGGGGACTCCTCGAAGGTGTCGAGGTCGAGCACCGCCCGAGCCAGCCGGCGCGGGTGCTGGGCCTGCGTGAGGGTGCCGCGCGCCTGCCCGACGCAGTCTGCGGCGTAGCCCACCGGATCCACGACCGCCCGACCCGCGGTGAACCGCGCCGCCGTGGCCAGCAGGACGCCCGAGGTCTCGACGGCGCCGACGCTCACCTCGCGTGAGCGCGCCCACGCCCGCTCGACGGCGCGGCGGGCGGCCGACGGCTCGGCCGGCGCGAGGCGGGCGGCCGCGTGGAGCGCGGGGGCCGCCTCGGCCGCGCTGACCGCAACCCGCCGCCGGGCCTCTGCGACGGTCTCGCGCACCAGCGCGCGACGCTGCTCGGCGACGTCCGGGGCGTCCCAGGCCGCCAGGGGGTCGAGCAGCAGGGCGCCTTCGACGTCGGCTCGCGCCCGTCGCAGCACGCCCGCGTGGTGCCGCAGGTGCTCGCTCGCCTGCGCCAGCACCGCGCCGGCGCGGCCCATCGCCTCGGCGTCGAGGGTCACGAGCTGGCGGAACGCCGTCGCCGCGACGCCGTGCCAGTCCGCTGCGGCGGCCGCGCGCACCAGCGCGGTGAGGCGCAGCAGCCCGGCGGAGACGGTGGCGAGGCGCTCGGCGAGGTCGAGCACGCCGGCCGGGTGGCCGGGCAGGGCGACCTCGGCGGTCGGCCAGGTGCTCACCGCAGCGCCGCCAGCACCGATCGGTCGCTGTCCAGGTACGCCGACGCGGCGACACCCAGCAGCGCATCCCACCGGCGCAGCTCACCGCTCAGAAGCTCCAGGCCCCAGGCCCAGGCCGTCGCGACGTCGAGCGCGGCGGCTGCCAGGCCAGGGTCACCGGTGTCCGCGGCGCGGGCGCGCACCACGTCAGGGTGCTCGCGCAGCGCCTGGATCCCGTGCGCCGCCTCGCGCAGGCTGCCGCGCAAGGCATCGAGCGATGTCAGGTCGACCGAGATCACCGCACCGTCCATCCCTCCACGCTAGGGGGAATGCGCGATCCGCCCCGGCGGTTGTCCACAGGGCAGCCCGCGGTCGCTCCGGCGCCCGGGCCGTGGAAAAATGGTCAACACTTCAACAGTTGTGACAGGTAGGGGAGAGGGTTTGCGCATGGAGGACTCCACCGGAACCACGACCACCGCCGAGCGTCCCCGCGCCGCTCAGACCGTGGCCAACCCCCGACGACTGCGGCTGGGCCGAGACGGCCGTCCCCTGCCTCTCACGCCGCGCGACGACGACGGCTCGCGCGCCTGAGGACCTGGCTGCTCGCCCCACGACAGCCGTCGCACCGCCGATGGAGGATCACGTGCTCGACCCTCGCAGCCTCTACACGCTGAGCGACGACGCCGACGTCGAGCTCGACCGGCCCGTCCTGGTGCACGCGCTCACCGGGTTCGTGGACGCCGGGTCGGCTACCCGCCTGGTGACCGACCACCTGCTCGAGACGCTGGAGCACCAGGTGCTCGCGACGTTCGACGCCGACCAGCTGGTCGACTACCGGTCGCGGCGACCCGCCATGGTCTTCGACCGCGACCACTACGCGTCGTTCGAGGAGCCGCGCCTGCAGTTGCACGCCGTGCGCGACCTCGACGGGCGCTCGTTCCTGCTGCTGACCGGACCGGAGCCCGACACCCAGTGGGAGCGGTTCGTCGCCGCCGTCACCGAGCTCGTCGAGCGCTTCGCGGTGTCGACCACCATCGGCCTGCACGCCATCGGCATGCCCGTCCCGCACACCCGGCCCCTCGGCGTGCTCGGGCACGCCAACCAGGCGGGACTGGTGCCGCAGAGCCAGACCTGGCCGGGCACCGTCCGCATCCCCGGATCGGCGGCGGCGCTGCTCGAGCTGCGGCTGGGCGAGTCGGGGCACCCGGCCCTGGGCTTCGTCGTCCAGGTCCCGCACTACCTCGCCGAGGCGGCCTACCCCGACGCGGCCGCTGCGCTGCTCGACCGGCTCGCCGACGAGGCGGCCCTGAGCGTCCCGCGCGCTGCGCTGCTCAGTGCAGCCGAGCAGACTCGCGAGACGATCGCGGCCCAGGTGGCGGCGTCCGAGGAGGTCGGCCAGGTCGTGGCGGCCCTGGAGGAGCAGTACGACGCCTACATGGGCGCCCGCGAGCGGCGCAGCCTGCTGGCGGCCGAGGAGACGCTGCCCTCGGCCGACGAGCTGGCCGCTGAGGTCGAGCAGTTCCTGCGCGGGGAGTCGTCCTGACGCCGCGGCCGTCGTCGACGGCCTACGGCTCGATCGGCCGCTGACCCGCGCCCAGAGCCGTCGCGTCCGCGCCGCTCACCACGCGCGCCGGCACGGGTCCGGACCGCACCCGGCGGGTGAGGTCGGCCACGGGCAGCGCCACCCGTGAGGCGATCAGCAGGACGTTGCCGTACCGGCGTCCGCGCAGGTGCTGCGTCTCGCCCACCAGCGCGACGTGGCCGAACACCGTGAGCGCGGTGGCGACCTCGCGGCGCACGAGCCCGAGTCCCGGACGGTCGGCCACGTTCGCGACGTAGAGCCCGGACGGCGAGAGCACCCGGGCGACCTCGCCGACGAATCGCGTGGTGGTCAGGTGGCGCGGGGTCTCGGCACCGCTGAACGCGTCGCGCACCAGCAGGTCCCAGCCTCCGTCGTCGAGCGGTGCGAGGCCCTGCAGGCCGTCGGCTTGGCGCAGCCGGAACCCGCTGCGGCGGCTGTAGCCGAACCGCTCGCGCGCCAGCGAGATCACCTCGGCGTCGACCTCCAGCACGACCTGGCGCGAACGCGGACGGGTCGCGGCGACGTAGCGGGGGAGCGTGCAGCCGGCGCCCCCGACGTGCACGCTGTGCAGCGGCTCGCCCTCGGGCCGCAGGACGTCGACCAGGTCACCGGCCCACCGCACGTACTCGAACTCCAGCCGGGTGGGGTCGTCGAGGTGCACGTAGCTGCTCGGGACCCCGCCCACCAGCATGGTCAGGCCCCGAGGGTCGTTGCCGTCGGCGACGACCTCCGCGGGTCGGCGCGGGTCGGCGTCCGGTGGCTGCACGAGCCGAGCCTACGGGCGCGTCCACGACGCGGACCGCGTCCGGTCCGGCGGGTGCGGGCTCGTACGCTGGGGGAGGGCCTTCGGCCCACCCGCCAACGAGACCCGTCATGGGGAGACCGCGTGCGCGCACTGCTGCTCGAGAACATCCACCCGGACGCCGCCGAGCTGCTCCGGGCCGCTGGTCACGAGGTGGAGACGCGTTCGAGCGCGCTCGCCGAGGACGAGCTGATCGCGGCGCTCGACGGCGTCGACCTGCTCGGCATCCGCTCCACCACGTTCGTCACCGACAAGGTGCTGGCCGCCGCGACGCAGCTGCAGGCCATCGGCGCCTTCTGCATCGGCACGAACCAGATCGACCTCGAGGCGTCGACCGGCAACGGCGTCGCGGTGTTCAACGCGCCGTACTCCAACACCCGCAGCGTCGTCGAGATCACGATCGGGGCGATCATCGCCCTCGCCCGCCGGCTCACTGAGAAGAACGCCGCGATGCACGCCGGCGTCTGGGACAAGTCCGCCAAGGGGTCGCACGAGGTGCGCGGCCGCTCCCTCGGGATCGTCGGCTACGGCAACATCGGCTCTCAGCTGTCGGTGCTGGCCGAGGCCCTGGGCATGTCCGTGTTCTACTACGACACCGAGGACCGCCTCGCCATGGGCAACGCTCGCCGGTGCGGCAGCATGACCGAGCTGCTCGAGACGGTCGAGGTCGTGTCGTTGCACGTCGATGGCCGGCCGGAGAACCAGGACCTGTTCGGCGAGAGGGAGTTCGCCGCGATGCGGCCGCGCTCGCTGTTCATGAACATGTCGCGCGGCTTCGTCGTCGACACCGCAGCGCTGCGCCGTCACATCGAGAGCGGCCACATCGCCGGAGCCGCGATCGACGTCTTCCCCTTCGAGCCCAAGCGCCAGGGTGACCCCTTCGAGTCCGACCTGCGTGGGCTGCCCAACGTGATCCTCACGCCGCACGTCGGCGGCAGCACGCAGGAAGCGCAGCAGGACATCGGGCGGTTCGTCGCGGGCAAGCTCATCGGCTACGCCGAGGGCGGCGCCACCTCGCTGTCGGTGAACCTCCCGCCCATCGGGGCCGGCGCGATCGGGACGTCGCACCGGCTGGCCCACATGCACCGCAACGTGCCGGGCGTCCTGGCGACGGTCAACGCGCTGTTCGCCCAGTACGGCGTCAACGTCGACTCCCAGAGCCTCAGCACCCGCGGCGACGTCGGTTACCTCGTGACCGACGTCAACGCCGACTACACGCCGGACATCATCGACCGGCTGCACGCGATGCCCGAGACGATCCGGTTGCGGGTGCTCTCCTGAGCCGTCCCGAACGTCGGAACGACTCGCCGTCAAGATCTGGATTCCGAGCGCCTGCATGGCATACTGGGCCCCGCTGCAGTTCAGATTTCTTGCGTTGACCGAGGCAGCGGGACGGCGTATCCGTTCTGAGGTGTCGGTGTTCACGGGCTCCGCTCGCCAGGGCCATGGCTTTGGAAGTCAGCTCCAACGTGGGGATGCATGACCGCGCACCAGGCCGGCACAGTGTCGGTCGCAGTACGTCCCCTGGAGGAGACGGCATGGCACAGGGTTCTGTGAAGTGGTTCAACGCTGAGAAGGGCTTCGGCTTCATCGCTCAGGACGGCGGCGGCGCTGACGTCTTCGTGCACTACTCGGCGATCCAGACCCAGGGTTACCGCTCGCTGGACGAGAACCAGCGCGTGGAGTTCGAGATCACCCAGGGCCCCAAGGGCCCGCAGGCGGAGAACGTCGTTCCGATCTGATCGCGAACAGCCTCACGACGGCCTCCCGCAGCGCGCGGGGGGCCGTCGTGCGTTCCCGACCACCGCACTCCCGTTGATCACGTTAGGGGGGTGACATGCCGCGTGCCGAGGGTTCTACCCCTCGACAAGCGCGCGCAACCCTTGAGCAGTCGGCGTCGTCGGGCCGCGCTGGCCGCCCGGCCCGGCTCAGTCCCCGGGCCAGTACGTCATCCGCACCGCGTCGGCGAACATGTACAGCGCCAGGAGCAGCAGCAGCGCGTTGACGGCCAGGGCGGTGCCGGCCAACGCCCGAGCGCCGCGGCGTACCGCGCGCACGGCATAGGCGATACCGGCGGCGGCCGGGGCCGCGAGCAGCAGCATGAACCCGATCTCGGCGACCCAGCCCCAGACGTTGCGGGCGAACAGGAACAGGTCACCCTCTCCGAGCCCGAGCCAGCCGAGCACCACGACCCCCGCGTAGCTCGTGGCGATGAACATCGCCACCCAGACCGGCACCATCAGCCACGCCGCGCGGGTGCTTCTCGCGGCCTCCACCGGGTCGTGCGCCGCCACAGGGTGCACGGGGTTCGACGTCGTCATGGCGGGCCTCCTCACCTGGCCTGCACCCAGCCCACTCCCGCTGTCCCGACAGTGGAAGGGCCACAGGTCCCGCCCCGGTGGAGCGGCGGCCGGCGAGTTGGGAGACTGGGGGCATGATCCCTGCCCCGCACCGCGCTGCCGACGACCGTTACGACGCCATGGCCTACCGACGCTGCGGACGCAGCGGTCTGCAGCTGCCCGCGGTGTCACTGGGCTTGTGGCACAACTTCGGCGACGACGTGGCGATCGACACCCAGCGAGCGATCCTGCGGCGCGCGTTCGACCTCGGCATCACGCACATCGACCTGGCCAACAACTACGGGCCGCCCTACGGCAGCGCCGAGAAGAACTTCGGCACGATCTTCGCCGAGGACCTCCGGCCGTACCGCGACGAGCTCGTCATCTCGACCAAGGCCGGCTACGACATGTGGCCCGGCCCGTACGGGGAGTGGGGCAGCCGCAAGTACCTGCTGGCCTCGCTGGACCAGTCGCTCAGCCGGATGGGGCTGGACTACGTCGACGTCTTCTACAGCCACCGTTTCGACCCCGAGACCCCGCTCGAGGAGACCATGGGGGCCCTGGACCACGCCGTCCGGTCGGGCAAGGCGCTGTACGCGGGCATCTCGTCGTACTCACCGGAGCGGACGGCCGAGGCCGCGGCGATCCTGCGCGAGATGGGCACGCCCCTGCTGATCCACCAGCCGTCGTACTCGATGCTCAACCGCTGGATCGAGGAGAGCCTGCTCGACACGCTGGAGTCCGAGGGCGTGGGTTGCATCGCCTTCTCGCCGCTGGCCCAGGGGATGCTCACCGACAAGTACCTGGACGGCGTCCCGCAGGGTTCGCGCGCCAGCCAGGGCAAGTCGCTGTCGCCCGACCTGCTCACCGACGAGACGCTCGCGCACGTGCGAGCCCTGAACGAGATGGCGCAGCAGCGCGGTCAGACGCTCGCGCAGATGGCGCTCGCGTGGGCCCTGCGCGACCCGCGCGTCACCTCGGTGCTGGTCGGGGCGAGCAGCGTGCGTCAGCTCGAGGCCAACGTGAGCGCGCTCGACCACCTGTCCTTCAGCGACGACGAGCTGGCCGCGATCGACCGCGACGCCGTCGAGGCCGGCATCAACTTGTGGGCGCCCTCCAGCGCCCACTGACCCCCTCCCCGCCGCCCGTGATCATGCACGGCAGCGCACCCCACCGCGCTGGCGTGCATGATCACGGGTGGGTGGGCTCGAACGACGAGCAGTCAGCAGTCAGCAGTCAGCGGACGGTGACGCGCGGCCCGTCGCCGGCCCGGGGGACGACCCGGCCGACGACGGGATGCCCGGGCAGCTCACCGACCACCAGCAGGCCGCCGGAGGTCTGGGCGTCGGTCAGCAGCAGCAGCTCGTCCTCGTCGACCTCGGCGTCGAGGTGCGGACGCACCCAGTCGAGGTTGCGGCGGGTGCCCCCGCTGACGTACCCGTCGCGCAGCGACTCGCGGGCGCCGTCGAGGTAGGGCACCGCTGAGGCGTCGATCTCGGCGTCGACTCCTGAGGCCCGCACCATCTTCAGCAGGTGGCCGAGCAGACCGAAGCCGGTGACGTCCGTGGCGGCGCGGTGACCGGTGGCCAGGGCGGCCTCGGCGGCGGCGCGGTTGAGCGCGGCCATCGACTCGACGGCGTGGGAGAACACCTCGCCAGTCTGCTTGTGGCGGTTGTTGAGCACCCCGACGCCGAGGGGCTTGGTGAGGGTCAGCGGCAGCCCTGCCTCGGCGGAGTCGTTGCGCAGCAGGTGCTCGGGGTCGGCCAGGCCGGTGACCGCCATGCCGTACTTGGGCTCGGCGTCGTCGATGCTGTGGCCACCGGCGACGAAGCAGCCGGCCTGGCGCGCGACGTCGAGGCCGCCTCGCAGCACCTCGGTCGCGAGCTCCATGGGAAGCACGTCACGCGGCCAGGCCAGCAGGTTCACCGCGACGAGCGGCGCCCCGCCCATCGCGTAGACGTCCGACAGCGCGTTGGCGGCGGCGATCCGCCCCCAGTCGTACGGGTCGTCGACGACGGGCGTGAAGAAGTCTGCCGTCGCCACGACCGCGCGGCCGCCGTCGATGCGCACCACGGCGCCGTCGTCCCCGTCGCCCAACCCCACGACGAGACGGTCGTCGGCGGGCTCGGCCTGCAGGCCGCGCACGACGTCCTCGAGCTCTCCAGGCGGGATCTTGCACGCGCAGCCGCCGCCGCGGGCGTACTCGGTCAGTCGCACTCCCATGGCTTCACCCTAGGCGGCCCGGTCCGGGGTAGCGCGCCGGCGCGATCAGTGATTGCATCTGAGCAACCATTGAGGAGGCGTCATGGCGAAGACGTGGATCGGCAGCTGGCCCGTGCTGCGGCAGCTCACAGACGGTGACGTGCTCGGTCGGGGAGCGGCGGTGCGCTCGTCGCACACCGACCACCTCACGGCGCGCACCGAGACAGCCGACCGCGTCGTCGACTCGATCTGCCCGTTCTGCGCTGTGGGCTGCGGCCAGAAGGTCTACGTGAAGGACGAGAAGGTCGTCCAGATCGAGGGCGACCCGAACAGTCCGGTGTCGCGAGGACGCCTGTGTCCCAAGGGAAGTGCGAGCAAGCAGCTCGTCACGCAGCCTGGACGCGTCACGAAGGTTCGCTACCGGCGTCCGGGCGGCACCGAGTGGGAGGACCTCGACGCCGACACCGCCCTCGACATGATCGCCGACCGGGTCATCGCCACCCGGCGCCAGACGTGGACCTGGGACGAGAACGGCAAGCGCGTGCGGCGCACCCTCGGCATCGCGAGCCTCGGAGGAGCGACCCTCGACAACGAGGAGAACTACCTCATGAAGAAGCTCTACACCGCCATGGGCGCGGTGCAGATCGAGAACCAGGCCCGTATTTGACACTCCTCCACGGTTCCCGGTCTGGGGACCTCGTTCGGCCGCGGCGGCGCCACGACCTTCCAGCAGGACCTGCAGAACTCTGACTGCATCGTCATCGAGGGCTCGAACATGGCCGAGTGCCATCCGGTCGGGTTCCAGTGGGTGATGGAGGCCAAGGCGCGCGGCGCGACGATCATCCACGTCGACCCGCGGTTCACGCGCACCTCGGCGGTGGCTGACCTGCACGTCCCGATCCGGGCGGGCACCGACATCGCCTTCCTCGGCGCGCTGGTCAACCACGTGCTGAGCAACGACCTCTACTTCCGCGAGTACGTCGTCGCCTACACCAACGCCGCGGCGATCGTCGACGAGGAGTTCATCGACACCGAGGACCTCGAGGGCGTGTTCAGCGGCCTGGACGAGCAGAAGGGCACCTACCAGTCCGACAGCTGGCAGTACGAGGGTGCCGTCGAGGCGGCTGCGGCCGGCCAGCGCGACCCGCACCAGGCCGGTACGCCGTCCGAGCTGTCCGACGGGGACACCCACGCGGCCGGCCACTCCGAGACGGCCGGTTCAGGCGGCCCCACCGTGAACGCGAAGCCGGAGCGCGACGAGACGCTCCAGCACCCGCGGTGCGTCATGCAGATCCTCAAGCGCCACTTCGCCCGCTACACGCCCCAGATGGTGGAGCGGGTGTGCGGCATCGCGCCGGAGGACTTCGCCAAGGTCGCGGACGCCCTCACCCGCAACAGCGGCCCGGAGCGCACCGCGGCGTTCTGCTACGCGGTCGGCTGGACCCAGCACGGCACCGGCGTGCAGAACATCCGCACGGCCGCGATCCTGCAGCTGCTCCTGGGCAACATCGGGCGTCCGGGCGGCGGCATCATGGCGCTGCGCGGTCACGCGAGCATCCAGGGCTCGACCGACATCCCGACGCTGTACAACATCCTGCCGGGTTACCTGCCCATGCCCCACGCCGAGAACCACGGGGACCTGGACAGCTACGTGGCCGCGGACGCCGGGACGACGGGCTACTGGGGCAACATGCGGCAGTACACGGTCAGCCTGCTCAAGTCGTACTGGGGTGACGCGGCGACAGCAGACAACGACTACTGCTTCGACTACCTGCCCCGCATCTCCGGCGACCACTCGTCGTACCCGACGGTCGTCGCCCAGATCGAGGGCCGCTGCAAGGGCTACTTCCTCGTGGGGGAGAACCCCGCCGTCGGTTCGGCCAACGGCAAGATGCAGCGGCTCGGCATGGCGAACCTGGACTGGCTCGTCGTCCGAGACCTCGCGATGATCGAGTCGGCGACCTTCTGGAAGGACGGTCCCGAGATCGCCACGGGCGAGCTGCGCACCGAGGACATCCAGACCGAGGTGTTCTTCCTGCCTGCCGCAGCGCACACCGAGAAGAGCGGGTCGTTCACCAACACCCAGCGCATGCTGCAGTGGCACCACAAGGCGGTGGAGCCGCCGGGTGACGCCACCAGCGACCTGCAGTTCTACTTCCAGCTCGGCCAGAAGATCCGCGAGAAGCTGGCGGGCTCGACCGACGAGATGGACCGTCCGCTGCTCGACCTCACGTGGGACTACCCGCAGTCGCCGGAGGGCGAGCCGAGTGCCGAGGCGGTGCTGCGCGAGATCAACGGCACCGGCCCGGACGGTCAGACGCTGTCGTCCTACACCGAGCTCAAGGACGACGGCTCGACCCGGTGCGGCTGCTGGATCTACTGCGGTGTCTACGCCGACGAGACGAACCAGGCGGCGCGGCGCAAGCCGGGCCGGGAGCAGACCTGGGTCGCGCCTGAATGGGGCTGGGCCTGGCCGGCCAACCGGCGCATCATCTACAACCGGGCGTCGGCCAAACCTGACGGGTCGCCGTGGAGCGAGCGCAAGAAGTACGTCTGGTGGGACGCCGACCAGGGCAAGTGGGTCGGCGAGGACGTGCCGGACTTCATCCCCGACCGGGCACCCGACCACGTCCCGCCGGAAGGTGCGAAGGGCCCGGATGCCATCGGTGGCCAGGACCCCTTCGTCATGCAGACCGACGGCAAGGGCTGGCTCTACGCGCCGGTCGGCTTGGCGGACGGCCCGCTGCCGACGTACTACGAGCCGCGTGAGTCGCCGGTGCGCAACGCCATGTACCCACGCCAGAACAGCCCTGTGCTTCAGGAGATCGAGCAGGCGGCCAACCCGGTGAACCCGAGCGGGAGCCCGGTGTTCCCGTTCGTGTTCACCAGCTACCGGCTCACCGAGCACCACACCGGTGGGGGGATGAGCCGCACCCTGCCGTACCTCAGCGAGCTGCAGCCGTCGATGTTCTGCGAGGTCTCGCCGCGGCTGGCCCGCGAGCGGGGCCTCGAGCACGGCGGCTGGGCCACGATCGTCACCAGCCGGTCGGCCATCGAGGCGCGGGTGCTCGTTACGGAGCGGATGCGGTCGCTGCGGGTCGACGGCCACGTCGTCGAGCAGGTCGGGCTGCCCTATCACTGGGGTGGTAACGGCCTCACGACCGGCGACTCCACCAACGACCTGGTCAACCTCACCCTCGATCCGAACGTCCACATCCAGGAGAAGGTCGGCACCTGCGACATCCAGCCGGGTCGGCGTCCGCGAGGCAGCGCCCTGACCGCCCTGGTGCAGGACTACCGAGTGCGAGCCGGCATCGACGACAGGAGGGCGACGTGAGCAACAGCCTGTTCGGCCCGATGACCGACGTGTCAGCGGACGCCGGTTACGACACCCACCCTGACCGCGTCGGCTTCTTCACCGACACCACGGTGTGTATCGGCTGCAAGGCCTGCGAGGTCGCCTGCAAGGAGTGGAACGCCGTTCCCGAGGACGGGCTCACGCTCACGGGCATGAGCTACGACAACAGCCAGGAGCTGGGGGCCGACACCTGGCGGCACGTGGCCTTCGTCGAGCAGACCGTCCCCCGCAAGGTCACCGATCTCGGCATGCCGTCCGTGGGCGCCCCCAAGAGCGCCCCCGACCTGCCCGCGGGTGACACCGGCCAGTCGCCGGACAACTCCGACATCCGCTGGCTGATGTCGTCCGACGTCTGCAAGCACTGCACGCACGCCGCCTGCCTCGACGTCTGCCCGACCGGAGCGCTCTTCCGCACCGAGTTCGGCACCGTCGTCGTGCAGGAGGACGTCTGCAACGGGTGCGGCTACTGCGTTCCCGCCTGCCCGTACGGCGTCATCGACCAGCGCAAGGACGACGGCCGCGTCTTCAAGTGCACGCTGTGCTACGACCGGCTCGGCGCCGGCATGGAGCCGGCGTGCGCCAAGGCCTGCCCGACGCAGTCGATCCAGTTCGGCCCGCTCGACGAGCTGCGCGAACGGGCGCAGCAGCGGGTCGACGCCCTGCACGCCGAGGGCATCACCGAGGCCCGGCTCTACGGCCACGACCCGGACGACGGCGTGGGCGGCGATGGCGCGTTCTTCCTGCTGCTCGACGAGCCGGAGGTGTACGGCCTTCCGCCCGACCCGGTCGTCACGACCCGCGACCTGCCCTCGACCTGGCGGCACGTGGCGGTGGCGGCGGTGGGCCTGGTGGCGACGGGCATCGTGGCGTTCGTGGGGAGGCGCAAGTGAGAGAGCGTTCGCTGGTACCCGAGCCGGAGTTCGAGTCCTACTACGGCCGGCCGATCCTTAAGGCGCCGGTGTGGAAGCAGCCGGACGTCCCGCTGTACCTCTTCCTCGGCGGGTACGCCGGCGTGTCGGCGCTGCTCGCCGAGGGCGCCGAGGCCACCGGCCGGCCGGGGCTGAGCCGGGTCGCCCGGCTGGGCGCGGCGGCGGGCGCGGGGCTGGGCACGGTCGCGCTGATCCACGACCTCGGCCGGCCCGAGCGGTTCCTCAACATGTTGCGGACCTTCAAGGTCACCTCGCCGCTGTCGGTCGGCTCGTGGGTCCTGGCGCCGTTCAGCTCGCTCGCCTCGGCGGCGGCGCTGTCGACGGTGACCGGGCGCCTGCCGCGGCTCGGTCGAGCGGCCGGCCTGGGCGCTGCCGCGCTCGGTGGCCCGCTCGCCACCTACACCGCGGCCCTCATCTCCAACACCGCGGTGCCGGCCTGGCACGACGCCTACCGCGAGATGCCGTTCCTGTTCGCTGGGAGCGCCGCGGCCGCCGCTGGGGGAGGAGCGCTGGCCCTGGCGCCGCTCGACGAGAGCGGTCCGGCGCGCAAGGTAGCGGTCGCCGGGACGGCGGCCGAGCTCGTCGCCCACCAGCTGCTGCACCAGCGGCTCGGCATGATCGCTGAGCCGTACACCCAGGGGCGTCCGGGCAAGCTGCTGAAGGCCGCTCGCCTCCTCGAGGCCGGGGGTGCGCTGGGGGCGGTGGTGAGCCGCCGCTCACGCCTGTTGTCCGTCGTCTCGGGCGCCGCGCTGGTCGCCGGTTCGGTGCTGACCCGCTTCGGCATCTTCCAGGGTGGCGTGGCCTCGGCGAAGGACCCCAAGTACACGGTCGTCCCGCAGCGCGAGCGACTGTCCGCCCGCACCTGACCCCCGCANCTTCGGACCCGAAGTGCACGCCCGGCGGCCCGTCAGGCGGGCAGGTGGGTGCCCGAGGCGATGTTCAGGATGCTCGCCACGGTGAGGTACATCAGCCACAGGCCGGTCAGCACGTGGGCCAGCCCGAGGGAACGCTCGGCGATGCCCACGCCCACCGCGTGGAAGAAGTCGCTGACGTAGACCCACGTAAGGCCGACGAACAGCAGGCCGACCGGCCAGGCCCCGGCGTCGAAGAACACGTAGGCGCCCGTCACCGACAGCACCGTGAAGGCGACGGACATGCCGGCGTTGGTTCGCGGGTCGTTGCCCTGGTAACGATTCAGGCCGAGTGCGAACCAGTGGATGCCGTACGCGCTGAAGGCCACGGCGGCCATGTACAGGGCCGGGTCGTTCTTGAAGACCTGGAACCACGTGAGGCCGACGAACAGCACGAGGCCCGTGACGAGCTGGCAGAAGCCCGGCAACCACACGCCCCAGATGCCGGTGGACCGGTCGACCAGCGGGTCGCGGCGGGGGAAGCCGAACAGCTCCTGAGGGCCGTAGATGAGGTAGCCGGTGCCCAGGCCGAAGAAGCCCAGCGCGACGGGCAGGAAGGGGGAGGAGTCGAAGCTCACGACCGTCTCGCGTCCTGGAGATGCCGGGACTGGCGGACGGTCCGCCGTCGCACCTCCATGCCTATCACACAGCAACTGATGCAGCAGCGCAACAGAAGGCAGCGGGGTGGGGTGAGCGCACCGCCCCGCGGCCGGGTACGGTCGTCCCGCCGTACGGCGCGCGAGCGCCGCGCGGGGAGGTGTCTGGGTGCCTGGTGGCCCCCGCGGTCTTCAACACCGACGAGACCGAGTAGCTCGGTCTGGCGGGTTCGATTCCCGTCCACCTCCGCTGGGTGCCCTCGGGGCGCGCCCACGTAGGCTGGCGCGGTGATGCACGTCCTGGCCACGGCGGGCCACGTCGACCACGGCAAGTCCACGCTCGTGAGGGCGCTCACTGGCATGGAGCCCGACCGGTTCGCCGAGGAGCAGCGCCGGGGGCTCACCATCGACCTCGGGTTCGTGTGGGCCGGCATCGACGGCGAGCAGGTGGCCTTCGTCGACGTGCCAGGGCACGAGCGGTTCGTGCCCACGATGCTCGCCGGCGTCGGGCCGGTGCCGGCCGCGCTGCTCGTGGTGGCGGCCGACGAGGGGTGGATGCCCCAGACCCAGGAGCACGTCGATGCGCTCGACGCCTTCGGCGTCCGCCACGGCCTGCTCGTCGTCACGCGCTGTGACCTCGCCGACCCGGCTCCGGCGCGCGCCGCGGCCCACGAGCACCTGGCGGGCACCGGGCTCGCGCACGTCGGCTCGGTGGCCGTCAGCGCGCGCACGGGCGCGGGCATGGACGAGCTGCGGACCGCGATCGGCGCCCTCGTCCGCTCCCTGCCGCGTCCGGACACCTCCGCGCCGGTGCGGCTGTGGGTCGACCGGTCGTTCACGGTGCGCGGTGCCGGCACGGTCGTCACGGGCACCTTGTCGGCGGGCACGCTGCGCACCGGCGACCGGCTCGACCTGCCGTCCGGGGAGCAGGCGGTGGTGCGCGGACTGCAGAGCCTGGCCGCCCAGCACCGCGAGGTCGCGGCCGTCGCACGGGTCGCGGTGAACCTGCGGGGTACGCCGCGCACGGCCGTGCAGCGCGGCGACGCCCTCACCGCGCCCGGGCGCTTCCTGGCCAGCAGCCTTATCGACGTCCGCTGCGCCGCTCTCGACGACCACGCTCCGGCGCAGGCGCTGATGCACGTGGGCTCGGCGCAGGTCAGCGTGCGCCTACGCCACCTGGGAGACGACGTCTGGCGGCTGCGGCTGGCCCGGGCGCTTCCGTTGCGGCTCGGCGACGTCGGGCTGCTGCGCGATCCCGGTCGGCACACCGTCCTCAGCGGGCTCACCGTGCTCGACGTCGATCCGCCGGCGGTGAGCCGGCGCGGCGCAGCCGCGGCGCGCGCGGCCGAGCTGAAGACGGTGAGTGGCCAGCCGGATGGTGCCGCCGAGGTCGACCGCCGGGGCGTCGTGCGGCGCAGTCACCTGCTGGCCATGGGCGTGCCCCTCGAGCAGGTGCAGGCCCTGCCCGGGCCCGACGACTGGCTGGTGGCGCCGGCCCGGGCCGATGAGCTGGCGCGTCGGCTGCTGCAGGTGATCGAGGCCCATAACCGCGCCACTCCGCTCGACCCCGGCCTGCCCGTCGACGCGGCACGGGCGGCACTCAAGGTGCCTGCGACGGCGGTGGTCGAGGCCGTCGTCCGGCCTCCGCTGCGCGTGCTGCGCGGCCGAGTCGTCGACAGCCGCCGCAGCGGCGACGAGCTGCCGGCGACCGTGCTGCGGGCGGTCGAGCAGGTGGCGGCACGCACGTCGCGCGTGCCGCTGGCGCCACCGGACGCCGACGAGCTGCGCGGGCTCGGCCTGGGTTCGCGCGAGCTCGCGGCGGCGGTTCGGTCGGGGCGGCTGCTCGAGGTGGCTCCCGGTGTGGTGCTCGCACCCGACGGCCTGCAGGCCGCGGCTGCGGCGCTGCGGGCCCTGGACGCACCCTTCACCGTGGCTGCGGCGCGCGACGCCTGGGGCACCTCCCGCCGGGTCGCCGTCCCGCTCCTGGAGCTGCTCGATCGGCGGGGTGTGACCCGACGCCTGTCCGACGACCGCCGCACGCTCGCTGGCTGACTCCACGCCGGGATCGCCGCTGACCGCGCACGCGGCACCGGGCCGTGGCAGGCTCAGATCATGACCGACTTTGACGACAGCAGGAGCGAGGTCGACAGCAGCGGCGTCTTCAGCGTCGACGACGAGGACCAGCCCGGCGCCGAGGACACCCTCGACGACCGTGGCCTCGTCGATCCCCTCGACGAGGGCTACAGCCCGCCCGAGAAGCCGCTGGGCGTCGACAAGTTCGGGACCACGTTCGAGGAGGAGCGCCAGGGCGAGACGCTCGACATGCGCCTCGCCCAGGAGGTGCCCGACCCGAACCTCGCCTTCGACGACCCCTTGAGCAACCGTGCTGACGAGTCCGACGACGACCCGGACTCCGAGGTGGCGCTGGACGAGGGCTTCCGCGGCGACGACGAGGTGGGCGACCGCCGCGCCGGCCGGCTCGTCGCCCCTGACCACGGTGTAGGGCCCGACCGCGAGAAGGACCTCGTGGGCGAGGACATCGGGATCGACGGCGCCGGTGCGTCGGCCGAGGAAGCCGCCGTCCACGTCGTCGACGAGCAGTAGCTCGCAGCGGTCTGGATCGTGCCACGACACGCCCGGGTCGAGCACGGCCCGGGCGCGTGCGTTTGACGTCGGCCCCCGACCCGTGATGAGGGTGGAGGGCCCGAAGGATCCCCAACGGACAGGAGCGCTCATGCTCACCCTGACCGACCAGGCCGTGGACGTCGTCCGTGGCCTCACCCAGTCCCCCCAGGCACCCGAGCACGCCGGGCTACGCCTCGCCCCCGGCGGCGAGGGCCTCGAGCTCAGCGTCGTCAGCGACCCGATGCCGGGTGACGACGTCATCGACAACGAGGGCGTGCGCGTCTTCGTCGAGCCGCAGGCCTCCCAGCTGCTCGAGGAGCAGACGCTGGACGCCAGCGTCACCGACGGCCAGGTGTCGTTCTTCCTGGCCGGACCGGCAGCTCAGTGAGCCCTTCGCCTCGGCCCCGCGACGCTGCGGCGTCGCGGGGCCGAGGCGTGGCCGTCGTCACGGGCGCGAGCAGCGGGATCGGCGCCGCCACGGCGGTCCGCCTTGCGGCGGAAGGCTTCCAGGTGGTGGCGGCCGCTCGACGACGCGACCGTCTCGATGCCCTGGCCGCCGAGCACGACGCCATCACGGCGGTGACGCTCGACGTGACCGACGACGCGTCCGTGGCCGCGCTGGCCGCCGAGCTGCCCGACGTCGCGCTGCTGGTCAACAACGCCGGGGGAGCCTTCGGGCTCGCCGACGTCGCGTCCTCCGAGGTGTCGGACTGGCAGCGCATGTACGACGTCAACGTCCTCGGCGCCGTCCGGATGGTCAAGGCGCTGCTGCCCGCGCTGGCGGCCGGGGCCGGCGGCCACGTGGTCTTCACCGGCTCGATCGCCGGTCACACGCCGTACGAGAAGGGCGGCGGTTACGTCGCCGCCAAGCACGCCGAGGCCGCGCTCAGCCAGATGCTGCGCCTGGAGCTCAACGGCCGACCCGTGCGGGTCAGCGAGGTGGCGCCGGGCATGGTGCGCACGGAGGAGTTCTCGCTCGTGCGCTTCGGCGGTGACCGCGAGCGCGCCGACGCGGTCTACCAGGGGGTGTCGCAACCGTTGCTCGCCGAGGACGTCGCCGACGTGATCGCCTGGGTCGCGACGCGACCGGCCCACGTCGACATCGACCTCGTGGTCGTCAAGCCGCTCGCGCAGGCCGCACCGCACAAGGTGCACCGCGAGGGCTAGCGAGCGGAGCCGTCCGGCGTGGCGTCGGCCAGATCATCGGCCCACATCGACCTCATCTCCTCCAGCGCCTGCTCCATGATCCGCACCATCGCCTGGTGGGCGCGCTCGCCGTCACCGCGCTGCACCGCCTGGGCGACGTCGGCGTGCAGCCGCAGCGCCTCTGCCTGCGGGTGGTGCGGCATCAGGCCGTAGTGGTGACGTCCGGCCAGCACCTCGGCGACGAGCTCGTTCAGCTTCACGAACATCTCGTTCCCCGACCCGGCCAGCACCTGCCGGTGGAACTCGATGTCCAGGCGCAGGAACTCGTCCTCGTCGTCGCTCTGACCGGCTGCCCACATCTTCGCCGCGGTGCCCACCAGCTCGCTGGCGGCGTCCGGCGAGATGCGTTCTGCGGCAAGGCGTGCGGCTTGTGGCTCGACCGCGGTGCGCAGCTCGGTCATGGAGCGCAGCTGGCTGTTGCGCTGGCGCGAGGCCAAGCGCCAGCGGATCACCTGGGGGTCGTACACGTTCCACTGCGCGGCGCTGCGGATCTGCGTGCCCACGCGCCGGCGCGACTCGACCATGCCCATCGACGACAGCACGCGCAGCGCCTCGCGCACGACCGAGCGCGACACCGCGTAGCGCTCGGCCAGGTCGTCGATGTAGAGCACGCTGCCGGCGGCGAGGTCGCCACCGCAGATGGCCGTCCCGATCTGGTCGAGCACTCGGCCGTGCAGGCTGGGCGCGCCGCCGGTGGGCGAGAGGGAAGCCTTCGGTGGCGTCATTGATAAAGCATATCCATGCGCCGAATCGCTTGCATACATCGGATGTATCAACCTACGATCGCCGGACTAGTCCTACTAGTGCTGGCGACGGCTCCAACGGCGGGGCGGCCATGATGCGAAGGAGAGATCCGTGAGACGCACCTCCCTCATGGCGGCCGCGCTGGCCGCGACGACGGCCCTGGGCCTGACGGCCTGCGGGGGCTCGGACAGCGGTGACAGCGCCGACTCCAAGACCGTGCGGGTCACGCTGGCCAACCACGTGTGGACCGAGAACATCAAGAAGGCGCTGCCGGAGTTCGAGAAGTCCAGCGGTCTGAAGGTCGAGATCACCCAGCTCGGCGAGGACCAGCTCTCCGACCAGTACAACGTCAAGCTCAACGCGGGCTCCTCGGACCTCGACGTGATGATGTATCGGCCGCTTCAGGAGGGGAAGCTGTTCGCGAAGAACAAGTACCTCGCGGACCTCACCGACAAGGTGACGTCGGCCAAGGACTGGAACTGGGACGACTTCCAGGACGGCCCGGTCGGCGCGACCACGTTCAAGGACAAGGTCGTCGGCGTCCCGCTCATCACCGAGCAGGAGGTCCTGTACTACCGCAAGGACCTGCTGAAGAAGGCCGGGATCGCTCAGCCGCCGCAGACGCTCGACGAGCTCAAGGCGGACGCCGCCAAGATCGCGCAGCAGAACCCCGGCATCGCGGGCTTCGTCGCCCGCACCGGCAAGTCCGCCGCGGTGACGCAGTTCTCCAGCTTCCTGTACAGCATGGGCGGGGACTTCATCGACGACAGCGGCAAGGCCGCGATCAACACCGACGCCGCCAAGAAGGCCTACGCGCTCTACGGCGGCCTGATCAAGAACTACGGCCCCAAGAACGTCAGCACCGACATGAGCTGGCCCGAGGCCATGGCGATCTTCACGCAGGGCAAGGCGGCGTTCTACACCGAGGCTGACTCGCTCTACGCCAACGCCACCGACCCGGCCAAGTCGAAGGTCTCCGACACCGTGGGCTTCGCGCCGTTCCCGGCGGGCCCGGCCGGCTCCAAGCCGTACAACGTGCCGTCGTGGGCGCTCGGCATCAACGAGCAGTCCAAGAACAAGGACAACGCCTGGAAGTTCATCAAGTGGGCGACGAGCAAGGAGATGGTGCTCGCGAACCAGAAGGCTGGCGTCCCCGGTGCTCGCCAGTCGGTGTGGGAGAACCCTGAGGGCACCGCGACCTACCCGAAGGACCTCGCCGCGGCCATCGCCGTGAGCACCAAGAACGGTGTGGGACACGACCGCCCGCTGGTCATCAAGGTGCCCGAGGCGCGTGAGATCGTCGGTCAGCCGATCGTCGACGCGATCACCGGTCAGGACGTCGCGGCGTCGGCCGAGAAGGCGCAGCAGGCGTTCCAGGCTCTGCTGGACGACGAGAACAAGTGACGCCGACACCGGCCGGGGCTCCAGCCGCCCCGGCCGGTGCGGCCTCGGCCGACGGAGACCCCATGGCAGTGCAGACCCCGGCGCACCACGCGGCGCCAGCCCGTTCGGCGCCGACCCCTGGCTGGGCGAGGTGGGCGAACCGGCACATGAAGTGGCTGTTCGCCGGCCCGGCGATGGCCTTCGTCGCCGTGCTGATCATCTTCCCCGTCGGCTGGACGGTGTACCTCAGCCTGACCGACGCCGAGGGCTCGGTGCGGGCTGACAAGTCCTTCATCGGGTTGGGCAACTACCTCGACGTGCTCACCGACACCGACCGCTTCTGGCCGGCCGTCGGGCGCACGGTCGCCTTCACCGGCGTCGCGCTGCTGTTCGAGGTGGTCCTGGGCATGGCCGTCGCGCTGCTGCTGTGGAAGCCGTTCCGCGGCGAGAAGTGGGTGCGCGCAGCCATCCTGCTGCCGCTGGTGGCCACGCCGGTCGCGGTCGGCATGATGTGGCGGCTGATCCTCGACCCGAACATCGGCTTCGCCAACCAGGCGCTCGGGTGGTTCGGCATCGGCCCGCAGCCCTGGCTCTCCGGCCAGAAGACCGCGCTGATGACCACGGCCATGATCGACGTCTGGCAGTGGACGCCGATGGTGGTGCTGATCTTGCTCGCGGGCCTGACGTCCCTGCCCGAGGAGCCGCACGAGGCCGCGTTGGTCGACGGGACGACGGGCTGGCAGCGCTTCCGGTACGTCACGCTGCCCATGCTCATGCCCACGGTGATCGTCGCGATCCTGCTGCGCGGCATCGACGCCATCAAGACGTTCGACATCCTCTACGCCACCAAGGGCAAGGGCGGTGGGTCGTTCCACGAGGTCGAGACCCTCAACGTCTACGCCTACGGCCTCAGCTTCGACTACAACGAGTACGGCATCGCGTCGGCCGTCCTCGTCATCTTCTTCCTCATCATCGTGGGCTCCATGTGGGTGCTCACGGCGCGTCGCAAGGAGGACTCCTGATGTCCCGCAAGCGCACGCCGTACTCGGTCTTCCGGGTCGTGGCCCTCGTCGTCGTCGTCCTGGCCCTCATCGGGCCGCTGGTCTGGATGGTGCTCGCGTCGTTCAAGACCACGGTCGACATCTACGACGCCGGCAAGGCCATCTTCTTCACGCCGACGCTCGACCACTACGCCAAGGTGCTCAAGCAGGCGAACTACGTCCAGTACATCGTCAACAGCTTCTGGGTCGCGTTCGCCTCGACCGTGATCTCGTCGATCCTCGGGGTGCCGGCGGCGTACTCGATGAGCCGCTTCAGCATGCGGCGGTCCTCGCTCGTGGTGCTGATGGCCCGCGTGATCCCCGGCGTCTCACTGCTCGTGCCGTGGTTCTACGTCTTCTCGAACCTGCACCTGGTCGGCGGCTACACCGTGCTCATCCTGAGCCACATGTTCGTGGCGCTGCCGCTCATCGTCTACATCATGATGGGCTTCTTCGACTCCCTGCCCCTCGAGCTCGAGGAGGCCGCGCGCGTCGACGGGCTCACCGCGATCGGTGCCTTCCGCCGCATCACCCTGCCGCTGTCGCTGCCCGGCATCGCGACCGGCGGGATCCTCGCCTTCATCTTCTCCTGGAACAACTTCATGTTCGCGCTGGTGCTCTCCGGCGCGCAGACCAAGACGCTGCCCGTGGCCATCTTCAACTTCGTGGGGTACGCGAGCATCGACTGGGGTGGGCTCATGGCGGCCGCCACGGTGGTGACGCTGCCGATCATCGTCATCGCGCTCTTCACCCAGAAGTACATCGTCTCCGGTCTCACCGCCGGCGCCACGAAGGGCTGACATGCCGACGATTCAGCGGGTCGAGACGTTCATGGTGCCGCCGCGCTGGCTGTTCGTACGGGTCGAGACCGACGACGGGCTGGTGGGCTGGGGTGAGGCGACGTGCGAGGGCCGCTCGGAGACGGTGCGCACCGCCGTCGACCAGCTGAGCGAGCTGCTCGTGGGCCAGGACGCGCTGCGCACCGAGGACCACTGGCAGGTCATGACCAAGGGCTCGTTCTACCGGGGCGGCCCGATCCTCGCCAGTGCCGTGTCGGGCCTGGACCAGGCGCTGTGGGACCTCAAGGGCAAGCACTACGGCGCCCCCGTGCACCAGCTGCTCGGCGGCCCGGTGCGCGACCGGATCCGCGTGTACGGCTGGGTGGGCGGCGACGAGCCGGCGGAGGTGGCCGACCACATCGCCGAGCAGGTCGAGGCCGGCCTGACCGCCGTGAAGATGAACGCCAGCGGGCGGATGAGCCCCGTGGCTTCGGTGGCCGAGCTCGATGGCGTGGTGCGGCGGGTCGCGGCCGCCCGCGAGGTGCTGGGCGAGCACCGCGACGTGGCCGTCGACTTCCACGGCCGGTTCACCCTGGCCAACGCCCGCCGGGTCGCGCCGCTGCTCGAGCCGTACCGCCCGTTCTTCCTGGAGGAGCCGGTGGTGCCCGAGAACTCGCACCTCATCGGCGACTTCGTGCGCTCGACCACGACGCCGGTCTCGACGGGGGAGCGGTTGTACTCGCGGCAGGAGTTCCTGCCCGTGCTGCAGGCCGGAATCGCCGTGGCCCAGCCTGACCTCTCGCACGCCGGAGGCATCACCGAGGTGCGCAAGATCGCCGCGCTGGCCGAGACGTTCGACGTCCAGCTCGCACCGCACTGCCCGCTGGGGCCCATCGCGCTGGCGGCATGCCTGCAGGTCGGCTTCGCGACGCCGAACTACCTGATCCAGGAGCAGAGCATCGGCATCCACTACAACCAGGGCGCCGACGTCCTCGACTACCTGCTGGACCAGAAGCCGTTCGCGTTCGTCGACGGCCACATCGAGCGCTTCGAGGCGCCCGGGCTCGGCATCGACGTCGACGAGGACGCCGTGCGGGCGGCCGACCAGCGCGGTCACGCCTGGCGCGGGCCGGTGTGGCGCCACGCCGACGGCAGCTTCGCGGAGTGGTGACCATGAGCCAGCAGCCCGAGCGGACGGCCCGCTCGCAGGCGTTCGTCGACGCGGTGACGCAGGCGCCGGTCATGGCGATCCTTCGCGGCCCGGACGGCGAGGCGCTGGTGGCCCCGGCGCTGCGCCTGCTGGACGCCGGCATCGACCTGCTCGAGATCTCGCTCACCACGCCGGGCGCGTGCCGCGCCATCGAGCAGGTGGTGGCCCGCGCCGACGCAGGGCGCCTGGTCGGCGCCGGCACGGTGCTGACCGCGGGGGACGTCGCCGACGTCGAAGCCGCGGGCGCGCAGTTCGTCGTGACGCCGGCACTGGCCGAGTCCGTGGCCGAGTGCGTACGCCGCGACCTGCCCGTGGCGGCCGGTGCACTGACCCCCAGCGAGGTGCTGGCCGCCCACCTGCAGGGCGCAGCGGCGGTGAAGGTCTTCCCCGCCTCGCTCGGCGGGCCGGCGTACCTGAAGGCGTTGCGCGACCCGTTTCCCGGCATCGCGCTGATGGCTGTCGGTGGCGTCGACGTCGCGGCCACCACGGCGTTCCTGCGGGCAGGGGCGATCGGTGTCGGGGTCGGATCACCGCTGCTCGGGGACGCGGCCGCGGGCGGCGACCTCGACGCGCTGGCCCGGCGGGCGCGCGCCTACCTCGACGCGGCGGGCGAGGCCCGGCCGTGACGGCCCACCCAGAGCGACGGGTCGACGTCCTCACGTTCGGCGAGGCCATGGTCGCCTTCCGGTGCGCCGGCCCGCTCACGCAGGGCAGCGCGCTCGTCGCGCGCCTCGCCGGTGCCGAGTCGAACGTCGCCATCGGCCTGGCCCGACTCGGCCACCAGGTGCGGTGGGTCGGGCGCCTCGGCGCTGACCCGCTCGGCGACCTCGTGCGGACCCAGCTGCGCGCCGAGGGGGTCGACGTCACGCACGTCGTGCGCGACCTCGAGCGACCCACGGGTCTCATGGTGGTCGAAGCCCGCACCGCCGACCTCGCGCGCGTGGAGTACCGGCGCAGTGGGTCGGCTGCATCCGTTCTCTCGCAGGAGGACCTGCGTGCGGCGCTGGACGACGGAGCGCGCTGCCTGCACCTCACCGGGATCACGGCCGCCCTGTCCGACACCGCCCGCGAGACGACGCTCGCCGCGGCCCGCACCGCCCGGGAAGCCGGCGTCCTGGTGTCCCTCGACGTCAACTACCGCTCGCGTCTCTGGTCGCGCGACCGCGCCCACGCGGCGCTGCGCGACCTCGCCGCACTCGCCGACGTCGTCATCGCCTCGGACGACGAGCTGCCTCTCGTCACGTCCGACAGCGATGAGCGGCACGACGAGGAAGCAGCCGTCACGGCGCTGCTCGGTGCCGGGGCGCGGGTCGTCGCCGTCAAGCGCGGCGCCGCGGGCGCGACGCTGGCGACGGCCGACGAGCGGCACGACGCCGCAGCCCTCGCCGTCACCGCCGTCGACACCCTCGGTGCCGGCGACGCGTTCACCGCGGGGCTGCTCTCAGCGCTCCTCGACGACCTGGAACCGCCAGCTGCGCTGCGCCGCGCCGTCACGCTGGGCGCCTTCGCCGTGAGCACCGCTGGTGACTGGGAGGGTCTGCCCACTCGGGCCGAGCTCGGCTTGCTCGACGGGCTCCAGCCCGGCTCCGCCGTTCGCTGATCCACCACCGCCATCCCAGAGAGGATCCCCGTGAAGATCGTCGCCGCCGACGTCGTCGTCACCAGTCCCGACCGCAACTTCGTGACGCTCAAGCTCACCACGGACGACGGTCTCACCGGCCTCGGCGACGGCACCCTGAACGGCCGCGAGCTCGCGGTGGCGTCGTACCTCGTCGACCACGTCGTGCCGCTGCTGATCGGGCGGGACGCGCACGCGATCGAGGACACCTGGCAGTTCCTGTACCGCTCGGCGTACTGGCGCCGCGGCCCGGTCACCATGGCCGCGATCGCGGCCGTCGACGTCGCGTTGTGGGACCTCAAGGCCAAGGCCGCCGGGCTGCCCCTCTACCAGCTGCTCGGCGGTGCGTCCCGCCGCGGGATCATGGCCTACGGTCACGCGTCCGGGCGCGACACGCAGCAGCTCTTCGACTCGATCCGCGAGCACCTCGAGCTCGGCTACCGCTCGATCCGCGTGCAGACCTCGGTGCCGGGCCTGAACGCCGTCTACGGCGTGGCGGCGCAGTCGGCGAGCGGCGGCGCGCGCTACGACTACGAGCCCGCGCAGCGCACACCCCTGCCGGCGGAGGAGGACTGGGACACCCGCGCCTACCTGCGCCACATCCCCGGCGTCTTCGAGGCCGTGCGCGGCGAGTTCGGCCCCGAGCTGCCGCTGCTGCACGACGGCCACCACCGGATGACGCCCATCCAGGCCGCTCGGCTCGGCAAGGACCTCGAGCCGTACGACCTGTTCTGGCTCGAGGACTGCACGCCGGCGGAGAACCAGGAGGCGCTGCGGCTCGTGCGCCAGCACACCACCACACCGCTGGCGATCGGCGAGATCTTCAACACCGTCTGGGACTACCAGACGCTGATCCGCGAGCAGCTCATCGACTACGTGCGCTCGGCGGTCACGCACACCGGTGGCATCACCGCCATGCGCAAGCTGCTCGACTTCGCGGCGCAGTACCAGATCAAGTCGGGCATCCACGGGCCCACCGACATCTCGCCGGTCGGCATGGCCGCCGCCCTGCACCTCGACCTGGCGATCCACAACTTCGGCATCCAGGAGTACATGCAGCACGGAGCGCTCACGAACGAGGTGTTCCGGCAGAGCTTCACCTTCGCCGACGGCTACCTGCACCCTGGCGAGCAGCCCGGCCTCGGCGTCGAGCTCGACGAGCAGGCGGCGGCGCGGTTCCCCTACCAGCCGGCTTACCTGCCGTTCAACCGCCTCAAGGACGGCACCGTGCATGACTGGTGAGCCCGCCGAGACCGCGACGACCCGCCACGTCGTGGTGATGGGCGTCTCTGGCTGTGGCAAGACCACGGTCGCCTCGCGCATCGCCGCGGCCACCGGCTTCGTCTTCGCCGAGGCCGACGAGTTCCACACCGCCGCCAACGTCGCGAAGATGTCGGCCGGCGTGCCGCTGGAGGACGTCGACCGCTGGCCGTGGCTGCGCAGCCTCGCCCGGTGGATGGCCGAGCGCGCGGCCGTGGGGGAGTCCACCGTCATCGCGTGCTCGGCGCTCAAGCGCAGCTACCGTGACGTGCTCGCCGACGGGCCGCCGTCGGTGGACTTCGTGCACCTGGACGGCGCCGCCGAGCTCGTGCGGGCGCGGCTCGCGGCGCGGGTCGGTCACTACATGCCGGCCAGCCTCCTCGACTCCCAAGTGGCGACGCTCGAGCCGCTGCAGCCCGACGAGCGCGGCGTCGTGCTCGACGTCAGCCGGACCCCGGACGCCCTGGCGCGGCAGGCGATCGACGCCTTGGGGCTGGTGCCGTGGGTGCATCGCCCGGCGTCGTCCGAGCACCCCGGCTAGGCTGCCCTGGTGAGCGCTGGCCGAGGGCACGACGTCCGGCGGCGCGTGCCACGCACCGACGCGGTGCTGGACGACGACCGGCTGGCCGACGCCCGCGCCCGGCTCGGGCGCTCTCTCGTGAAGTCGGTGGTGGTCGAAGCGCTCGACCGCGTGCGGCACGGCGAGCTCGAGCCCGACGCGGTCGTCGACGCGGTGCTGGCCGACCTGCCGCCCACGGCGTCGTCCCTGGTGCCGGTGGTCAACGCCACCGGGGTCCTGCTGCACACCAACCTCGGGCGGGCTGCGCTGTCCGGTGCGGCGATCGCGGCGGTCGTCGCGGCCGCCGGGCCGACGGACGTCGAGTTCGACCGTGTCACCGGCGCCCGGGCCCGTCGCGGCCGGGGAGCCTTGGCCGCGCTCGCTCAGGCGGTGCCCGAGGCGGGCGGCGTGCACGTCGTCAACAACGGAGCGGCCGCCCTCGCCCTCGTCGCCACGGCGTTCGCCCAAGGGCGCGAGATCGTCGTGTCGCGCGGGGAGATGGTCGAGATCGGCGACGGCTTCCGGCTGCCGGACCTCATCGAGTCCACGGGCGCGAAGCTGGTGGAGGTGGGCACCACCAACCGCACCACCGTGCGTGACTACCTTGCGGCGGTCGGGCCCGACACGGGGTTCGTCCTGAAGGTGCACCCGTCGAACTTCGTGGTGCAGGGCTTCACCTCCAGCGCCTGCGTGCGCGAGCTGGCGGTTGCGCTGGCCGACCACCAGGTGCCGCTGGTGGCCGACCTCGGCTCCGGTCTGCTGCGCCCTCACCCCCTGCTGCCGGACGAGCCGGATGCCGCCACCGCGCTGCGCGATGGCGCCGACCTGGTGACCGGCAGCGGCGACAAGCTGCTCGGCGGCCCGCAGGCCGGTCTGCTGCTCGGACGCGCCGAGCTCGTGGAGCGACTGCGCCGCCACCCGCTGGCCCGGGCCTTCCGCGTCGACAAGCTCACGCTCGCCGCACTGGAGGCGACCGTGCGCGGCCCGGCGGCGCCCGTGCTGGAGGCGCTCGAGGCGCCGACCGAGTCCCTGTGTCGGCGGGCCGAGGCGGTCGTCGCGCTGCTGGCGACGAGCGGCGTGCAGGCCGACGTGGTCGAGTCCGCCGCCACCGTCGGGGCCGGGGGAGCGCCTGGTCGGACGGTGGCGAGCGTCGCCGTCCGCGTCCCGGCCGGGTGGGCCGCGCCGCTGCGCCGCGGCACGCCGTCGGTGGTCGGCCGGGTCGAGCGCGGCGCCCTGCTGCTCGACCTGCGCTCGGTGCCCCCGGCCCAGGACCCGGTGCTGGTGACCGCTGTGGTCGCCGTCGCGCGCGGGGGCGCGTGACGTCGGGCGGGGCGGTCAGCTGCTGCCGGACCGCCTGATCCGGCGGGCGCTCAGGCGCAGCTGCGCCACCCTGGCGACGCCGGAGATGGCGACCACCACACCGCCACCGACCGCAGCGATGAGCAGCGCCATCCCCAGGGGGAGGCTGCCGTCCAGCCCCAGGAAGGTGACGTCGACCTTCCGGCCGTTCTGCAGCACGAAGATGATGAGCAGCACCAGCAGCAGCAGGGCGATCCCCGTGGCGAACCACGCTGCTCCCCAGCGGGTCAGGCGTGGCGGGGGAGCGGCCGCGGGCGGCGGGGTCTGTTCGGAGGACGGTGTGTGCGCCGGATCATCGGACGTGACCATGGGCGTGCCCCTCTCGTACCCACCGCGGTGGCGGTGATCTCATCGTCGGCCTGCACGCTGCGTGCCACAAGGCCTGTCGAGAAGATGGACGGTGAGCAGGGCCGCGGCGAGCAGGCCGTGATGGAGGGGAGATCCCCTCAGGTTGAGAGCTCGCGGACCTGCCCGTCGAGCAGCTCCCAGTGGCGGGTGGTGCGGACCGTGCGCAGCATCCGCCGGTCGTGGGTGACCAGGAGCACGGTGCCCGCGAACGAGTCGAGCGCCTGCTCGAGCTGCTCGATGGCGGGTAGGTCGAGGTGGTTGGTGGGCTCGTCGAGCACCAGCAGGTTGACCCCTCGAGCCTGCAGCAACGCGAGCCCGGCGCGGGTGCGCTCACCCGGTGAGAGCGTGGCGCACGGCCGCGCGACGTGCTCCGAGCCGAGCCCGAACTTGGCGAGCAGCGTCCGGACCTCGGCCGTGGGCCAGTCGGGCACCTGCGCGGCGAACGCGTCGACGAGCGACGGGTCGCCGTCGAAGGCGCTGCGCGCCTGGTCGATCTCGCCCACCTGCACACCCGACCCCCGCTGGACGCTGCCGTCGTCCGGCGTGATCCGCCCGAGCAGCAGGCCGAGCAGCGTCGTCTTGCCCGAGCCGTTGGGCCCGGTGAGCACGACGCGGTCGGCCCAGTCGAGCTGCAGGTCGACGGGGCCGAGGGTGAAGGCCGCACGGCGCACGACGGCGTGGCGGGCGACGGCGACCACCGACCCCGAGCGTCCGGCCGTGGCGATCTCGAGCTGCAGCTGCCACTCCTTGCGTGGCTCCTCGACGACGTCCAGCCGCTCGATGAGACGGTCGGTCTGGCGCGCCTTGGCCGCCTGCTTCTGCGAGCTCTGACGGTTGCGGTGGATGATGTTCTTGTCGTTGTCGGTGGCCTTGCGCAGGGCGTTGCGGGTGCCCTGGTCGCTCCATGCGCGCTGCATGCGAGCCCGCGCCGTCAGGTCCGTGCGCGTCTGGTCGTAGTCCTCGTAGGCCTCGCGTGCGTGGCGACGGGCGACCTCACGCTCGCGCAGGTAGTCGTCGTAGCTGCCGCCGTACACCGACACCTGCTGCTGGGCGAGGTCGAGCTCGACCACCTGGTTGACCGTGCGCGCGAGGAACTCTCGGTCGTGGCTGACGACGACCACGGGCACCTGCGACTGGCGCACGAAGCGCTCCAGCCGCTCCAGGCCGGCCAGGTCGAGGTCGTTGGTCGGCTCGTCGAGCAGGAACAGGTCGTAGCGCGACACCAGCAGCGACGCGAGCCCCGCGCGGGCCGCCTGCCCGCCGGACAGGGTGGTCATCAGCGCCTCGAGGCTCACGCCCAGCCCGATCTCGCTCGCGACCTGCTCGGCGCGCTCGTCGAGGTCCGCGCCACCGAGGTGCAGCCAGGTCTCCAGGGCGTCGGCGTACTCGTCGTCCGCACCCGGTCGTCCGGCGGCCAGGTCGGCCGTCGCGGTGTCGAGCCGGCGTTGGGCCACCTCGACGCCGGTGCGGCGGTGCAGGAAGGCGCGCACCGTCTCGCCCGGCCGCCGCTCGGCCTCCTGCGGGAGGTAGCCCGGCTGTGCGGCGGGTGGCGACAGCGTCACCTGCCCCTGCTCGGGTCGGACCAGGCCGCCCAGCAGGCGCAGCAGGGTGGACTTGCCGGCCCCGTTGGCGCCCACCAGGCCGACCACGTCGCCGGGGCCGACGACCAGGTCGAGGTCGGCGAACAGCGACCGCGCCCCGTGCCCGGCGGCGAGTCCACGGGCAACGAGGGTGGCGCTCATGGACGACGACGGTACCGACCCGAGGCGGCCGCCGTCGCCCCGGTTTCCCCGCTCGTCCCGCCCGGCGGCTCGGGGCGCCGACTGGACCTACTGGGCGGTAGCGGGCACACTAAGTTACGGAAGCGTAGGTTACGCCAACGTAAGGTGGTGCCCGGCCGTGAAGGAACTGACGCAGCTGCAGCTGCTGACCGAGCTCGAGCCCGTCGTCGAACGCGAGCTCGAACGCCACATGAAGGCGGCCAAGGAGTGGTTCCCGCACGAGTACGTGCCGTGGAGCCAGGGCCGCAACTACGAAGGCATCTTCGACGGCGAGCCGTGGTCGCAGGAGCAGTCGCCGATGAGCCCCACGGCGCGCACCGCCCTGATCGTGAACCTGCTCACCGAGGACAACCTCCCGAGCTACCACCGCGAGATCTCCGACACCTTCGGCCGCGACGGCGCGTGGGGCACCTGGGTCGACCGCTGGACGGCCGAGGAGGGTCGCCACGGCATGGTGATGCGCGACTACCTGCTCGTGACGCGCGCGGTCGATCCCGTGCAGCTCGAGCGCGAGCGCATGTCGCACATGGGCCAGGGCTTCGAGCAGGACAACGACGAGATGCTGCGCTCCGTGGCCTACGTGTCGTTCCAGGAGCTGGCGACCCGCATCTCGCACCGCAACACCGGCAAGTACACCGAGGACCCCTACTGCGAGCAGATGCTGGCTCGCATCGCGCAGGACGAGAACCTGCACATGGTCTTCTACCGCAACCTGCTCGCCGCGGCGCTCGAGATCGCGCCCGAGCAGACCCTGCAGGCCGTGCGCGACGTCGTGGCGACGTTCCAGATGCCCGGCCACACCATCCAGGACTTCGGCCGCCGCTCGGTGCAGATCGCCATGGCCGGGATCTACGACCTGCGGATCCACCGCGACGAGGTGCTCGCCCCGGTGCTCAAGACGTGGAAGGTGTGGGACCGCGAGGGCCTGGGAGCCGAGGGCGAACAGGCCCGTGAGGAGCTCGCCCGGCTGCTCGACGACCTCGACGTCGCCGCCTCGCGCTTCGAGGAGAAGCGCGACGCCTACCTCGAGCGGCAGGCCGCCCGCCGCGCCGGCTGAGACGCGGTCGCGTCGAGCGGTGCGCTGCTCGACAATAGGGCCGTGACCGACCCCACCCGCACGCGTGCACCGCGCGGGGCGTGGCTCGTGTGGGGCGTGGGTGTCCTCGCCTACGGCACGGCGGTGCTGCAGCGCACCTCCCTGGGGGTGGCGGGCATCGCCGCCGCCAAGCGCTTCGACGCCTCAGCGAGCGTGCTGGCGACGTTCGCCGTGCTCCAGCTGCTCGTCTACGCGGGGCTGCAGATCCCGGTCGGCGTGCTCCTCGACCGGTACGGCGCCCGGCGGCTCATCGTCCTCGGCGGGCTGGTCATGGTCGCCGGCCAGACGGTGCTGGCCCTCGCCGACACCATGGGCCTCGCGGTGCTGGCGCGGGTGCTCGTCGGCACCGGCGACGCCATGACCTTCGTGTGCGTGCTGCGCCTGGTGACGGCGTGGTTCCCCGCCCGCCAGGTGCCGCAGCTCACCCAGATGACCGGCATCACGGGTCAGCTGGGGCAGATCGTGAGCGCGGTGCCGCTCGTGGCGCTGCTGCACGGGCCGGGCTGGACCACCACCTACCTCATCGCCTCGGCCGCCGGACTGGTCGTGACCGGGCTGAGCCTGCTGGTCCTGCGCGACGCGCCGCCGGGGCAGGACGTGCAGCGGCACTCGCCCTCGCTGCGCGAGGTCGGCCAGCAGGTCGGCGCGGCCTTCAGCCACCCCGGTACGCGGCTGGGGCTGTGGACCCACTTCACCACCCAGTTCTCGGGCACGGTCTTCGCCCTGCTCTGGGGATACCCGTTCCTGGTGTCGGGGCAGGGTCGCTCCCCGCGGGTGGCCAGCGCGCTGCTGACGGTGTTCGTCATCACGGGCATGCTCGCCGGACCCGTGTTCGGCACGTTGGTGGCCCGCCACCCGCTGCGCCGCTCGTGGCTCGTGCTCGGCACCGTAGGGTTCACCGTCACCGCGTGGACCACGGTGCTCCTGTGGCCGGGGCGCGCGCCGCTGTGGCTGCTCGTCGTGCTCATCGTGGCCGTGTCGGTGGGCGGTCCGGGCTCCATGATCGGGTTCGACTTCGCGCGGACCTTCAACCCCGTGGGCCGGCTCGGCAGCGCCACGGGCATCGTCAACATCGGCGGCTTCGTCGCCTCGCTGCTGACGATGTTCGCCGTGGGTGTGGTGCTCGACGCCGTGGCTCCGTCGGGCGGCGGTACGGGGCGCGCGGCGACCTACGACCTCGGCTCGTTCAAGCTCGCCTGGTCGGTGCAGTACGTCGTGTGGGTGGTCGGAGTCACCGGCATCCTGGTCAGCCGGCACAAGGTGCGGCAGCGCCTGGCGCAGACGGGCGTGGTCGTGCCACCGATCCGCGAGGCGATCGCCCGCGAACGTCGCGCCCGTCGCGCCCGTCGCTAGGACGAGCACGCCGTCGGCTCAGAGCTCGAGCGTCGGAGGCTCGCCGCGAAACCCCACCCGCTGCAGGTAGGCCGTGCTGTCACGCATGCCCGTCGGCGCGACGGCCCGCCGGAAGCCGTGACCTTCGAACAGGTCGCTGCGGCGGTAGACGAACTCGCCGGGCGTGAAGTCGCGGTACGGCGGCGCCACCCAGTCGAGCGCGACCTGCGCGGTGCCACCACCGGCGTCCCGTGCGACCACGACGCCGACCAGTTGGTCGCCCTCCACGACGAGGGCGGTCAGGTCGGCCCCGGCGGTGCCGGTGAAGGCGGGTGCGGTGAGGGCGATGTCGTCGGCGTGCGTGCGCAGCACGTGGGCGAGGAAGGCGTCATCGGGCCGCACCTCGACGACGCGGTAGGCCGCCGCGTCATGGCGCGTGGTCAGCAGGCGGCGCAGCTGCACGACGTTGATGACGGCGAGCGCGGCGTTGAGCCCGACCATCGGCCAGACGCCCAGCACCGCGTTAAAGGCGGTGAGCACCAGCGACCCGGCGAGGTTGAGCCAGCGCAGACGCAGGATCCGGCTCTGCAGCAGCGACCACACGACCAGGGCCGAGCCGGCCCAACCGACGGACTCCAGAACAAGATCAGCGACGTCCACGGGGCGAGCCTAGGGCTCAGCCGGCGACGGCGAGCGCGAAGGGGAGGACCTCGTCGGCGCCGTGCCGGCGCAGCTGCTGCGCGGCCACGGTGAGGGTCCACCGCGAGTCCACGACGTCGTCGACGAGCAGCACCGGGCCGCGCGTGGCGGCCAGACCGGCGCCCAGCCGGTCTCCGACCGCCAGGCGGCCCCACACGCCAGCGAGCCGGAAGGCGCTGTTGCCCCCCGCCTCGCCGGTGGGTCCGCCATCGACCAGGTCGAGCGGCCCGAGGTCGGTGAGGCGACCGAGCTCGGCGAGGCCGGTGGCGAGCGAACGCACCAGCTCGGGGCGGCGGCGCGAGGGCACCCAGGCCACGGCCACCGGACGCTGCGCCCAGTCCCAGTCGCGCAGGACGCCGGCGCAGGCCCGCAGCACCGCGTCGGGTACCGGGGCGTCCGGCGCGGCGAGCAGCTCGCGCAGGCGTTGGCCCCAGCCCAGGTCGGTGAGGCGGGCCAGGGCCCGGCCGGTCGCTGGCCGCTCGTCGGCGGAGATCTTGCCGGACTCCTCGACCCCCAGGCGGGCCATGCCGCTCGGCCACTGCGCGCGCGGCTCGAGCTCGACACCGGCCCGGGCGAGCCGTTCGCCCGCCCGCTCTCGCGCCGCGTCGGGCACCGACTCGGCGTACCAGGGCGGCGCGCACCGGTCGCACCGGCCGCACGGGCGGGCTGAGTCGTCGTCGAGAGCCGCCTGCAGGAAGGCCATGCGGCACGCGGGGGTCGCCTCGTAGTCGAGCATCAGCTGCTGCTCACGTCGCCGCGCGTCGTCCACCCGCGCGTAGCGGTCGGCGTCGTACACCCACGGCGTGCCGGTGGCTATCCAGCCGCCACTGACCCGCTGCACGGCGCCGTCGACGTCGAGCACCTTGAGCAGCAGCTCGAGCCGGGTGCGGCGGACGTCGACGACGGCCTCGAGGGCGACGGTGGACATCGGCCGGCCGGCCTGCGACAACGCGGTGAGCACCGCCTCGGCATCCGGTTGGCGCGGCATCGAGGCGCTGGCGAAGTAGGCCCAGATGTCGCGGTCCTCCACGCCGGGAAGCAGCAGCACGTCGGCGCGCTCGGTCGCGCGCCCGGCGCGGCCGACCTGCTGGTAGTACGCGATGGGCGACGACGGCGCCCCCACGTGGACGACGAAGCCGAGGTCGGGCTTGTCGAAGCCCATCCCGAGGGCGCTGGTGGCGACCAGGGCCTTGACCTCGTTGCGGCGCAGCAGGTCCTCGGCCTCCACGCGATCGGCAGGATCGGTGCGGCCGGTGTACGCGCGGACCGCGAAGCCGGCGTCGCGGAGCAGGACGGCGAGGTCCTCGGCGGCCGACACGGTGAGCGTGTAGATGATGCCGCTGCCCTCGAGCTCGCCGAGGTGCGCCACCAGCCAGGCCAGCCGGTGCTCGGCGGTCGGCAGGCGAAGGACGCCCAGCCGCAGGCTCTCGCGTGCCAGCGGCCCCCGCAGGGTCAGCACGTCGTGGCCGCCGGCCCCCAGCTGCTCGGCGACGTCGGTGACGACCCGCGCGTTCGCCGTCGCGGTGGTGGCGAGAACGGGGGTGTCCGCGGGCAGATCGGTGAGCAGGTCGCGGATGCGCCGGTAGTCCGGCCGGAAGTCGTGCCCCCAGTCGCTGATGCAGTGCGCTTCGTCGACGACGAGGAGCCCGCAACGGGCCGCGAGGTCGGGTAGCTGCTCGGCCCGGAAGCGGGGGTTGTTGAGCCGCTCGGGGCTCACGAGGAGCACGTCGACCTCGTCGGCCGCCAGCGCTGCGCTCACGGCGCCCCACTCGTCCGCGTTCCCGGAGTTGATGGTGACCGCCCGCACGCCGGCCCGTGCGGCCGCCGCCACCTGGTCGCGCATGAGGGCGAGCAGCGGCGAGACGATCAGCGTCGGGCCGGCACCTGTCGCTCGGCGCAACGCCGTCGCGACGAAGTACACCGCCGACTTGCCCCACCCGGTGCGCTGCACGACCAGCACGCGCCGGTGGTCGACGACCAGCGCCTCGATGGCCTCGAGCTGACCCTCGCGGAACTGCGCGTCCGGCCGGCCGACGAGCGTCGCCAGCACGGCGGACGCCGCCGCGCGGACGTCGGCCGGAGCGTCCGAGGAGCCGGGAGTCGGCGGGTCGGTCTGAGTGCTGGATGAGGTCACCTGAGGCACCGTACGTGAGCCGGCCGACAGCCGGGTCCACGACGGCCCGGCCTGTGGACGAAGCGCGGGGCGCCGTCGCCCTGTGGACGAGCTAGAAGCGGGCGCGGCGAGCCCGGGCGAAGGAGTACAGCCCGTACGCGGCCAGCCCCAGCGCCACCAGCGTCAGCAGGACGCCACCGAGCGGTTGCTCGCGCAGGGTGCGCAGCGCACCGTCCAGGCCGGTGGCCTTGCTGGGCTGCTGGCGCGCGCCCGCGATGCAGAACAGCACACCGACGATCCCGAGGGCGATGCCCTTGGCGACGTACCCGGCGAGCGCCAGGTGCTCGACCACCGCGCCCGGGTTGCCCACGAGGTCCTGGCGGAACTTCTTCGTCACGCCCTTGTAGACGTGGTAGCCGCCGACGCCGATCACGGCGAGTCCGACGCACACCACGAGCACGCGGCCGCCGCTGTGCGACATCAGCGACGCCGTGAAGTCCCGGCTCTGCTTGCTGCTCGATGACCCCGAGCCGCGCGCGAACGACAGGGTGCTCACCGCCAGCACGAGGTAGACCACGCCCTTGGCGAGCGCCTTGGCGCGTGGACCGAGCTGCTCCTTGACGTCCCCGACGCGGGGGAGCAGGGCCTCGGTCACCTGCCACACGCCGAGCGCGGCGAACCCGACGACCCCGACCCACAGCACGACCTCGCCCCAGCCGTGGTGGGCCAGCAGGCTGAGCGCGCCGGACTGGTCGGCCTTCGCGCTGGGCCGGGTCCAGGCCACCTGCACCGCGATGTACGCGATGAGCAGGTGCAGTACGCCGGAGACGACGAAGCCGACCCGTGCGGCCCGCTCGAGCCACGGCGACTGCGAGACCTTCCGAGCGGCCTGGCCGGCGCTGGCCGCGATGCTGTCACCGCTCACGGTTGCTGCTCCTTCATGACTGCCTCCACCTGGCATCGCCCCGAGCGGGACGATCATGGCGCGTCCGGCGCTGCTTCGCCCGGTGAACCTGCGGGCGCGGGACGTTCATCATTCGCTCGGCGGCCGCCGCAACCGCTTGGTCTCACCCCGCTGGGTCTTGGTCTGGAGCCGGCGGCGCTGCGAGCCCAGCGTCGGGCGGGTGGGCCGGCGTCGGGCCGGGTCGGGCGCGAGCGCCTCACGCAGCAGCTGGGCCATGCGCCGCGCGGCGGCGTCGCGGTTGCGCAGCTGCGAACGGTGCTCGGAGGCGACCACGACGAGGCGTCCGTCGACGACGCGACGGGCCAGGCGCTGCAGCACGCGCTCGCGCTGCTGCTCTGACAGCACGGACGACCCCGTGACGTCGAACGCCAGCTCGACCCGCGAGTCCGTCGTGTTGACGCCTTGGCCGCCTGGGCCGGACGCCCGGCTGAAGCGCCAGGTCAGCTCGGCGTCGGGTACCTGGAGGGTGCGCGTGACCTGCAAGCCGGTCATGACGCAGCCGGTGCGTCGCGGTGCTCGTCGATCCAGTCGTCGATGCGCACCCACCAGTGCTGCAGCCACTCCAGGCGCTCCTGCTCGGTGGCGGGCACCTCGTCGGCCGCGACCTGCCACCACCGCATCCGGATCGTCTGGTCGAGCGGCAGAGCGTGCCACACGTCGGCGACGGACATCAGGTGGTCGGTGCCGGTGTGCGCGACCCAGACCACGTCGGCGTCCGGGGCGGCCCGCAGCGCGGCGAGGACGCCACCGGGTCGCAGCGGCAGCACGTGCCGCAGCTTCTCCGCGCGCTCCGCGGCGTCCAGCAGGCCCTTGGCCCGCAGCCGTGCGATGGCCCGCGCCTGCCGGCGCCGGGTGAAGTTGCCCCCCTCGGGGAAGATCACGAACGCGTCGTCGTGGTCGAGGTTGGTGGCGAGCTGGGCGATCTGGCGCTCGACGGCCGCGCCGTCGTCGGGGTGCGGACGGATGAACCGGTTCGGCAGGCGACCGAGGAGCACGTCGATGGCGGGGTCCCACTGCAGGGTGTCCTTCAGCACGATGCGCGGCTCGCGGTCGTACCAGGTGAGCAGCGCGTGCACGAGCAGGAAGGAGTCGCCAGGGCCCGCGTGCCGGCTGAACACGAGCAGCGGCCGGTCGTGGTAGCTGGATGGTGCGGGCCCCTCGACCTGCACCTCGACCCCGAGCACGCGCCGAGACTCGCGATACATCACCGACAGGTAGAGCTGCACGATGTCGTAGTGCGCCCGCTCGAAGCGGGGACGGCGGATGGCCCACCCGAAGCCGCTGGCCACCCACAGGGCCAGCAGCGCGACCAGGATGCTCGCTTCGAGCACGAGGTGGACCAGCACCAGCCAGCCGACGCGCAGGGGACGCCACGTGGCTCCCGGCAGGATCGGTGAGGCGGCCGCGAGCAGCACGAGCCACAGCGGCAGGGCACTCACCGCGGCCAGGGCGGCCAGGATCATGACCGGTGCGAGCACGCCCCGACGCACGATTGTCGGGGGGAGCATCAGCCGGCCACCTGCTCGAGGTAGGCGGTCGTGGCCACCCGCGCCTGCTCGATGCGCCGGGGCACCTGGGCGGTGCTGCGGTAGCGCAGGCTGGCCAAGGGGGTCTCGGGGTCACCGGCCGGCAGCACGTGCACTGCGACGTGGTCGGGCACCTCGGCGAGGTCGCGAGCGAAGCGATGACGGCGCGCGATCTCGAAGGCGACGGTGGCGACGTCCCAGGGGCGCGTCGGTGCGGTGAGCGGGCGCTCGACGCGGCCCACCTGCAGGACGTAGACCGTGCGTGCCCCGCGCTCGATCGCCCGCGCGATCGGTATCGAGTTGACCAGACCGCCGTCGAGGTAGTGCTCGTCCGCGACGCGCACGGGCGGGAACAGCCCCGGGACGGCGCACGAGGCCAGGATCGCCTCGACGAGCGGCCCGTCGGTGAACCAGTGCTCGGCGGCGCGTTCGATGGAGGCCGCGCAGCACTCGAACGGCACCTGAAGGTCGGCGAACCCCAGACCGTCGAGCCGGGCCTCGAGCAGCGAGCGCAGGGCCTGGTTGCCGTGCAGGGCGGTGGGCAGCCGAGCCAGGTGCCGCAGGCGCTCGCCCGGTGAGCCACCGAAGACCGCCGAGCCCGACATCGAGCGCCACACGCGTGCGATCTGCTCCGTGTCGTCGGGCGCCGCAGCGTGCAGCGCGCCGTTGATGGCGCCGACGCTGGTGCCGACGACGAGGTCCGCTCGCACCCCGTGCGCGTGCAGCGCCTGCAGCATGCCGACCTCGCTGGCTCCGAGGACCCCTCCACCGCCGAGGACGAAGGCGACCTCGACGCCGCGCTCGGCGGTGGTCGGTGAGCTCATGGTGTCGATGCTGTCACCCCTTGGCCTGCGACCACCGCTGCACCACCCGGACGTCGGCCACGAACCGCACACCGCTCGACGGCGCCCAGGCGGCGGCGACGTCGTCCAGGGTGCGGTGCAGGAGGTGGGCCACGGCCTCACCCTCGTGGTCCGGGGCCAGCACCAGCAGCTCGTCGTGCAGGCACAGGACGACAGTGGCGCCGAGGGACTGGGCGGCCGAGCGCACGGTGACCGCCCACGCCTTGAACAGCTCGGCGGCCGAGCCCTGGACCACTGCGTTGCGCGCGAAGCGGCCGCGCGCGCCGGCGAGGGCGGCCGCCTGCCGCTCGTCAGCCGCGGGCGCGGGGGTCCACATGGGCACGCGGCGGCCGCCGTGGGTGAGCACCGCCTGACCGCCGCGACCCGCGTCGCTCGCGCGGCGCAGGTACCGCATCGCCACCGGGTAGGCGAGGTCGAGGCCCTTCAACGCTTCTCCGGCCGTGCCCGACGTCTGGCCGTACATCGCGGCCAGCACTGCGACCTTCGCGACCGCTCGCTCGACCCCGAGGCGCGCCGCGACGGGGGCGTAGAGGTCGTCGGCCGCGGTGGCCGCGGCCAGGGCGCGGTCTGCGGACACCGCGGCGAGCACGCGCGGCTCGACCTGGCCGAGGTCGGCTCGCACCAGCACCTGCCCCGGCGGTGCCGCGACCGCTGACCGCAGCTCAGCCGGCAGGTTGTGCAGACCGGCACCGGCGGTCATCCGGCCGGCGGCCCCGTCACTGGCCTGCCAGTCGCCGCGCAGGCGGCCGTCGGCACCGATGTGCCGGTCGATCCAGTCGTAGCCGTAGGTGGTCGCTATCCGGTCGCTCTTGCGCCAGGCCAGCAGCGCGGCAACCAGGGGGTGGTGCTCGCGCCAGGGCTCCAGCCGCCACGACCGCGTGTCGGGGACCTCGATGCCCACCCCGCGCAGGGCCTCGCGCACCTGGGTGGGGTTGCGCAGGTCGGTGCCTGACGCCTCGCCGCCCGGGAGGTGCTGCAGCACCGCCCGGTCGCGCTGCCGCCGGGCTGCGGCGGCCTCGGCCGGGCTGCGGGGTCGTGGCCCCACCGCCTCGGCCACGAGCCGGTCGAGCTCGGGCCCGTCGATCGGCAAGCCGTCGCGCTCGAGCTCGACGCACAGCAGCGCGGCCGCCGACTCCGAGAACGCGGTGCGCAGGGGATCGCCGCCGACGCCGGGCTCGTGCGATCGGTCGTGCAGGAGCCGGTGCTGCGCGAGCTGGGCCCGCAGGGCGAGCGTCGCCCAGACCGTGAGGCGGTCGAGATCGCGCGCCCACCCGCCGTCGACCCACTCGGCTCGCAGGTGGCCGGTGCCGTCGATCGCCGCTGCGCACGGGTCGTCCGCAGGCGCGGGGCGACGCGCCGGTGGGGCGCTGGCCGCGGGAGCGAGCAGGTCGAGCTGACCGGTGCGCGGACGGCTCGCCGCGTCGAGCCCGTGCAGCGCGGCCCACACCGTGCCGGCGTCGTCGGTGCTGCCTCCGGCCAGCAGCCGGTGCACCGCGGCGAGGTCCCAGCAGACCCCCAGTCGGCGGCCCGCGTCGGCGAGCGGGCCCGCCGTCGTGGCGGCGCACCACCACACCCACCGGGGACGCAGCGCCGCGTCGACCGCTGCGATCGCGCCGGGGTACTGTGCGGCGCTGAAGGCGACCGCGTGCGGGCCACCCACCACGACGGCTCCGGTGCGCGACTCCACGGCCAGGCCCATCGGCTGACCACGGCGCACGCCCGCTGCAGCCCACGCCTCCAGGGCGGCGGAGACGTCGGCGTCGGGCCGCACCGTCGGCTGGGCGCTCACCCCTTGATTGTGCTGCCCCGCACCGACAGCCACCGCCGGCTCGCCGAGGACCCGACGACCTTTCCTCGACCGAGTCTTTACCTGCTCTTGGGCGAGGACGTCCTGTGACGCGTGCCACACTCGCCGCACTGCTGATCTTCGAGTTCGGGGAGCCCCGGATGACGCTGTCTGGCCACCACTCACGCCCGTCCAGGTGGAACCGGTCGACCCGGTGGCGGCGGGGGTGGGCGCTCACGGTCACAGTGGCCGCCGTCGGCGCCGGCGCGCTCACCGGCGCGGCCCCCGCGAGCGCCGCACCCTCGGGCAGCCCGTGGGTCGTGTCACTGGGCGACAGCTACATCAGCGGCGAGGCCGGTCGCTGGGCCGGGTCCTCGAATGCCAGCACCACTCCTGCGGACGCGCTGGGCTCCACCGCCTACTTCGACAACGCCTCCGGCACCGGTGAGCAGATCGCTCGCTGTCACCGCAGCAAGGCCGCCGAGATCAGCATCGGCGATGGCGTCAGCAGCGCCAACCTGGCGTGCTCGGGCGCTCGCACGGCCACCTTCACCGACTCCAGCGGCTACTTCAAGCCGGGCCTGGACTTCTACAGCGACGCCTCGGGTCGGCAGGGCCAAGCCGCTGCCCTGCGCGAGCTGGCGCGCGACCACCGCGTCTCGATGGTCGTCGTCTCCATCGGCGGCAACGACTTCAACTTCGCCTCCGTCGTCCAGAGCTGCGTCACCGACTGGCTCACGTCGTCGTCGTGGTGGCCCAACTACTGCAACGACGACGCGTCGGTGAAGGGGAATTTCACGTCGTCGAACGAGGCAGCGGTCTCGGCGAAGATCGCGCGGGCCCTGGGCAACGTGCGCACCGCCATGCGTGACGCCGGGTACGCAGACGGCGACTGGCGCCTGCTCGTGCAGACCTACCCCTCGCCGCTGCCCACGTCGACGGCGGCCCGCTACCCGCAGAGCGGGTACTCGCGCCAGAGCGTCGGAGGGTGCGGCTTCTGGAACCGCGACCTGGACTGGGCCAACGGGACGGCCTTGCCGGTGATCAACCGGGCCGTGCGTTCGGCGGTCACGTCTGCGGGCCTGACCAACGCCGCGGTGCTCGACCTCTCGACCGCGTTCAACGGGCGGCGGCTGTGCGAGAAGGGGGTCGGCCTCTACGAGGAGGTGGGCCTGACGTCGTGGCGTCAGGCGGGGGCCGTCGACCACACCGAGTGGATCAACCAGATCCGCACGGTCAGCACGGTGTTCGGGCCGTACACCATTCAGGAGTCACTGCAACCGGACTTTGTGTCTGGGAACTTGTCTCAGGCTGCTTGAGCAGCGCCTCCCGGTTCCGCAAGCCCCGCTCTCTCCACCTCGCGCCGTACAGCCCTCACGGTCTGCCGGGCAGCAAGCGCGCAGAGCCCAAGCAGCACGGGCCAGAGCAGCCACACCGGCAGCCATGCGACGACACTGGGCCAGCTCTGGAGCAGGACTCCGCCGAAGACCCACGGCAGAGCGTTGGCATCGACTACGGCAGCCTCAGCCTCGGCCTGAGTGAGCCGCCGTTGGAGCTCCTCCACCTGGGCCGATAGTCGCTCGGCCCTGTCGTTCAGCTCTGCCCGCAGCTCGTCCAACTTGGCGTGGTGGTCCTTTCGCAGCTTATCTACTTCCGCTCGCACGTCGTCGAGCTTGCGCTGGAGCTGGGTAACCCTCGCGTGCACCGGCTCTGTGTCCGGCAGCCATGCCACCACGACGGAGACGGAGCCGCTTGCGGACATGGTGACCGTCGCCGATGCGCTAATGCCAGCGATCCGAACGCTCGCACTACTGAGCCACCGGCCAAGCCAGGGCACCTTCTTGAGCCAGGTGCTCGCCATCCTCGCGCGAGCTCGTCGTGGCGCTCGGCGCAACCAAGTCCAAGAGGACCGAACGGCGTGCACTGTGCCGGAGGGTGCGACCAGGAAGACCCCTGCCAGAGTGAGCGCGGTTCCGACTCCTCGCACGAGCTCTATTGACGTTGGCACGGCCACAGCGTTCCAGAGGGGACGCCCGGACATGCGGCAAGTAGGGGAGGGTGTCGCCCTGCCTGGCTACCGTCGTCGGCATGACTGACCTTGACTCCTGGTGGAGCAACCTCAAGCCCCAGACTCGCGAAGCCCTCATGGCGGACCCCTACGGCCCCGTGCCCACGGACCTAGCGACAGAAGTAGCGAAGGCAGGAGCCCCGCTCTCGGCGGCATGGTGGACCGAGAGCCAGAGCGGCCCTGACGCCTGGCACCTGCCAGGGGAGGCCGCCCGCTACGTCGAGCGATGGACGCTCTGCAAGGCGTACACGGACGCCGTAGAAGCACACCGCAGGGGCATTGAGGAGTTCTTCGCCATTGACGATGCCAGCCAGCCCATCCGGCTTCCGAACCGAACCATCACTGAGGAGTCCATACAGGAGCTAGCGCGGTTGCAGGAGGCGGAGGCTGCCGCCGAGACTGCCTGGCTGAACGCTTGGCGGTGACATGGGCCTACCGCTCGTGGTCCGTTACGTGCTCCAGTGCTTGGCGCAGTGCCCGCACTTCGGCGGTCAGAGCTGCGACGTCGCGACGAGTGGCAGCCTCGCTCTCCTCCTCCACCTCGCGCACCTGTTCGAGCAGCCAGGACGCCAGCGAGGCGGTCACCACGCCGAGCAGGGCGATACCCGCCAACATCAGACCAGCGGCAATCAGCCTGCCCGTCCCGGTGACAGGGAAGCGGTCGCCGTAGCCAACGGTGGTGACCGTCGTCATGGCCCACCACAGGGCATCAGGGAACGTCTCGATACTGCTGCCCTCGTGTCCTCGCTCAGCGTCGAGCACCGCCAGCGATGCCACGAGTAGCACGAGGGAGGTAGACCCAGCGACGTACACCGCGACCCGACCGCGCAGCGATGCTCCGGCGTACCGGTTGAGGACGCTCAGCAAAGTCACGAGTCGCAGTAGGCGCAGGGGCCGAAGCAGCGGCAGTGCAATGACGGCCAGGTCGAGAAGATGCGATCGAACGAATTCCCAGCGCGCTCCGCTCAGCGCTAGCCGCGCCAGGTAGTCCACGACGAACAAGGCCCACGCGAGCCAGGTCGTCAGTCGGCACAGCCGTAGCATGGGCGAGGACAACTCAGGGTCCAGGATCGGCAAGGCGTAGGCAAGGAGAAAGGCCACAGCAGCAAGGGTCAGCGGCCAGTCCGCAGCCGCTTCCCATGGTGCGCGTCGGTCGACATCCGGCTTCGCTTTCTGCGCGTAGCTCATCCGGGGCTCCCCTTATGCGCCATTGCGCTGAAGGCGGCGGCCCAGCTCGACCAGGTAGAAGAGGTCGTGACGCTGTACTTCATGTTGGCCATCGCCTCGGGCGTGGATCCCCTTGATCGCGCTCCCAGCGAGGGCAGACGCGAGAGGTAGCGCCCCTCCCGCCACCTGGAGCCATCCGGACAGGTGGGACAGAGAAGTGAAACCCAGGGTGATTGTGCTGCCAGTCGCCCCTGCCACGACGCTGGACACGTCCTCGGCCAACGAGCGTGCGACATCACGGACTAGCCCATGCTCTGCCAGTCCCTCCCTCAAATCCCTCAGCGTTGGATCGACCTCGACGGTCCAGAGGTCGTCAATCTCGGCCTCCAACTCCGGATTGACCGCGCTGACGTTCATCTGCGCCGACATCTGAGCCACACTCCGCCTGTATCTCGACAATGGATCGTCGAGGTCAGAACGGAGGTCGATGAGCTCATCCAAGGGGACGCCGGGGAACGCGGGAAGGCGTGCCACAAGGCCGCTCCCAATCGCCGCACGGCCAGCCTGGACCATGGTCAACGTAGAAGGCTCGACCTGCCCCTCGTTGATGAGGCTCCTCACGAGGTCCCTAATCTGCTCGTCGAACAAGAGGTGAGCGGACGTATTCCTGAGCAGGCCCCGAAGGATGTCCACGTACCCGGCAGTGAAGGACTCAGCATCCGCACCCTTGTCCAAGCCGGACGGGGACAGCGTAAGAAGGCCCGCATCGAACGCGGCGGTGAGCTCGTTGGCTCCCGAGTCTTGGATCATGCCTGCTGCGACCTGTTGCATCTCAGAGGCAGCTTGCCTGAGCCGTTCCCGAAACTCTTTGGACGCCGACCGCGCCTCTTGGGGGACTGGTTGGCCTGCCAGCGACTCCACTAGGTCCCATTCCTCGTCACCGAACGCAGCCATTCTGGAGAGGACTTCGCGCCAGTTCTCAGGCAGTTCACTAGCACCCAGGTGAGCGATTGTCCCGTCGTCCAGCGACGTAAGGAGGCCCAGAAGGTTCCGCTCATCCCCGTTCGCGAGCGTCGCTACATTGGCCAACATGGCCGCCCCCGGGCTGACCAATTGAACGGTATCCGCATACAAGATGGCCGATCGCACAAGGAGGAGATCCCGCTCCATTGACGGCCCATTGAAGTCGGCGTATGGCGCTGTCGCGATCACCACGTTCAAAGGTGTGGGGCCGCCGCGTTGGCGCCCAGGACGCGTGCGGCGGTTCGGGCGTCGAGATTGCTTTCCCATGTTGTCCCCCTGGGACGATCTACCGAGCGCTGTGGCGCGCTGGAGTCTGCCACGGGAAGCCGCTGAGGCGGCGCAACTGCGCGGGCCGTCCCTCGATCGGTGGCCGCCCTATCGGCGGCTGGCAGTCGGATGCGCGGCGGCTGGGAACAGGTTCAGGGTTCCGGCACTTGCAGCGCGCCCGGACCAAACACCCAAGTTCCCTCCACCCCCTCCAGTTGGAGGGTGAACCAGTAGATCGGCTTGCCTCGCTCGCGGCCCCAAGAACGGTTGACTATGACGCCGTGCCGTAGCCGGCTCGGCTCCTCGTAGTGGTTCCACACTGTTACGCGGTCACCAACTTGCCACTTCTCGCCCCAGCGCTCCTCCGGCATGCCAGAAGGATAGGGGGGGGAACCCTTGGGGGAGATTTGCGTCGACCGCCACGTCTTAGCGCGCGAGGTCCTGCCACGGTTTGAAAGTCGATGTGTCGACACCCGGCGGACCTGGAGGGTGGCTGTTCACGTTCTCGCAGAACGGAAGGCGGTCGACAGTGCCCTCATCCTGCGTCCGTTCTGGCCCGCAGATAATGGACACATCCGAAGGTTCAGGCAGTCAGTCCGGCTATTCAGCTGGTAGTTGTTCGAGTATTTCCTGAGCTTGCGCCCGAGCTTGAGCGTCGAAGCATGTCGGGTTGCCGACGATCACTTGCCCTGCCAGACGCATGTCGTGGCGCCAGGCCGCCCGAGCATCACGGAGCGGCATGACGTCGGCTGGACTGGCCGGGTTGCCGTTAAGGCTATGCCGGTCGATCGCAGATCGGTCTTCGTTGGCGGCTTCGAGGTATCTCTGCGCCGTTGCCTTGGGGTCGGTGCAGGCGTCCGTCGACTTCGTGGGTGCAGCGCTGGCGCACCCGGACACCGCAAGCATCAATCCAACCGACGCGACGCCTAGAGCGCGCATCGTCAGCCGACACCTGGACACGCGCACGTGAAACTGGGCGCCCAGTCGACGGTTCTTGCGCGAGCAGCGTGGACCCATGGACAGGCCAGGAAGTGATCTCCCTTGTCCCAGACGCCGAGCTTCCACGGCTCGTCACCGCAGACAATGCAGACCGGCTCAGGTCCATTCGTCCAGGGGAGGCTTCGGACAGGCATCTCTCCCTTTAGCTGAAGGGTCCCGCAACTGTGGCACCAGCCGACGTCCACTCGCGGTTCCGAGTTCACCTCACTCATGCGGGAAAGGGTAGGGCCGTCCGGGCCACCCTCGGTGGCCTTTGCTCAAGGCGTGCCGTGGGGTCGCGACGCTGGGTTGAGGATTGCATGTTCGACCTGTGTCTCACAGGTGGGGCACAAGATGGGTCGATCACTCGGCAAGTCACCCCTCCTGAGTCCTTCTCGGGCGCCTAGTCGACGTTGCCGCTGGGGTTGGGGTGGGGAGTACGAGCAGACTGCCAACGTTGTAACCGCGACGGACTGGAGCTTGTCCTGGGCCGCTCTATGGAGAGCTCAGCCGTCGTCAGCGGCGAGAGTGGCAGGAAGCCGAGCACGACAGAGGAGCAGGGCTCTTGCTGTCGTCAGCGATGCGCTCCTGGCACTCAGAGCAGCGGGCTCCGTCCTGCTCCTGCCCGATCCGCGCGGAGCCAGCGGCGAGCCGTGCCGCCTCTGCCTGGCGTAGTGGCGAGCGCACAGCTCACGGCAGTAGGCCGGAGCCTCGCAGTCGAGCAGCTCACAGACAGCCTCACTCCTCGCCGCTGCCGTCGTGGTGCTCATGCCGCTGTGGCCCTAACAGGCGCCAGCGAGTCGAAGGTGAAGCGAGCGGCCACGAGCGAGCCAGTCGGCTGGGGCTCGTGCAGCACAGCCTCTGCCGTAGTGCAGCGCCCCAGGTAGGCCACGGCCTCGCCAGCGGTGCTCTCGATCTGGTCCCGCACCACCTCTAGCGCGTGGTCGAGCGTGGTCCCTCGTCCGTTCCTCACGTCGAGCACCACGAGCAGCTCGCGAGTGACTAGCTGGCCTTCCTGGCGCACGTTCAGGCTGTGAGAGTGGACCGTGCTCCACACGTTCAGCGAGCCACCACGGCAGCACTTGGCGGCAAAGGTGCTGGCGAAGCCAGAGCGAGCGTGCTGGGGGACAGGGCCAGCGCCAAGTACCGGCAGGGGAGCGGCAGCGGTGACGCTCCAGAGGTGGGACTGGAGGAGGAGCCCAGCTCGGGTGACTCGCTCGGACACGGGGCCATGCTCGATCTTGCGAACGTCGCCGCTGGGCTGACTGACCAAGCCCTCCCGCACCCAGCCGAGCCCGCTGGTGAGCCGTCGAGCGTCCAGCCGGAAGGGTCGCTCAGACGGAGAGAAGATCAACACTGAGGCTGTGCCGTGCACGAGCCCGTTGATCGTGTCCAGCCGCTCGCCGGACTCGCTCAGCCGCACCTTCGCCGCTGGGGTCGAGCGCGGAGCGCGAGCAGCCTTGCCAGGCGGTGCCACCTCGACGGAAAGAAGCTTGCCCTGGGCGGCTCGACGGACGAGCTCAGCCACAGCCGGGGCAATGGTCGGTGCTTGCTCGACGGCGCTGGAGCTGGTGGTGCTGGTGTTCGTCACTTGATCTTCTTCCTTGGTGAAGCCCGAGCCCTCGGTAGGGCTGGGCATGACGAAGGCCCCTGCCGTCGTGGCGAGGGGCCTGGGTGGTTGCTGTCTGGGTAGTGCTGCACTGGAGCTGACACAGCCTCAGCGGCTGAGTACGGGCTGAGAGGTGTGTGGGCAGGGTTTGAGGAGGGTTTCTGCCCTCTCAGGTACAGAACACCCGGCAAGGGCCATCAGGCCCTGAAAGCCACTCCCCACGAGCTCTGAGGGGGCGCCGAGCTGGCCCCCAGGCTGAGCAAGCGGACTAGGGGGCCTGGACGGCCCCACCTGGGCAGCGGCGAAACGTTGAGGCAGCGGCAGACCTAGAGGGCAGCGGCGAAGGGCTAGGGGAGTCTCGCCAGCGCAATGGGGCCGAAGGCCTCACAGGGGCTTGCCCCAAGTGGCTAGCTGCGATGGGGGCCGAAGGCCCCACAGAGGAAGCCTGCTAGCTCTTCATCCCTTCGCCGCTGCCCTTGGCCGTGGCTCAGTCGTCGAAGCTCGGCACGAGCGAGAGTGCCTGCTCTCGCTGCTCCAGCGCCTCGCGCTCGATGAAGTTGAGCGGTTCTCCACGAGCTGCCTTCGCCGCTGCCTCGCTGGCGAAGCTGGCCCCAGCCTCGTTCCACACCTCGTCAAGCTTGGCCTTCTGTTCTGGTGTCACTTCGTCTTCCGCCCTAGTGGGTTGGTCTTCTGGGTTGGTTACTGGGTTGGTACTGGTGTCGGCGACGCCTGAAAACTGACCCTTGAGCGTCGGCTGAAAATGGACCCCCCTCGGCCACG